>DCTO01000075.1:0-11522 GCA_002329285.1 Ruminococcaceae bacterium UBA1438
GCCGATCTGCCGAAGCTCGATGCGGGTTTTGAACACGCCGGCAAGGTCCTTGACCAGCTCTCTGAAATCCACCCTGCCGTCAGCAGTGAAGTAGAAAATAACCTTTGTGCCGTCAAAAGCAAATTCAACGTCCGAAAGGCTCATTTCCAGCTTATGCTCCTCAATTTTGCGAAGGCAGGTTTCATAAGCCTCAAGCTCTTTTCTTTTATTCTCCTCAAGAATTTGCAAATCCCTTGGGGTTGCCGCTCTTAAAGCGGGCTTTAAAGGGGATGATATTTCGTCGTCATCAACCATTTTATTGCCGTCGGCAATCTTGCCGCACTCTATTCCGCGTGCGGTTTCAACGACTACATAATTGCCCCTTTTGAATTTCAAACCGTTTGGCGCAAAGTAATACGCCTTACCCGTATCCTTAAATCTGACGGAAATAATTTCTGTCATCTCAATCCTCCGAAAAATCCAATTTATATTTTATCTTCCTGCCGCACGCATTAATTCATAAGAAATTCTTGTTGCAAGTAGGGATGAATTTGCATTTTTATCTGACATATCAATAAGGGACTGCACCGCCTCGCAAAGCGCAAGCAGCCTTGCTTTTGTGAAGCCCTGTGAAAGGCGCTCAACAATCTCTGCCTGCCCGGAAAGCACATCCCTTTGCATAAGCGCATCACGGAAAACTGTTTTGAGCAGATTTAAAACAACCATGATTTCACGGCGCTGTGTTCCAAGCTCGCTTACAATCTTCAGCATCTGATATTCATTATCCGCAAAAAGCGCATCAGCAATGGAGTTAACCTGCTGAGCAAGCATTTCCATCTTACCGCCCTCAAGGCTTTCAGATGCCTTGCCGATATTTCCGCCGAAGGCAGAAACCGCTTCAAAGGCAGCATCATAATCAATTTGAGGATTTCTCTCTGAAATCAACTGAGCGCCGATTCTTGGCTCAACGCCCGAAAGCGTGATTGTTACCGCGCGGGAAAGCACGGTTTCAAGCAGCATTGATTTCCTTGCGGCGGTTAAGATAAATACTGCATAAGCAGGCGGCTCCTCAAGCACCTTTAACAATGCATTCTGCGCATTTTCATTCATACAGTGAGCATTGCCCAAAATGTATATTTTATACTCCGCCTCATTTGGCGGCATATAAATATCGCTTATAATATCGCGTACAACGTCAATGTGAAAGGAACGCGCGCCGCCTGTGGCGCTGTGCTCAAAAATATCGGGATGAACGCCTTTAAGCGCTTTTCTGCACTGGGCGCATTCATAGCAGGGCTTTTCCCCCTCACTGCGGCAAACAAGATAAGCCGCAAGCTCACGGGCAAGGGTTCGCTTGCCGATGCCCCCCTCCCCTTCCAGAATTAAGGCATGGGGAAAATGCGCAGAGCTTAACAGGAAGGAAAGCTGCTCTTTAATCTTTTCATTTCCGAGAAAAAACCTGAAATTCATAACTAAAACTTTATAAAATCCTCAACATCAAGAACGAACGCAACGCCGCCATATTCCTCAACATCAACAGGCTGTTTAAGCAAAGTGCCCGTTAAGGTGCTCTGAACGCCGTAGCTGCGAACAACGCGCTTTGATGCGGCGCCCTTAATAACCTCAAACGCCTCATCGAGCTTTGCCTCATCAACGCCGATAAAAAGGCTGGAATGCCCGCCCTCAAGAAAAGTGCCGTTTGTTGAAACCTTTGTTGCGGAAAAACCGTTTTTACTTAAAGCATCAAGAACGTTCTGAACATCCTTGTTTGATAATATTGCAATGATAAGCTTCATTAAAATCACTCTTTCTAATAATCTGAT
The DNA here is from genome assembly GCA_002329285.1 of Ruminococcaceae bacterium UBA1438. Lineage (GTDB taxonomy): Bacteria > Bacillota > Clostridia > Oscillospirales > Acutalibacteraceae > Eubacterium_R. The sequence continues at coordinate 1,803 of DCTO01000075.1, forward strand.
ATGTGCATACTCCAAGATCACGAAGAAAACCTATTAAAATATACGAACATCATTTTACACTATATCAGCAAAAACATAAAGCCGTTTGGAAATTAATTAAAACAAAATTTACAAATTGGATAATCATTTTATCCATTTTGTATTATCAGCCGATTATTTTCTTTCAAAAAGCAGTTCGCCAGAGGCTGCAAAAGCAAAAGCCCCTGTGAGCAAAAAGGTGCCGGCAAAATAAACGGAATTAAGGCTGTAAGCCCCGAGGGCAAGGCCCAAAAGCTCCGGCACGGAATAAACAGCGGCAATAAACGCATAGGATAAGCCGAAGCCGATGAAAAGCCGCTTATACAGACTCGGTTGTGAAAATGCGGCGGCATAAACCGCAAAAAACAGCATTGCAAAAGCAAGCGCGGCTGATTTATATATCGCCTGCTGCACATCGCGCAGATCCTCAAGCACGCTCATATTTGTCAATAACCCGCAAACCGCCCAAAACAAAGGCAAATAATGCAGCAAATGAACGCGCTTTAAATCATAACCCTTGCCGGAAGAAAGAAAGGCAAGCGCAAAAAAATACATACTGCTTGCAAGCGCAAAAAGCCCGAAAAGCGAAAGCGGAATAACATAATTCCACTTAATATAAGTGGTTTTTGTGAAATAAGCATAGTCATTCAGACACTGGCGCACGAAATCATAAAACAGCGCCATTCCCGAAAGCACCATAAAAAGGCGTGCAGTGCTGCTTTTATTATCCGAAAACAGGCTTTGCCCTTCACTTGCCGTGAGCATAAAAGAGAGGATTGCAAAGCCGATTATCAATGCAAATATTATTACGGATAAGACGGAGCCTGTGCTGTTTAACCGCCCTGATTGCAGATTTGTTTGCTTAAAAAACTGAAAGCATCTGAGCACAACCGCCGCAACACAAAGAAGCAAGGCAGAATAATATATTGTTTTTTTGTTTTTTTCTGCCATTTTCCTTCTCCGTTAAGCAAGTTAATTATCTTTTATCAATTGAAACATATTCCCTTTTTTGAGAGACGCTCTTATAAGCAGGGCGAATAATTCTGCTGCTGGTGGTGAGCTCCTCAAGCCTGTGCGCGCTCCAGCCGACTATTCTTGCGCCGGCGAAAAGCGGAGTGTATAAATCCTCCGGAATGCGAAGCACCTTATAGCAAAGGCCGGAATAAAGATCAACGTTTGCGCAGACATCCTTTTCAATGCCCCTGATTTCGCGGAGCAGCTCCGGAGTTACCTTTTCAATATTTTCAAGGGTTTTAAATTCCTTTTCATAGCCCGCCTTGCAGGCAAGCTCCCTTGCATTCTTTTTGAGAATAACCGCACGGGGATCTGAAAGGGTGTAAACCGCGTGGCCCATGCCGTAAATCAGGCCAAGGCCATCCCCTGCTTCTTTATTGAGAATCTTAACAAGATAATCCTTTATCTGCCCCTCATCGGTGGGATCCGCAACGTTTGCAAGAATCTCATTCATCATTGCGGTGGTTTTGATGTTTGCACCGCCATGGCGTGGACCTTTAAGAGAGCCGAAGCCGGCTGTGATGGCTGANNGGAATATGTATCAGTTCCGCTGGAGGTTAAAACCCTTGTTGCAAAGGTTGAATTGTTACCGCCGCCATGATCCGCATGAAGCATAAGCATAATATCAAGCAGCTTTGCCTCCTCATCCGAAAACTTTTTATCATTCCTTGTTTGGCGGAGGATATATTCCGCAGTTGAAAGGCCTGACACAATCGGATGGAGATACATTGATTTTCCGTAAAACGCCCTGCGCTTAACCTGATAAGCCGTGTTCATAATAGTTGGCACCTGCGCAATAAGCTGCAGGCTTTGGCGCAGAACATTGGGAATGGCAATATCATCCGGATTTTCATCATAAGAATAAAGGCACATAATTGACCTAGCCATCTTATTCATAATATCCTTTGAGGGGTTTTTAATAATCATATCCTCAATGAAATCATCGGGCAAAGTTCTGCATGCATCAATAACCTCATAAAGCGATTGCAGCTGCCCCTCATTAGGCAGATTTCCGAAAAGAAGAAGCCAGATAATTTCCTCAAAGCCAAAGCGATTCTGCTCAACGCAGCTTTCGATAATATCCTTTATATCATACCCGCGGTAAGAAAGCTTGCCCTCCTTGGCAACCTTTTCACCATCAAGAATATAATAGCCCTCAACAGAGCAGATTCTGGTGAGGCCGGCCATAACGCCGGTGCCATCCTCATTTCTGAGGCCGCGCTTAACCTGATAGCGCCCGAAATCGCTTTTTTTGATTGAGTTATTTTTACCAAGCTCGCCGCATAAGCTTGAAAGGGCATCCATAGAAATCGGTGAAATATATTTTGAAGGCATTTCATCTCTCCTAACAAATAACTGATAATAATTTTCAAAAGCATATATTGCTCCAGATTAATAATATATTATAACTCATAAATATATATAAAGTCAAGATTTATAAACAAAGGGGGGTTAAAATGAAAAGGGCGGCGATTATATTCTGCATTCTGTTTGTGCTGACGCTTGCAGTGCCGGCGATNNAAAAGGAGGCGGCAAGCCAAAGCGAGCTTGCAACGATTTTCAATGAAGAATAAATAGCAAAACGGGTTAAGGCGCCGACCTTAACCCGTTTTAGTTTTAAATGAAAGCAAAAGCCCGGTTGGAACAGGCTTAAACCTTTGAATTATCGTTAACCTTCGTACATTCGCATTTAACCGTAATTTTTGCCTCTGTTTTCGGAAGCAGGGATTTCCAATCGGATTTTATTTGCTGAAACTGTGAATTGCTGTGCCTTGCAATATGCTTGCCAATGCGCAGAGCATCACTGCTGTTTTGAACACAGGCATCAAAGGCACGGCGGCAATAATCCTCAATCTCTGCCTGCGCTTCCTTTTCAACACGGATAATATCGGAATTTGTTACATCAAGCTCGGCTCCGTTTTCAATCTCATTAACAATTAGATTTAAGCTGATATTGGCAGAAAAAACGGGAGTTTTTCCGTTTAACTCCGCCTTGGTTATTGCATGGGAGGCAACTATTTCAAGGGAAACTTTTCCGATGCGTTCATCATCAACGGTGAGCATTCCACCGCTCACCTTGTTTTTCATAATCAGAAAGCCGAGGGTTTCCTCTTTATCAAGAACGGCTGCAAGGCGTGCTCCGTCATAAAGCGCAGTTTTGCTTGAATAAGTGTTATCCCCCTCAACCTCAACCACAGGCAAATAAAAATCAGAGGTTTCATCAAGATAGAGATTTGAAAGCTCCCCTGCCGTGACATAAGCGGCAAAGCCGTTTTCCTGCCCGTTTTTCAGCATCGTTGAAAGCGCACGGGCAGGAACAAGAGCATCATGCTCTTCATTTTCAAGCACCTTTTTCGGATCTCCGTCTGCAAGGCAGAGCGCAACATCGGGCTGCGAATTATTGCTGCGGATAAAATAATCAATGCAAGCCTCGCGCTCATCTTCACTGATTGCGCTTCCGAAAACAACAATTCTGTTTTGCCCAAAGAAAAGTTTTTTTTGAAAGCCCCTCCGCCGCATTATCTATTGCCCGGGAAATATTCTCACCCTGCCCGCTGATATTCATTGTGACATTGCCTGAAATTCCTTCGCTGATACTGCCGCTCTTTGCAAGATTAAGGGTTTGAACGGTTATTTCAAAGCCTTTTTCCGTGTGATCTATGCTCATACCCTCAACAATACTGATATCGCTCAGATGCTCAGTTTTAGCGCAACCACTAATAAGGCAAGCTGTTAAGAGCAACACTGTAATAAGCTTAAGCGCCGAGCCGATTTTAACCTTGAAAATAACGTTCAATGCCATTCTTCCTTTTTGAAAAAGCTGTGTAAAGCACGGGAATAACTACCGAATAAAGCAGAAAAATCACAACCGAAGCCGCAAGTCTGCCGCCGGTTATAACCTGTGCTTTAAGAATAATCAGAACCGCAATAAATATTCCGATTGCGCTGACGGCGGCATTTTTCTTTTGAGAGCCCGCTTTGACGCACTGCGCCGCCGCATAAAGATAAAGAGCGGTTTTGAAAAAAATTGCAAAAATCCAATATGCCGTGAAAAGCGAATCAAGTCGCTCCGTTGAGGCAAATTTCATGATCTGATAAAGCACTCCGAGCGGATGCTCAACGACGCTTGCCAGGCTGCCGAGCACGCCGATTACCGTTGCAACGGTTAAAATAATTGAAGCAAGCGAAGCAACCGCCGTTAAGCAATACGGAAGAACGATTTTACCGTTGATTTTCGGCGCAAGCACCGGCAGCAGCATAACCTCGCTTGTGGCGGTTACCGCAAACAGAGTAGTGTTTGCAATCTGCCCGGCATCATTCTGAATAAGCGGAAAGAAATTCAGCGGCGACATATCATTAATGCTGAAAACAACCGCCAAAAGACTGCCGCCGAACATAACGAAAAATACCATTGAGCAGAAGCGTGAAATTGCCTCAATCCCAAGCGTTGCGGCATAAGCACAGGCGCATATAACCACGGCTGAAAGAAGCAAAGGATTTTCCGCATGCCCGAGCCTTGACGAGGAAAAAAGCACGAAGCGCGAAAGCCCGATTGCACCCGCAAAGAAAAAATAAAGCGCATAAAGACGGGAAAGCGCCTTGTTTTCAACAATGTTTTTCCCCTGCCGAAGCATTACTAAAAACGGCACAGAAAACAACAGAACGAGAACAGCCGCAGCAAAAAGGCTGATTATGAGATCCATGCTGTAATTCCCGCCGAGAACCGAGGAGCAGACTGTGAAAACCACAAGCGTTCTTGAAACAAAAAGCATATAAAAAAGATTAACGGGCGCAACCATTCCCTGTTTATATTTCATCAGTGACGGCACCCCTTAAATTCTGAATTCTGATTTTGCGCTTTAATATTGATTTCCAGCTTTGACGGACAAAAACATCGCCGAAGCTCTTTTTATCAAAGGGAGAAATCGGAGAGGAAAACGGCACACCGTAAGGATTAATTGCGCAAATATTTATGCAGATGAGGCAGAGCCCGAGAACAATGCCGTAAATTCCGCCCGTGCCGCCCAGGATGACAAACGCCAGCCGCAGGACCGCAACACTTTCGTAAAGCGGATAAATCACATAAGAAGCAATCGCCGTTACCGCGATAACCACCAGCATCGGCGTTCCGACAAGGCCGGCGTTAACAATTGCATCGCCGATGACAAGCGCGCCAATTATAGAAACCGCATGGCCGATTGCCTTTGGAAGGCGCAGACCTGCCTCCCTCATAATCTCATAGAGAATTAAAATCATAATCGCCTCCTGCATTAAGGAAAACGGAGTTGTTGCCTCCGCAGAAGCGATTGAAAACATCAGCGAAGTTGGAATTAATTCCTGATGAAAGGTGCCCGTTGCAACATAAAAACCCGGAAAAATTGCGGAAATCACAAAGGAAAAATATTTCAAAAGCCTGTTAAGCGTTGCAAAAATAACATTATTATCATAATCATCAACGGTTGAAAAATTATCCATAAAAAGGCAGGGCACATAAATTGCAAAGGGAGAGCCGTCAACCAGAACGCCCACCCTGCCCTCAAGCAGCTTTGAGCAGAGCACATCGGGACGCTCAGTGTTTCCCGTTGCGGAGAAATTTGATTTAATCTTCGTGTCCAAAAACGGGACAAGCTCACCATAATCCTGGAGCACATTTATCGGCGCGCTTTTAATCCTGCGCTCAACCGCATCAACAAGAGTTTTATCAGCATAGCCATCAATATATGCAAGAGCAACCGCCGTTTGAGCCTGACTGCCAACCGCAAGCTGCTTCAGCTTCAGTTTCGGAGATTTAATCCGCCTGTGAAGCAGGGCTTTGTTATCATTAAGCGTTTCCGTGAAGCATTCCTTTGCGCCTTTAATGTTTGCCTCATTATTCGGCTCATCAATCCCCCTTTTTTCAAAGCCCTGAATGCCGAGGGCAAGAAAGCGGGAAACGCCATCAACAAACAGGATTGCAAAGCCGGAGGAGAGATAAAAATGGGCCTGCTCAAATTCCTGATGAACGCTCAATTCAAGAGAGCTGAGAACGCTGCTTTGAAGCAGGGAAAACAGCTGAGCCCCGGTTTCATATTCGCCCCTGAAGCTAAGAATGGGGCGCATTATCATCTGCGAAAGCTGGAGAGAATTAATCATTCCGTCAAGCACGCAGACAATTGCCGGAGTGCCGCAGATTTCGCATTCGCGCAAAAGGAAATCGGAGCAATCGGAATAATCAGCCGAAAGCCTGTTTTTATTATCTGTTACAGAGGAATAAACCTTGCTCATAAAACCACCAAATTTTTATTATATTTTTTGCAATAAAAACGGCGGTTATGCAAAAAATATAGCGAGGTGATTTTGTGGGAAGTTTATTTATAAGATCCCTGATTATTTACATTTCGGTTATTCTTGCAACAAAGATTATGGGCAAGCGGCAAATTGGCGAGCTTAATCCGCACGAACTTGTGATAACCATTTTGGTTTCGCAAACGGCAACTCTTCCGCTGGAGGACAATAATATGTCCCTTGCAAATATGTTTATCCCGATGCTGGTGTTTGTTTCTTTTGAAATTCTTGCATCCGCAATTTCAATGAAAAGCCTTTGGTTTCGCAACGCGGTTGAGGGCAAGCCGATTTTTGTTATTAAAAACGGAAGGCTTGATGAAAAGCAGCTTAAAAGGCTTCGCTTCACGGTTGATGATTTGCTTGATTCCCTGCGGCAAAAGGACGCATTTGACATTTCAGAGGTGCAGGACGCCGTGATTGAAACAAACGGCACGGTTTCCGTTTTGAAGAAGGCACAGGCAAGCCCTGTGACGCCGAGCCAGCTTTCCTTGGGCACAAATGAGGTTTCAACCCCGATTGCGATTATCATTGACGGCAAACCAGTTTGCGAATACTTCGGCAAGGAGAAAATGAAAAGCAGTGAGATTGAGCTGATTTTACAGAGCGAAAACAAAAAGCAGGAGGAAATCCTGCTTTTAACGATTGATGATAACGGCAAAACCTTTTTAATTCCGAAAAGGAGTGACAAATAATGAAAAGAATCTGGTTTTCAATAATCTTTTTGGGCGCGGCAGTTGCGCTTTGCCTTTTTGAGCAGCTTGAGGTGCACCGTGATTATCACTCCATCATCGCCACGGCAGACAAAGCGACTGCCGCCGAAAGCCGCAAGGATAAGGAAGCGCTTTGCAAGGAGCTTGAAAAGGAATGGGAGCACATTCACAACTGGGCGGCGCTGACAACGGACCACAGTATTTTGCACGGCACGGAGGTTGCCGTCGCCGAAGCGGTTGAATTTTCAAAAAGCGATTATATTGACGAAACGGATGAGGCACTGATTGAGGCAAAGAGCGAGCTTACCCAGATTCATGACAGCACGCTGATTAAACTTGAAAACATTTTTTAACAATGAAAAACGCCGTTCCTTCGAGAACGGCGTTTAATTTAATTAAAAAGCTTTTTATCAAGATTTCGTTTCAATATCATATAGTAAAGCAGCGTGCCGAGAATCAGCATAACGCCAAGCTCACCAAGCGCAACCAGGCCGCCCTGAAGCAGGAAATCCCAGAAGATGAAATCGCCTTCAATCAGAAAATATTCAATCTCCCAGCCAACGACGATTCCGTTCCACAGCGCGGGCATCAGCATTGCAAAAAGCGGAAAGCTTTTGATTTTAACGTTGCGCAAAAAATAAATGCAGGCGGTGCTGCCGAGAGTTGCCAGCGAGCCAAAAATCATATCCAGCGGAAGCCCGGAGCCGATGTTATAAAGATTTGAAAGCACACAGCCAAGGGCTAAGCCGGGGATTGCCATAGGCGTGAAGAACGCCAGCACATTAAGCGCCTCTGACACACGAAACTGAACTGCCGCCGAGGTTGTGCCCGGCAAAAGCAGATTCTGCGCATAGGTTAACGCGGCATACATTGCGGCAATAACAGCGGTTTGCACGATTGCCGAAATCTTTTTGTTTTTCATATTAAATTTTCCTCCGTAGTTTTGATTTGGGCAAAAGCCCCGTCAGGATTTTGCGAACTGACAAGCGATATTATATATTACCCCAACCGAATAATCAAGACTTTTTTTAATTTGCTTGTAATTATCGAAAAAATGGTTTATATTATTAATGCTCCCGTTATGCGATAGTTGCGGTCAATTAACGCGGAGCACGGGGAAACCGCAGCCTGAATACAACGGGAGGCGGTTTCTTTTTTCAATTATGCACAAAACAGAGGCAAAAATATTGTAAAGATTGTATAGATTTTAAGACCTAAAATTTATAAACCTATTGAATTTAGTTTTATATAGTGATAAAATATCGTTGAAAATTTTTAGAAAGGTGTTAACACTTATGGAAAGACTTAAGTATTTTGTTAACGGCGAATTCAAAGAGTCCAAAACAGAGGTTTGGTATGACCTTCATAACCCCTCAACGGGCGAAATCACGGGTCAGGCTCCCTGCTGCACCAACGACGAGGTGCTGGAGGCAATTGCTGCCGCAAAGGCTGCTTACCCCTCATGGAGAAACACTCCCGCAAGAAAGAGAGCGCAGATTCTTTTTAATCTCCGCCAGCTTCTTATTGACCATATGGACGAGCTTACAATGCTTGTTTGCGAAGAAAACGGCAAAACCTGGAACGAGGCTGCGGGCGACGTAGGCAAGGCTCAGGAAGGCACGGAGCTTGCAATTCAGGCGCCTTCTCTTATGATGGGCGAAAGCCTTATGGACGCTTCAACGGGATTTGACACCGTTAAGTATCGCGAGCCGCTTGGCGTATTTGCAGGCATCGTTCCCGTTAATTTCCCGGCAATGATTCCTTTTGGCTGGATGGCACCTGTTTGCGTTGCCTGCGGTAACACAATGGTACTTAAGGCTGCTTCCCTCACTCCGAGAACCGCTATGAGAATCGGCGAGCTTTATAAGGAAGCAGGTATTCCCGACGGTGTTATTAATATTGTAACCTGCTCAAGAAACGAGATTAACACAATTCTTGAGCATCCGGACGTTAAGGGTATCACCTTTGTTGGCTCTACTCCGGTTGGCTTAAAGATTTATGAAAAGGCTGCTGCAAACGGCAAGCGCTGCCAGGCTCTTTGCCAGGCTAAAAACCACGCCCTCATCCTTGAGGACTGTGCGCTTGAAAGAACTGTTGCAGGCGTTATCAATTCCGCATTCGGCTGCGCAGGCCAGAGATGCATGGCTCTTTCCGCAGTTGTTGTTCAGGAAAGCATTGCAGACAAGTTTGTTGCAGAGCTTAAAAAGCAGATTAAATCAGTTAACTGCGGCCCCGCTTGGGATAAGAGCACTCGCCTTGGCCCGATTACATACGAAAAGCATTACAAGGAAGTGCTTGCCGATATCCAGAAGGGTATTGACGAGGGCGCAGAGCTTGTTGTTGACGGCCGCAATCCCGAGGTTCCCGCAGGCTATGAAAACGGCTATTTCGTTGGCGCAACCGTATTTGATAAGGTTACTCCCGAAATGACTATCGGCGACGAGGAAGTTTTCGGCCCCGTGCTTTGCATTAAGAGAGTTAAGGATTTTGACGAGGGCCTTGAACTCATGAACGCTAACCCCTATGCTAACGGCTCCGTTATCTACACCCAGAGCGGTTATTATGCCCGCCAGTTTGCAAGATATACAGATGGCGGCCAGGTTGGTATTAACGTTGGTATTCCTGTTCCCGTTGGCTACGTTCCATTCAGCGG
>DCTO01000075.1:11588-11757 GCA_002329285.1 Ruminococcaceae bacterium UBA1438
AAAAGAGGTTGACACCTGGGACGGCTTACTTTAATCTTCAAATAATTCAAAACTTAAGGGAAGGCAATGCCTTCCCTTTTTTAATTTATACTTGAAACATAATTATATATGTGTTAAAATTATTGCAGATTTTTTGAAAACGAACGGAGATGTTTAAATGAGCGGACAT
>DCTO01000068.1 GCA_002329285.1 Ruminococcaceae bacterium UBA1438
AATCATCATTATGTGCGGTGTTGCTCTTGAAACGGTTCGTCAGCTTGAATCACAGATGATGATGCGTCATTATAAGGGCTTCCTTGATTAATTAAAGTTTTAAATTAAAGGAGTATTATATGAATCTTATTCTTCTCGGTGCGCCGGGTGCCGGCAAAGGCACTCAGGCTGAAAAGATAGTAGAGAAATTTGGTATTCCGGCAATTTCAACAGGCAACATTCTCCGTGCCGCCGTAAAAGACGGCACAGAGATGGGCCTTAAGGCCAAATCCTTTATGGATGCCGGCGGCCTTGTTCCTGATGAGGTTGTAATCGGTATTATTAAGGACAGACTCCAGCAGGAGGATTGCAAAAAAGGATTCATTCTTGATGGTTTTCCGAGAACCATTCCTCAGGCAGAAGCGCTTGAGGAGGCAGGCGTTGTTATTGACAAGGTTGTTGATATCGAAGTTCCTGATGAGAAAATCACTGCAAGAATGTCAGGTCGCCGCGTTTGTGCAAAGTGTGCAAATTCTTATCACATGCTTTATAAAAAGCCCAAGGTTGAAGGCGTTTGCGATGCTTGCGGCGGCGAGCTTATTCAACGTAAGGACGATGCTCCCGAAACCGTTCAAAAAAGACTTGTTGAGTATCATAATATGACAGAGCCTTTAAAGGATTTTTATGCTAATCTCGGCAAGCTTGTTATTGTTGAAGGTCAGGAGGAGGTTGCAGACACAACTGCCCTCGTCTTTAAAGCCTTGGAGGATTAACATGGTAGTGCTTAAAAGTAGCAGAGAGCTGGAGCTGATGAAGGATGCTTGCAAGATTTCTGCTGAAGCATTAATGGTGGCAGGCGAAGCGGTTAAGCCCGGCGTTTCCACATGGGAAATTGATAAAATTGCTTATGATTATATCAAAAAGCAAGGCGCAGAGCCGAATTTTCTGGGCTTATATGATTTTCCTGCTACCGCATGTATATCTATTAATAATGAAGTTATCCATGGCATCCCAAGCAAAAAGCGAATCGTTCAAGAGGGCGATATCGTAAGCATTGATCTTGGCGCCAAAATAAACGGCTATAACGGCGATAATGCTGCCACTTTTGCGGCAGGGACTTGCTCTCCCGAAGCACAGCGGCTGATGGACACCACGCGAGAGGCTCTTTTCAAGGGCATTGAGCAGGCTGTTCCCGGCAACAGAATCGGCGATATCGGCCACGCTGTGCAGGCATATTGTGAGGAACGCGGCTATGGCGTTGTTCGTGATTTCGTCGGCCACGGCGTTGGCAAGGAGCTTCATGAGGATCCAAGCGTACCTAACTTCGGTCACGAAGGTCGTGGTATCAGACTGTTACCCGGAATGACATTGGCAATTGAACCGATGATCAATCAGGGAACCTTTAAGGTAAAACAGCTTTCAGACGGATGGACCGTCGTTACTGCCGATGGCAAGCTTTCAGCGCATTTTGAAAACACCATCGCGATAACAAATAACGGCCCCGTTATTTTAACAAAAGTCTAAAGCTTCAATCAATTGCGGGCGATTACGCCGTGATGTGATTCCAGTTAAATTTAACATCTTATCAGTGAGGTATATTGATGTCTAAGTCAGATATGTTAGAAGTTGAAGGTACTGTTGTAGAGGTATTGCCCAACACAACCTTCAGGGTTGAATTAAAAAACGGGCATATCGTTTTAGCACATATCAGCGGAAAGCTCAGGATGAACAACATCCGCATTCTTCCCGGTGATAAGGTAACAATTGAGATGTCGCCATATGATCTTTCCAAAGGTCGCATAACATGGCGCTCGAAATAAAATAAGGAGGATATTCAAATGAAAGTTAGACCTTCTGTAAAGAAAATTTGCGATAAGTGCAAAGTTATTAAGCGCAATGGAAAAGTAATGGTTATCTGTGAAAATCCAAAGCATAAACAGCGTCAGGGCTAATCCTGAATAATAATCGGAGGTAAACTGTAGAATGGCACGTATTTCAGGTGTTGACTTACCAAATGATAAAAGAGTTGAAATCGGCCTTACCTATATTTACGGTATAGGCAGAACAACCGCAACAAAAATTGTTGAAGCAACAGGAATCAATCCTGACACTCGTTGCAGAGATTTGTCTGAGGATGAGGTTTCTAAAATCCGTGATTACATTGAGCAGAATTTAACCGTTGAAGGTGATCTTCGCAGAGATGTTGCCTTTGATATTAAAAGGCTCATTGAAATCGGTTGCTATAGGGGCATCCGCCACAGGAAGGGTCTTCCTGTAAGAGGCCAAACCTCTAAAAACAATGCACGCACAAGAAAAGGTCCTAAAAAGACCATTGCTAACAAGAAGAAATAATTGTAGGAGGAAACAAACAGTATGGCAACTAAAAAGACCACAACTTCACACAGACGTCGTGAGAAGAAAAATATTGAGCGTGGTACAGTTCATATTCAGTCAACCTTCAACAACACAATCGTAACTATTGCCGATATGCAGGGCAACGCCATTTCATGGGCATCTGCCGGCGAAATGGGCTTCCGCGGCTCAAGGAAATCAACTCCTTATGCTGCGCAAACCGCTGCTGAAACCGCTGCAAAGGCTGCAATGGAGCATGGTTTAAAAACTGTTGAAGTTTATGTTAAGGGACCGGGCGCAGGCCGTGAATCCGCTATCAGAGCATTGGAAACTGTTGGCTTGCAGGTTACTCTTATTAAAGATGTTACTCCTATCCCTCATAACGGCTGCCGCCCACCAAAAAGGCGCCGTGTATAGTTTAAAGGAGGTTATTTGAAATGGCAGTTAATAAGCAGCCGGTAGCAAGAAGATGCAAGAAATATGATATTTCTCCTTCTGTTTTAGGCTACACAAAGAAAGAGACTTACAGAAATTCAGATAAGCGCAGAAAGAAAGCCAGTGAATATAGCCTTCAGCTTAACGAAAAGCAGAAGATGAAATTCGTTTACGGCATTCTTGAAAAACAGTCACGCAGGGTTTATGATGAAGCAGAGCGTATGCAGGGCGTAACCGGCGATAATATGATTATGCTTCTTGAAACCCGCCTTGATAATGTTGTTTTCCGCCTTGGTCTTTGCAAAACAAGAAAACAGGCTCGTCAGATGGTTTCCCATGCTCATTTCCTTGTAAATGGCAAAAAGGTAAATATCCCGTCTTACAGAGTTAAGGTTGGCGATGTTATCTCTGTTCGTGAAAGAAGCGCAGAGGTTCCTGTGTTCAAATCAGTTAAAGAAGAAGGCCCGATGCAGCTTGTTCCGACATGGTTGGAATTTGACCAGGAAAAGCTTTCAGGCAAGGTTATGGCTCTGCCAAAGGCTGAAGACCTTGATTTTGAACTTCAAACCAATCTTATCGTTGAGTTCTATTCTAAGTAATAGCATATCTTTTATATCTGTTAACTTAGTTTCAAATTATTTTAGGAGGCTTTTAAATGATAGAAATTGATAAGCCGAATATCGAGATTGTAGATTTATCTACTAAAGGAAGCAGAAGCGTTGGCCGTTTTGTTGTTGAGCCGCTTGAGAGAGGCTTTGGCACAACTCTCGGAAATTCAATGAGAAGGGTTCTCCTTTCATCACTTCCGGGCTATGCAATCACTTCCGTTAAGATTGATGGTGTTTTGCACGAATTTTCAACAATCCCTCATGTTAAAGAGGATGTAACAGAGATTGTTCTTAATCTCAAAAACGTTATTCTTAAAATACATGATGATGCCCCCAAAACAATGTATATCAAGGCAAGCGGTGAGGGCGAAATCACCGCGGGCGATATTGAGCACAGCTCTGAGGTTGAAATCCTTAATCCTGAGCTTCATATTGCTTATCTTGATTCGGGTGCAGAGGTTATTATGGAGCTCACCGCTGACGGCGGCAGAGGATATGTTCCCTGTGACAGAAACAAGCAGCTGCTTGATCTTCCGATCGGAACAATTGCAATTGATTCCATTTACACCCCTGTTCTCAAGGTTAATTACACTGTTGAAAATACTCGTGTCGGCCAGCAAACAGACCTCGATAAGCTTGTTCTCGATGTTGAAACAGACGGAACTATTCCGGCAGATGAGGCAGCTTCTCTTGCTGCAAAGATTCTTAATGACCATCTTAAGCTCTTCGTTGATTTGTCAGAAGAAGTCGGCAATCAGGAGATTATGGTTGAGAAAGATGATAACGGAAAAGAGAGAGTTCTTGAGATGACTATCGAAGAACTTGATCTCTCAGTTCGTTCCTTCAACTGCTTAAAGAGAGCAGGCATTAACACAGTAGAAGATTTAATCGGTAAAACCGAAGAAGAGATGGTGAAGGTGAGAAACCTTGGCCGCAAGAGCCTTGATGAAGTTGTTGCAAAGCTTGCATCACTTGGTTTCACACTCAGTCATGAAGAGGACTAAAGGAGGGAATTTCTATGCCAGGTACCAGAAAATTGGGCAGAACCACTGATCACAGAAAGGCTATGCTCAGAGGAATGGTTACTCATCTTTTAGAAAACGGCAGAATTGAAACAACCGTTACCAGAGCTAAGGAAGTTCGTTCAATGGCCGAGAAAATGATCACTCTCGGCAAGGAGAACACTCTTGCATCAAGAAGACAGGTTCTTGCTTATGTAACTAAGGAAGATGTTGTTAAAAAGCTTTTTGATGAAATTGCTCCGAAGTATGAAGACAGAAACGGCGGTTACTGCCGCATTATCAAAACAGGCCCTCGCCGTGGCGATGCAGCAGAAATGTGCTATATTGAGCTTGTATAAGATAATTTTAAGGAACACTGAGAAATCAGTGTTCCTTTTCTTGTTTATTTTAAACAAAATCACAAATGTGAAAATCAATGTTTTATATGTATTTAGCGTTTTTTTTATTTTCTATTGAAAAAAAACACTATATATAGTAAAATATTTAAAATATAAAATCAAATTAAACGAAAGGCTGAGATTATGAAAAAGGTTGCAATCATTATGGGGTCAGACAGCGATTTGCCAATCGTAACCCCCGCAATTAAACAGTTAAAGGAGCTTGGTATTGAAACGGAGGTTAGGGTTATGAGCGCCCACAGAACTCCCAAGGAGGCCCAGGTGTTTTCAGAAAATGCAATTGCAAACGGCTTCGGTGTTATCATCGCCGCAGCAGGTATGGCGGCTCACCTCGGCGGCGTGCTTGCCGCTTCAACAACCCTTCCCGTTATCGGGATTCCTTGCTCTGCAAAGGTGCTTGACGGCATGGATGCAATGCTTGCAACCGTGATGATGCCTCCGGGAATTCCGGTTGCAACGGTTGGCGTTAATGCTGCCAAAAATGCTGCGCTGCTTGCAGCTGAAATTCTTGCAGTAGGCGATGATGAGCTCAGTCAAAAGCTTATTGAAATGCGCGCCGATATGGCGGCCCAGGTTCGTGATAAGGATAAAGCACTTCAGGAAAAGCTTAAGGAAATATAATCATAAATTTTAATGCTATTGTGAGGTAAATGCTATGGAAAAAAGCTTCAGCGAAAGCTATGCGGCTGCGGGCGTTGATGTAACCGCAGGTTATGAATCTGTTGAGCTTATCAAAGCCCATGTTAAGAAAACCAATATTCCCGGCGTTATCGGCGGAATCGGCGGCTTCGGCGGTATGTTTGAGCTTGCCGCTAATGAATATAAAAATCCCGTGCTCGTTTCCGGAACAGATGGCGTCGGCACAAAGCTTAAGCTTGCTTTTCTTATGGATAAGCATGACACTATCGGTATAGATTGCGTTGCAATGTGCGTTAATGATGTTGCCTGCAGCGGTGCAAAGCCCCTATTTTTCCTTGATTATATTGCCTGCGGCAAGAATTATCCGGAAAAGATAGAGCAGATTGTTAAGGGCGTTGCTGATGGCTGCGTTCAGGCCGGCTGCGCGCTTGTCGGCGGCGAAACGGCAGAGCATCCCGGCCTTATGCCGAATGAGGAATATGATCTTGCCGGCTTCACCGTTGGTATCGGCGAAAAGGATAAGCTTGTTTCTGGCGAGCATCTCAAGGTTGGTGATGCGCTTATCGGCGTTGCTTCCTCAGGCGTTCATTCAAACGGCTTTTCGCTCGTTCGCAAGGTTTTTAACATCAATGAGGAAAGAATCAACGTTCCCGTTGCAGAGCTTGGCAAAACCCTCGGCGAGGAGCTTTTAACCCCAACCCGAATATACGTTAAGCCGCTTTTAACTCTTATGGAGGGTGTTCGTGTTAACGCAATTTCCCACATCACCGGCGGCGGTTTTTATGAAAACGTTCCCAGAATGCTTAATGAAAACACTCTTGCCGTTATTGAAAAGGAAAAGCTTTTCAAAAAGCCGATTTTTGATTTGATTCAAAAGGAGGGCAATATTCCGGAAAGGGATATGTTTAACACCTTCAATATGGGCACGGGGCTTGTTATCGCAGTTGATTGTGATAAGGCTGATGGGGCGGTCAGAATCCTCAATGAAGCAGGCGAGCAGGCCGCTGTTATAGGTGAAATCAAGGACGGCGAGAAAGGCGTTGAAATCATATGATGAATATAGCTGTGTTCGTTTCGGGCGGAGGCACAAATCTTCAGGCGCTCATTGATGCTGAAAGCAGGGGAGAGATAAAAAACGGAAAAATCACCTTTGTTCTCGCCTCAAATGAAAATGCTTATGCGCTTGAAAGGGCTAAAAAAGCAGGAATTGAAACTGCCGTTGTTTCACGTAAAAGCTATTCCTCAAAGGAGGATTATGATAAAGCAATCCTTTCTGCTCTTGAGAACAAAAACATTGATTTAATTGTGCTTGCGGGCTTTCTTTCAATCCTCGGCGAGGAGCTTTGCACTAAATACAGAAATCGCATTATTAATATACATCCAAGCCTTATCCCGCTTTTCTGCGGCGATGGGTTTTACGGCAAAAGGGTTCACACTGCAGTGCTTGAAAGCGGCGTTAAGGTAACCGGCGCAACCGCTCATTTTGTTAATGAAATCACTGATGGCGGCGCAATCATCCTGCAAAAAGCTGTTCCTGTTGAGCAGGGGGATAATGAGGATATTTTGCAATATCGCGTAATGCGCCAGGCAGAATGGGAAATCCTTCCCAAAGCAGTGTCCCTTTTCTGTGAGGGAAGAATTAAGATCAACGGAAATAAAACTGAAATACTATGAGGTAAAAGTATGGAAATCAAAAACATCGCAACAGAGCTTTCAACTAATTCTTATCCCGGCAGGGGAATAATCCTCGGCAAATCGGCAAACGGCAAAAGTGCAGTAATCGCTTATTTCATTATGGGCAGAAGTGTTAACAGCCGCAACCGCATTTTTGAGGAAAATGAGCGCGGCGGCATTCGCACAAAGGCTTTTGATGAAAGCAAGATGGAGGATCCGCATCTCATTATCTATAATCCCGTTTTGAAGCTTGACGGCAAAACTATCGTCACAAACGGTGATCAAACGGATACGATCTATGATTTTATGCAGGAGGGCCATTGCTATCGCCATGCGCTCTTAACCCGTGAGTATGAGGATGATGCTCCTAATTATACTCCCAGAATTTCAGGTGTTGTTAAGCCAAACGGCGATTATGTGCTTTCTATTCTTAAATCAAATATGGGCAAGCCACAGTGCCTGCGCTTTTTCTATGAATATCCTGCAGATGCAGGCCTTGGCCATTTTCTTCACACCTATAAGTGCGACGGCAACCCGATTCCGTCCTTTGAGGGCGAGCCGACTCCGGTTGCAGTTGAAACAAATGACATCGATGAGTGGACGAATATGATCTGGCAGAATCTTAATGAGGATAATAAGGTTTCTCTTTTCACCCGCTTCATCAATCTTGAAACAGGCGCAGAGGAAACCCGCATCGTTAATAAGAATCGGTAATTAAGATACTGTGGGGTCGATGACCTCAGCGTCCCGTTTATCTCAATATGAATTTAGCATGCGCAGCAAACTTAGTTTAATTACGGAGGAATTATGAGAGTATTAGTAGTTGGCGGGGGCGGCAGAGAGCATGCCCTCATCAAGAAAATCAAGCGGTCATCAAAGGTTGATTATATTGCGTGCTGTCCCGGCAACGGCGGCATTTCATATGATGCTGAATGCTTCAGCGTCAGCGCAACGGATGTTGAGGGCGTTGTTGCTCTTGCAAAAAAAATCAATGCGGATTTGGTTGTTGTTGCGCCTGATGATCCGCTCGTTCTCGGTATGGTTGATGCGCTTGAGGCAGAAGGCTTCAAAACCTTTGGCCCGAAAGCTGCTGCAGCGATTATTGAAGGCTCAAAGGTCTTCTCAAAAAATCTTATGCTCAAATATAACATTCCCACCGCTGAATATAAGGTGTTTGATAATCCGGCAGAGGTTATAGCTTATATCAGGGAAAAGAATGAATATCCAACGGTTATTAAGGCTGACGGACTTGCTCTCGGTAAGGGCGTAATCATTCCGGAAACCCTTGAGGAGGCTGAGGCGGGCGTCCGTGAAATAATGGAGGATAAGGTTTTCGGCGAAAGCGGAAGCAGGGTTGTTGTTGAGGAATTCTTAACAGGGCCTGAGGTTTCTGTGCTTGCCTTCACAGACGGCAAATGCGTTAAACCAATGGTTTCCTCAATGGATCACAAGCGCGCTCTGGATGGCGATAAGGGGCTTAACACCGGCGGCATGGGAACGGTTTCGCCAAATCCTTATTACACTGATGAGATTGCCGCGGAATGCATGAAAAAAATCTTTATCCCCACTATTGACGCAATGAATAAAGAGGGGCGCACCTTTAAGGGCTGCCTTTATTTCGGCTTGATGATCACGCCAAAGGGGCCAAAGGTTATTGAATATAACTGCCGCTTCGGCGATCCGGAAACACAGGTTGTTCTCCCAAGGCTTAAAACGGATATTGTTGATATTTTTGAGGCAATTAATAACGAAACGCTTTCAGAGCTTGAAATTGAGTGGGATGATAATGCCTGCACTTGCGTTATTATGGCTTCCGGTGGTTATCCGAAATCATATCCAAAGGGCATTGAAATCAACGGCTTAACTGACGGCCAGCTTGATGGCGTAACGGTTTATCATGCCGGAACCGCAATCAAGGATGGCAAGCTTGTAACCTCCGGCGGCAGAGTGCTGGGCGTAACAGCGCTTGGAAATGATGTTGCGGATGCGCTTAAAAAGTCCTATGCGGCGGTTGATAAAATCAGCTTTGAAGGCGCTCATTTCAGAAAGGATATCGGAAAAAGAGCGCTTGAGGCATTAAAAAACAATTGTTAACGATTGATTAATTTTATTTTGGTAAAGATAATTATTGTTGACTTTTGCATAAAACAGAAATATACTTAATATGTAAAATTATATATTATTTACATATTAAGTATTTTTTTATTCTTTGAGGTTTAAATATGGCAACTGTTAAGAAAAGCAAAAAAGGATTATTCATAGCGATAGGAGCCGTAGTGCTTGCCGTCGCAGTTGGCGGATCAGCCATCGGCGTTGTTGCATCGCGCAATAAAACGCCCCAGGTTTCGCTATATACGATTTCATCCGGCGATATCAATGAGGTTGTTAATTCAACAGGCACAGTTTCATCCGGCACTGTTAAGGATTATAAGGTTTCTTCAGTTGCAACCGTTAAAGAGGTTTTTGTTAAGGTTGGCGATGAGGTTAAAGAGGGCGATATGCTTGCCACGTTTGACACAAGCAACCTTGATTCAGAACTTGCTCAGCTTCAGGTAGCTTATGCCCAGGCAAAGGAAAGCTATGAATCCGCAGTGATTGATCAGAAGAATGCCCAGGCATATCTTGATGAAATCAATCCCCAGATTGAGGAGCTTGAAAAAACAGTTACAGAGCTTCAGGAGCTTGTTAATTACAGCGAAACCTCATCAACCTCAACAACTGCTCCCACAACAAAGCCGTCAACCACCAGGGAAACGGTAACTTACACCGTGCCTGAAAGGGAAACTGAAAGCACCTCGCGAAAAACTTACCCCCCAAATATGGCCGGCGCAATTGAGGCCCTCACTGATTTGGTTGCCAGCATTAATGAAATTTCAGGCAGTGTTCAGGAAACGAATGAGTTAACTCAGCTTGTTATGGCTATAATTCTTCAGGAAATTGAGAATGGTAATCTTTCTTCGGATGCAATTGCAGATAAGGTTGGGGAGGCTGTTTCAAAAGCTATTTCAGACAGCATAAATGTTGAAATCGTTGAGGCTGCTGTCAGAGCCGTTGATTGGAATGCAATCGGCACAGCGTTTGCAGGCACGCCAAATGTTAATCTTGCCAGTGCCGAGGTTCGCCTTGCTTCGCTTTATGCTCAAAAGCAGCTTTTTGAAATCAGCGCTTCTCAGGATTCGCTTAATGCAAAAAAACAGCTGATGTTAACCTCAAAAAATGCTCTTGATGCCGTGCAGGAAGCGGATGAGGAATTAACCGCCGGCTGGGTTGCCGCATTTGACGGCACCATCACAGCCTGCGATCTTGTTGCCGGAACGGAAACAAATCTGCTTTCCTCGGGCATTTCCCTTCAGAATCTCGGAACAATGAATGTAACGGTTTCTCTCGGTGAATATGATATTCATAAGGTTAAAGTCGGCATGAGCGCAACAATCACAACTGCATATGGCCAATATGACGGCGAGGTTGTTTCAAAGGCCCCAACCGCAACAGGCGGCACGGATAATTCAATGCTTGATTCTGTCGGCTCAATGGCGGGAATTTCAGGCCTTTCAAGCTTAACCTCATCCGGTGCGGGCGTTCAGGTGGTTATTTCAGTTAAAGATCCTGATGATAATATAATCGCAGGCTTTGATGCCGATGTTGTAATCTCCGTCGGAGATAACGTTGGAATAACAGTTGTTCCTATTGAATCAATCGTTCTTGAAAAAACAGGCTCATATGTTTATCTTTATAATGAAGAGGAAGGCACGGTAACCAAAACCTTAATAACAACCGGCGCAATTTCCGATTCATATTATCAGGTGCTTTCCGGTCTTCAGCCGGGGGACAGAATTATCGCAACCCCATCCTCTGAATATACGGAAGAAACCTTTGAGGTTAGGGTTAAATAAGCATTATCGGCAAAACGGAGTTCATTTATGAATATTTCTGAAAGCTTAAAAATCGCTGCAAAGTGCATAAGAGCTAATTGGATGCGTTCTCTGCTGACAATGCTTGGAATCATAATCGGTATAAGCTCGGTTATTATGATTATCGGCGCGGGAACCGGCGCAAGGGATTATATTGTTTCCCTTATTGAAGATATGGGTTCAAATGCCGTTATGGTTTCCGTTGATGCCACCCAGGCAACAGACAGTGATTATATCACCCTTGATGATGTTGCAAATATAAAGGAAAAGGTTGCGGGCGTTGAGCGTTGCTCGCCAATGATGATGGGCTTTGCAAACGGCACCATTGATGCAACCACAGAAGAGGTTTCTGTTATGATTATCGGCGTTAATTCCGGTGTTCAGTTTGCGATGACAACAAATTGCACTTATGGCAGGTTTTTCACTGATGAGGAATATAATGCCTCCTCCCAAATTGCCGTTATCGGCACAAACAGTGCTGATATGGCGTTCGGCTATCAGGATGTAACGGGGCAAACCGTCACGGTTTCCTCCTCAGGCGGCACAATGAAAATGAGAATTTGCGGCGTTGCAGATATAGATTCGCTGGTTTCAAGTTTCGGCGGCGGAATGTCCAGTATGTTCCAGTCCGGCGAAAAAACAACCATCGCGCTCTTTATGCCATGCACAACCCTTTGCCAGCTTACTGCAACGGATCCGATATTGCAGAACGTTTTCGTTATCGGTGAAGAGGGCGCAAATAATGAGGCAATCGGCAATGCGGCTGTTAACTATCTTAAAGTTGCCCACGGTAATTATTCTAATTCCATTTATACGGCAGATGATATGGCAACCTATGTTAATATCGTTAATATCGTAATGTCTGTTTTAACTGCGTTTATAGCGGGTGTCGGCGCAATTTCGCTTCTTGTTGGCGGTATCGGCGTTATGAATATTATGCTCGTTTCCGTAACAGAGCGCACAAGGGAAATCGGTATCCGAAAATCGCTTGGCGCAAAAACCCGCGTCATCACAATGCAGTTCTTAACGGAATCCGTCATCCTGTGTTTGATCGGCGGTTTGATAGGAATTGTAACAGGCGTCAGCGGCGCTTATCTCGTCTGCAAGGTTATCGGAATGGGAATTCAGCCCAGCATTAATATTTTAACAATTTTGATTGCTTTGATATTTTCAAGCGGCGTTGGTCTTTTCTTCGGAATTTATCCGGCAAGAAAGGCCGCCAAGATGAGCCCGATTGATGCATTAAGAAGAGAATAAAGCTTTATATATTTAAATAAGGGACGGTTCATAAGAAACCGTCCCTTTTAATAATTCATATGTATTTAAGCTTTCTTGTTTTGCTTTACAAGCGTTATGCAGATAATCATTGCCGCCGCATAAAAGGCAAGCGTTGCAATCAGAATGTAATCATAAGTGCGGTTTGTTGATTTCAGGATTATCTCGCTCATATTATTTCCTGTAATTCCCGCAACTGCCCAAGCTGAAAGCGCAAGCCCGTGAATTTTGCTGATTTTATCCATGCCGAAGCGGGAGGAAAGCAGGG
Source organism: Ruminococcaceae bacterium UBA1438 (assembly GCA_002329285.1). Classification (GTDB taxonomy): domain Bacteria; phylum Bacillota; class Clostridia; order Oscillospirales; family Acutalibacteraceae; genus Eubacterium_R. The sequence goes on from DCTO01000068.1 coordinate 12,562, forward strand.
CCGGCAGCGTTGAAAATCCGCCGCCGTAGCCAAGGTTAATAACACAAAGCAGCAGGATAACGATTCCGCCGTAAGCAAGGCTTTTGTGACCGTTGGAGATTGCAAACGGCGCAAGCGCAAGCAGCGTAACTGCAATGGAGGTTGCAAATATGATTTTATAAACGGTGTTTCTGTCCTTCATTTTATCGGAAATGGTTGAATAACCGATTCTGCCAAGCGCGTTAAATGCCGCCGTAACCGAAGGTACGATGCTTATCATCGCCGCAACAACCGCCATTCCCTCAAAGGTAACTCCGATTATCTGTTTTTCATAAGTGATGAGCGCAAGCCCGCAGTGAATGTTGATGAAAAACATCAGCCAGATTCCGAGGAAAACCTTGTTTTTAAACATATCAAGCGGGCGGAAAGCGGATTTCTCTCCGTCAGGCTCAACCCAGCCCTCGGGCTTTTTTAGAAGAAAATGCCCCAGCATCATCATAACAAAATAAACCGCTCCAAGAATATAAAACATCGGTGCAATACCGAGGCTGTTCTGAATTGCCTCCATTATCGGGGTTGCAATTGCTTTTGCCAGCCCGAAGCCCATAATTGAGATTCCGGTTGCAAGGCCCTTTTGCTTCGAAAACCAAAGCATAAGCGTTTTTACAGGGGTCAGATAACCGATTCCAAGCCCGATTCCCATTATGCAGCCATAACAGATAAAAATGCCGATAAGCGCTGCAACGCCTGTGAAAAACTGAATAAAAACGCCTGTTCCAAGCATACCTGCCGTGAAGCAAATGCAGGAAATCAGCGAGGATTTGTGAATGTCCTTTTCAACCATTCTGCCTGCAAATGCTGCAGACATTCCAAGAAAAAATATTGCCAGAGAAAAAGCCCAGCCAACAGAAAAGGTGCTCATGCCGATTTGATTGGCAATCGCCTCCTTGAAGGTTGACCAGCAGTAAACCGTGCCAATGGAGCAATGAATAAGCAGTGCGGGCACAGCCGCGCGCATCCATTTGTTGTTAATCCCCATATGTTGTGCCTCCTCTTCAATTTATAAAAATAATTATAGAATATATTGTGGCGATAAGCAATTGTTAAAACCAACAAAAATATATAAAAAGCAGGTCTTAAATATGGAGGAGTTGTTTGCATATGTTTGACTCCCTTTACAAACGGCAGATAATGTGGTAAAGTAATTACAATATTTATGATGCTTGTGGGAGATATTTCCGTGGAAAATATAAATGATATTATAAGTCAGTTTGATTACAGCGGCACTCTATGTGATTGCCGCGTTTTCGGCTCTGGGCATATTAACACAACCTATCTTCTCACCTTTGAGGATGGCGGAGCTGTGCAGAAATATATTCTGCAGCAGGTTAATCCCCACGTTTTTAAGAATATTGAAAGCCTTATGGAAAATATCTTTAAGGTAACTTCTTATCTTGGGGACGAAATCCGCCGATTTGGCGGTGATGAAAACAGGGAAGCGCTGCATTATATTAAAACCAGGTGCGGCAAAAACTTTTATGTTGCGGCAGATGGCAGTTATTATCGCTCCTATGTTTTTGTTGAAAATTCCGTCAGTTACAACAGCGTTGATAATCCTGAATTGTTTAAAGAAAGCGGTATTGCTTTCGGCAGATTTCAGCGTCTGCTTTCGGATTTCCCGGCAAACAGCCTTGTTGAAACGATTCCCGATTTTCATAACACGGCAAAGCGCTTTGAATGCGAATTTCTTCCCGCAGTTGCCGCTGATAAAATGGGAAGAGCCTCTGCCTGTGCCGCTGAAATTGAATTCGTTAAGGATAGAAGGGAATATTGCTCACGCCTGGTTGATTTGCAGGCGCATGGCGTTATTCCAACCCGAGTAACGCATAATGACACCAAGCTCAATAACGTTCTCTTTGATAAAAACACCGGCAAAGCAATTTGCGTTATTGATCTTGATACTGTTATGCCGGGCCTCGCTCATTATGATTTCGGTGATTCAATCCGCTTTGGCGCAAACACCGCGGCAGAGGATGAGGCGGATCTCTCAAAGGTTTCCGTTAATCTGGAATATTTCAAGGCTTATGCAGAGGGCTTTCTTTCAGAGGCAGGGCAGAGCCTTAATCAGGATGAAAAGCAACAGCTTGCCTTCGCATCTTTGCTGATGACTTTGGAGTGCGGAATGCGCTTTTTAACCGATTATCTTAACGGTGATGTTTATTTCAAAACCGATTATCCAGAACATAATCTGGTTCGCGCCAAAAACCAGCTTGCTCTTGTTGCCGATATGGAAAAGCATATGGGCAAAATGGAAGCAATTATTAATAGTTTGTAAATAACAACCGAAGGGCAAGTAACACTTGCCCTTTTTAATTACTGACCACCGGCAACTAAAAAAGCATTCCCAATTGGTAATGCTTTTCCTTTTCTTATTTGAGCGCTCTTTCAAGCCAAACTGCGCCTAAATCAAGCGCGTTGAAAAGGCCTTCCTTTTCGCTCTTTTTAACGATTTTTTCCTTTGGGCTCACATCGGGGTCTGTGTTAATAATCTGAATAAGCACTTTTTCTGAAAGCGCAATATCCTTGAATTCCTTTTCAGACTGAATTGTGAAGCATGCAACAAACGGGTCTGACATATTGCCGTAATAGATGGTTTTGCCGCACCTAACCAAAGGCTTTCCTTTGTAGGTCAAGAAAGTGTCCTTCATTTCCTCTGCCAAAGAAAACCCTCCTTTTTAAGTTTTATTAGCTGTTAAGATAAGACTTCACCATTTCTGCCAAAAGCTCATCTCTGTCAACCCTGCGGATAAGGCTTCTTGCGTTTTTGTGGGTTGTGATATAAGTCGGATCTTCAGAAAGAATATAGCCAACAATCTGATTGATGGGGTTGTAACCCTTTTCCTTTAAAGCATCGAAAACCTGGGTGAGAGTGTCTCTCATAACGTCCTCTTTGTTATCGCCAAGCTTAAAGGTCATCGTCTTATTGATATCCATAACAGTAAAGTCCACCTCCTAAAAACATTCTCATTTATTTATTATATACTAAATCAGAAATAATTACAATAGTTTTTTATGAACGCAGATTAATGCCCATCTTGTTAAGGGCTTTAACCGCTCTCTTCATTGCGGCATCAGCCTCATCGTCTGTGAGAGTGCGCTCCGGGCTTCTCATCCTGATGTTAAAGGCAACGCTCTTTTTGCCGCTCTCAATCTGTGAGCCTTCATATACGTCAAAGAGCGAAACCTTTTCAAGCGTTTTGCCAACAGCCTCGCTTATTGCCCTCTGAAGCTTAAGCACGGGGATTTCCTTGTCACAAACAAATGCCAAATCCCTTGCAGTTGCGGGATATTTTGGCAATGGCTTGTGTGTGCGTGTGCCAAGGCGGTTGTCATAAGCAGTGTTAACGTCAAGCTCTGCAACAAAAACCTTAACGCCGATTCCGTAAGCCTCTGCAACCTTCGGGTGAATTTCGCCGATGGTTGCAAGCAGCTTGCCTTCAATGGTCAGCCTTGCGGTTCTGCCGGGGTGGAAGGTTGGATTGTCGCAAACGGGCTCAATGTCGTATTCCGCAACGTTAAGGCAGTCAAGCAGCTTTTCAACGATTCCCTTGAGGGAATAGAAATCCGCGCCGTTACCGTAAATTCCGATCGCCGCCTTCTGGCTTTCAATCGGCAGCTTGCCCTTTTCCGTCGGCTGATAAACCGTGCCGATTTCATAAAGGCTTGCATGGTCGTTTTTATGATTATAGTTATGAGCAAGCACGCCCAGCATGGAGGGCAGAATGGTCGTTCTCATAACGCTTGTATCCTCGCCGAGGGGATTGCTGATAACAACGGAATTGCGCAGCTCATCGTCAGCAGCAAGGCCGATTTTGTCATAAGCCTTGGGGCTGATAAAGCTGAAAGTTGAGATTTCAGTGCAGCCGCAGGAAATCAGCGTGTCGTTAATGCTTCTGATAAATTTCTGGCTGTCGGTCAGCTCGCCAACTGCAACACCGCTTAAAATCCTGTTCGGAATGTTGTGATAACCAAAGAAGCGCGCAACCTCCTCTGAGATATCCGCAATGTGCTCAATGTCATTTCTGAATGACGGCGCAATGATATTGCCCTCGTCATCAAAGGTGAATTCAATCTTTTCAAGAATTTCCTTCTGCTCCTTCTCGCTGAGGTCAATGCCGATGAAGTCATTAATCCATTTGTAATCAAACTTAACCTTAACAGGCGCCTTCGGGGTAACGTAATTATCAACAATGCCGTTGACAACATCGCCCGCATCAAGCTCCTGAACAAGCTGTAATGCTCTTTTCAGCGCGTTAAGCGTTGCGCTCGGGTCAAGCTCCTTTTCGTATCTGCTTGAGGCCTCTGTTCTCATGCCAAGCGCCTTTGCCGTTCTGCGAACGGAAATTCCGTTAAAGCATGCGGATTCAAAAACGATTGTGGTGGTGTCCTCCATAATGCCGCTGTATTCGCCGCCCATAACGCCTGCAACGGCAACGGGCTTTTCAGCATCGGCAATAACCAGCATTTCGGGATTAAGCTCGCGCTCGATGCCGTCAAGCGTGGTGATGGTTTCGCCCTCCTTTGCATTGCGCACGTTAACGGTGTTTCCTTTAAGGAAGCGCAGGTCAAATGCGTGCATCGGCTGGCCGTATTCAAGCATAACGTAGTTTGTGATGTCAACAATATTGCTTATTGGGCGAACTCCGCTTGCCCTCAGCCTTTCGCGAAGCCAGCGCGGGCTCTCTTTAACACGGACGTTTTCAACAACCGCGCCTGAATAGCGATAGCATTTTTCAGGCTCGTCAATATTAACGGTGAGCAGGGAATCAACGTCGCCGTGCCCCTCTTTAACAGTTGGCTCCGGGAAATTGAAATCGCGCTTAAAGGTTGCAGCAGCCTCTCTTGCAAGGCCGGAAACGGACATGCAGTCGCAACGGTTTGATGTGATTTCAAATTCAACGCAGGTGTCGTCATAGCCGATTGCCTTGTGAATATCGGTGCCAAGCGTTTTGTCGCAATCATCGCCAAGCACGAATATCCCGTCCATCGCCGCATAGGGGAAATCATTCTGAGTCAGCCCAAGCTCATCAAGCGAGCAAAGCATACCGTTTGATTCAACTCCGCGCAGCTTGCCCTTTTTGNNTGTGCGCCGGTAACAATCTGTTCATCAGCCTCGCCGCCGATGTCAATTTTGCAAACCCACAAATGATCTGAATCAGGGTGAGCCTCAAGCGCGTTAACCTTGCCAACGATAACGTTTTTGATATCGCTGCCCTCAATTTCAAAATCCTCAACCTTGGAGCCGGAAAGGGTCATTTCATCACAAAATTCCTTATCCGAAATATCATCTAAATTAACATAATCTT
>DCTO01000032.1:0-2906 GCA_002329285.1 Ruminococcaceae bacterium UBA1438
CTTTCATTGTCAACAACTTTTTTTCGCAATTTTGGCACTTTTTCAACACCAAGCCACGTGTTCCATTTCTTGTATGCTCTATATATTATAATTATTATATACATTATATAAATGGCAGCTCAAAAACCACCACAATATATGGTGCGGTTGAAAAAGGCTCGTTTGGAAGGACTGCATTTGTTGCATCGAAAAAATTTTTTGCATCTTTTCTTATGATTTCATATTCAAAACGATAATCCATCACGGTGAAGCCCTGCTTGTCCCGGCTGAAAAGCACAGCGTCCTCATCAAAGGCAAAGGTTTTTGTGTTATAATACGCCACCGAAACCCCCGCCGAAAGAATGATTGCGCCGATTAAAAACGAGAAGAAAAAGGGGTGTTTTTTCATTTTATCAAATCCTTTATGGTATTTTACTTCTCCGCATATTCATCAATAAGCAAATCCGCAAGGCACGAGGCGAAGAGCCTGCCGGAATAGCAGGCCTCATCAAGCGTGTTTGCATCCGTGCCGATTTCAAGCAAAAACGAATTCGGCGTTAAATCCATATTATATTTGCGCTCCGAAAACAAAATCGGGCGCATTAAGCCCTCATATTCCGAATTGATTTTATCCGTTACGGAAACCGAAAAGCGCAGATTATCCTGCCAGCTTTCAAAATTCTTAACCCTGCCGTATTCGCAGCCTGAGATTATCATCATCCGCGCCGCTTTTTTTCCGTTCACAACAGCAGTGGGCTTAACCTTTGTGCCATCCTTATATGTAATGCTGTCACGGTGAACGTCAATTGTGATTTCAAGGGAGGGATATTCCTCAAGATACTCCTCCACCGATTTTCTTGAGGAATCATAGGATTCGTTATAAGAGGAATCGTGGATTTCCGTGTCATGAATAACACCGATACCCTTTTCTTCAAGGATTTTGCAGATTTCGTCCCCGACCCGAACAACGTTTCTGGAAATATCCTGTGTTTTCAGGTCGGCGGACTCTGTATAAAAACCCGCATCAAGAAGAGTGTAGCTTTCCGTGGAGTGGCTGTGATAAATCAAAACAGTGGGCTGTGAATAATCCTCAATGCTTAAATCTGCCTTTTCTTTGATCAGAGCCTCAATATCAGGCTCATAAAAATCGGACGGGATTTTGCTTTGAATTTCCGTGCTGCCAAAAGCCAATATCGTTCCGCCGCCCGAATAGCTTTCCTCGCTGGTTTTGCCCTTTACGGTCTGATCACCGATTACCTGTTCCTCCGCCTCCATCAAGGCAAGCACATCCGCAGGAGTCTGAGTTAAATCTGCATTATCGGAGCCGTCCTCGTTGATAACGCTTCTCATAACCTCGGTTGCCTCTTCCTGTGCGGTGTTATTATTATTGCTCGGAGCTTCGCCGATTATTAAAGAAACCTGACGGGAAGCGGCTTCAATTTTTTCCAGCGGGCTTGAAAAGGCGGGCAGCTTCCCCGCTGCGCTGATAAGCCCTGCCCCGTAAAAGGGCGAAAGATTAATTGCAATGCCGACTGCCGCAAACAGCGCAATAATATTTGAAACAAAAATAACAAGCTCGCGCTTCATAATTCACCTTTAAAATTATAATATTTATACAATATTATATATGAAGCTTTTTGCAGGATTATCCCACAAGGGCATATAAATCAGCCTCTGAAATATCCGGATGCAGGCAGGAGTTAATGCTCATGCCGATAAGCTTTGCGCCCTGCTGAATCACCTTATCAATCTCTCGCGGGGTGACAAACATGGAATTATCCTCAGTTCCCTTGATGATGCCGGTTGAAACAACCGTTGGAATGCCGATTGAAATCACGGGCACGCCAAGCGTTTCGCCGGAAATTTCATGCCTGTGATTGCCTACGCCGGAGCCGGGCGCAATACCCGAATTCGAAATCTGAACGGTTGTGCCGAGCCTTTGCGCAGAGGTGGCGGCAAGCGCATCAACGGCAATCACACAGGAGGGCTGAATTTCATTAACAACGCCCCTGATTATTTCCGCGCTTTCAATGCCCGTGTTACCGAGAACGCCCGTTGAGACCGAAGCAACGCGGCGCAACCCTTCAAAGCCCATTGCGCGCTTTAAATCAGAGGAGAGATGGCGGGTTGCAAAAACATAAGAAAGCGTTTTAGGCCCAAGGGCGTCCGCCGTTATATCCATATTGCCAACACCGGCAACCAAAATATTGTCGCATTCTGAGGGGAGGAGTTTTTTTAACAGCGCGGCGATTTTGCCGAGCCTGCCGTCAAAAATATCCGTATCGTTAACAAAGGACGGCACCTCCACCGTGATATATTCGCCGATGGGCTTGCCGATTTCCCTGGCTCCGTTTTCATTGAGGACGCTTACCGTTGTGACCGTTCCCTGCTGCTCAATCTTAACACCGGAGATGCTTGTTTTCTCCTTTTCCTCAAAGCATTCAACCGCCAAATCCGTGCGCTTTTCCATTATAATTCTCCCTTAATTTGATTATTTTCACTAAAAGTATGCCCAAAAATAAAAAAATACTTGCATTTTTCAAAAAGTTGTGATAATATAGCAAAGCATTTAAATAGATATATTTTATTTTTATAATTCGGTTTTCAAGGGAGTGAAAAGGATGCCAAATATTAAGTCAGCTAAAAAGAGAGTTAAGGTTCAGGCAAAGAAGGCAGCAAACAATAAGGCTGCAAACTCTGCTCTTAAAACAGCAATCAAAAAGGCAAATGCTGCAATTGATGCAAATGCTGAGGATAAAGAGGTTGTTGTTAAGGAGGCTGTTAAGAAGATTGATCAGGCTGCGGCAAAGAATCGTCTTCACAAGAACACAGCTGCAAGAAAGAAGAGCAATCTTCAGAATAAGCTTAACCAGGCTTAATTGAATTTTAATTTACAATAATATCGGCTCCCCTGTGTAAGGGGAGCT
>DCTO01000032.1:2927-9380 GCA_002329285.1 Ruminococcaceae bacterium UBA1438
CACCTCCCTTTACACAAGGGAGGCTTTTTTATGTCTGCTTTTGTTGCCAGAATAGTCATTGACAGTTTTGGAAATTCTATTGCCTTTCAGAAAGTACTATGCTATATTAAAATTGCCAAAGGTTTTTAAATTTTAAGAAAGGGAAGTAATAGTTTATGAAAAATTTTTAAGTATTATTCTATCGGCATTAATGGTTCTTGCCGTTATTCCTTCATTTGCATTTAACGCCCTGGCGGCTGACGGCGGCTATTATGTCATCGGCAATATGACCGACTGGTCGCTTAATGCAGATTACAAGCTTTCTGAAAAGCTTACATTTGATTTCGAAGAATACGTAATTGAAAACGTATCGCTTACCACCTCAAGCCAATTTAAGATTGTGTATTCTCCCGACGGCTCGGATATGCAAAACTGGTATCCCGAGGGAATGGGTAACAACTTTGGTGAAAACTGCGAAATTACCGAGGATGGAAAGTATAATATTTATTTCCGTCCCGACGGTTTGGGCGATGAAAGCTGGCATAACGGCTATTTCCGTGTTGAACCTGTTACCGAATACGACCTTTGGGTTGGCGGAGTTCAGGTTAACGAAGAAAACTGTGAGGATATTATAGGCGACGGCTCCGTTGTTTTTGACGCTGACACGAGCACCTTAACACTTACCGACGCAAACCTCAAGGGCTGCGACAGCGCATCAGGGCTTTACGGCGTTATTAACAGCCTGCTGCCCGAGCTTACCATTGAGCTTCAGGGAGAAAACATTATTGACGGCGAATACAACAACGACGGTATTGACGCCGCAGGCGGCTGCAATGTTATTCTCACGGGCAACGGCTCGCTTGATATTAACAATTCATATTACGGCACATATATTGGCTCCTGGGAGGTTGACGGCGGCGACCTTACTATCGAGGACGAGGCTAAAGTTACTGTTACAAATTCCAGCGCAGCAGGCATCTGGGTTAACCACGATATCAATTTCCTTGCCGACTGCATCGTTACCGTCAGCCGCACAGGCTCATCTTATAATGGTGTCGTTTCTAATGTTGGCGGCACAATCACCGTTGACGGCGGCGACCTTACTGTTGAAAACCCGAAGAACGCCGTTCATTTCGGTAACACCGACGATTCAGAGCACGCCTTCAACATGGTTTCAGGCTATGCAACCATCACATCAACCGAGGGTTACGGCATTTATTGCGAGCCTGCAAGCAGCACGGGCGATATCAACGGCGCAATCACCGTTGACGGCGGCAGACTTGAAATTAATTCTGTTTCCGGCGCGTCTAATATTGAAGACATTGCTATTAACAGATATCTCACCTTCACGACGGGCGAAAGCTTTGATGATGCAAATATTGTTATTGCGCCTGCAACCGTAACGGTTAACCTTGACGCAAACGGCGGCACAAAGGGCGCAGCGTGGGTTGACAGCTTTGAAATCCCTGCGGATGAATTTGAGGTTGGCTCTCTTCTCAATCCGCCCGAAATTCTTGTTTCAGCGCCTGAGGGCTTTGCATTTGACGCGCTTGAGGTTAATGGAGTTAGAGTTGAGATTGGTGAAACTCCCGAAATCACGGGCGACACCGTTAACGTTAAATTCCTTTGGATTTCCACCGTTAAAAACGGCTGGGTTCAGGAAGACGGCACTTGGTTCTATTACACAGACGATGAAGCCGCAACAGGCTGGAAGCAGATTAAAGGCGTTTGGTATTATTTCAATGCTGACGGAGCAATGCAAACCGGCTGGCTCAAGGACGGCAGCAAATGGTATTACCTGAAATCCAGCGGCGCTATGGCAACCGGCTGGGTTAAGGATAACGGCAAATGGTACTATATGAACTCCAGCGGCGCTATGCAGACAGGCTGGCAGAAAATCGGCGGCACCTGGTATTATTTCTACAGCACGGGCGCAATGAAAGCAGGCAGCTGGCTGAAGGACGGCAATGACTGGTATTTCTTCAAGGCAGACGGCTCAATGGCAGTTGGCTGGGTTCAGCAGTTCGGAAAATGGTATTATATGAACAAATCCGGCGCAATGCTTGCAAACACCTCAATCAGGCTTAACGGAAAAACCTATAAGTTTAATAATGACGGTGTATGCATAAATCCGTAAAAAGGTATTAAAAAGCGGTTTCTTCGGAAGCCGCTTTTTTGCCGCCCAAACGCTCTGCCTGCCGTTATTTTTATATTGCGCTCCTGCAGAAAATATTATATAATGCTTCTATAGGGTTAAAATTTATGATTATGAGGTAACACATATGGAAACAAAAATAATCAAAACTTCAATGGGCGATATTAAATGCCGCGAATATGAGGACAGGATTGAAATCCGCGGCCTTCGTTATGCAAACGCAAAGCGCTGGGAATACCCCACCCCGGTTAATTCCTGGGAAGGTGTTTTTGACGCAACGGAATACGGCGCCTGCTGCCCGCAGGAAAGGGCTTTCACCAATGATAAGGAAACCGCGCCATTCTTTTATAAGGAATTCAGAGAGGGGCAAACCTTTAAATATGATGAGGATTGCTTTAACCTGAACATTGTTGCCCCCAAGAATGCAGAAAATTGCCCCGTTTTCGTTTATATTTACGGCGGCGCATTTGTGAGCGGCAGTGCGGATGAAGGTTATTTCGGCGGCGATGAGCTTGCAAAAAACGGCATAATCTGGGTTGCGATGAATTACCGTGTTTCCGCATACGGCTTCTGCGCTCACCCTGATTTGACGGACAGCGAGGGCAGATGCGGCAACTTTGGGCTTTATGACCAGCTCACGGCGATTCAGTGGGTTAAGGAGCACATTGCCGAATTTGGCGGCAATCCCAAAATGATAACCCTCGGCGGCCAGAGCGCGGGCGGAATGAGCGTTGATCTTCTGCTTTCAACCGAGCCGATGAGAAAAATCGGGCTTCACGGAGCCGTTCTTATGAGTTCGGCGGGAATTCAGAGAACAATCGTTAAGCCCAAAACCCCTGAAAAAATGAGAGGCTTTTGGGATAAGGTTATTCAGCAGGCAGGAAAAACAAGCATTCAGCAGGTGCGCGACGAGCTTACCGCAGAGGAGCTTTACTGGGCTTGGAACAAGGTTTATCAGGAGGGCGGAATTCCGCTTATGAATGCGCTGCCGACTTATGACGGAGTGCTCATCACCAAGCAGAATTTCAAAATGAGCACCGTGCCAACTGATATTCCGATGGTTGTCAGCGTAACCTCCAAGGATATGTTCTGCTATGCGCTTATGAAGATGAGCCAGGCCTTTGCAAAGAGGGGCAGCAGAAACGGCAACAACGTTTGGATGGCAAACTTTGCGCACATGCTTCCGGGCGACGAATCAGGCCCGTGGCATTCCTCGGATATAATCTATCTTTTCAACAGATTTGAGCATAACTGGCGCCCCTTTGGCGAGGTTGATGCAAAAATTGCAAGGGAGATGGGCAGCTCGCTTATTGCATTCATCAAAACAGGCAATCCGAATTGCGATGCCATTCCCGAATGGAAGCCGGGAATTGATGAGCCCATGCGCTTTTGCGAGGATTCAAAGATGACCCCATGGGATAAGAAATATATGTTTGACAAAACCATTCATAACGACGGCCCCATCTAAAAAACACACATCCAAAAGGATGCTTCCGTATGCGAAGCATCCTTTTTTTCAAGCCGGCGGACTGCAAAAAATAATTGCTCTTGATTTTTTTAGTTTTATATAGTACATTATCTATAATATTGAAATATATTAGCTTTATTAAGATAGTATAGATTTTCAAAGATGAATTATAATAGTTATAGCCTTGACAAAAAAGGAACGCAGATATATAATCATAGTGCTTCGGTAGGAGTTAAATCTACCTAACCGATATATTTCAAACAGAAAGAAGGTTATTTGCAATGTTTGTTTATGCAGATAATGCGGCAACAACCAAAATCAGCAAATCGGCGCTTGAAGCGATGCAACCGGTTTTTGAAACATATTACGGCAATCCATCAAGCCTGCACACAACCGGCCAGAAGGCGGCGGAGGTGCTTTACGAAGCAAGGGAAAGCATTGCCGCAAATCTTGGCTGTGAGCCAAGGGAGATTTATTTCACATCCGGCGGAAGCGAGGCTGATAACCAGGCGATTAACACCGGCGCAATTCTTGGCGCAAGAAAGGGCAAAAAGCATATTATCAGCACCGCGTTTGAGCACCATGCCGTGCTTCACACGCTGAAAAAGNNCATCTCCCCCGAGGAGGTTGCCGCCGCAATCAGGGAGGACACCTGCCTGGTTACAATTATGTTTGCAAACAACGAAATCGGATCAATTGAGCCGATTGCCGAAATCGGCAGAATCTGCAAAGAGAAAAAGGTGCTTTTCCACACGGACGCCGTTCAGGCCGCAGGGCATCTTAAAATTGACGTTAAGGAAATGAACATCGATATGCTTTCCCTTTCAGCCCACNNACGGCCCCAAGGGCGTGGGCGCGCTTTACTGCCGCAAGGGCATCATGCTGCAAACCCTTATTGAGGGCGGCGCGCAGGAGCGCGGCAAGAGAGCCGGCACCGAAAACCTGCCCGCAATTGTTGGCATGGCAAAGGCGTTTGACGATGCCTGCAAGAATATCGACAAGAATGCCGCTTACGTTTCCGCATTGAGAGACAGGCTGATTGAGGGGCTTTCACAGGTTCCCCACAGCGTTGTTAACGGCGACCTTGAAAAAAGGCTGCCCGGCAACGTTAACATCTGCTTTGAGGGCATTGAGGGCGAAAGCCTTCTGCTGCTTCTTGATGCAAAGGGCATTGAGGCTTCAAGCGGCTCTGCCTGCACATCAGGCTCGCTTGACCCAAGCCATGTGCTGCTTGCAATCGGGCTGCCGCATGAAATTGCGCACGGCTCGCTGCGCCTTTCAATCTGCGAGGAAAACACGGCGGAGGAAATCGAATATATCATTAAATGCGTGCCCGAGGTGGTTGAATATTTAAGAAATATGAGCCCCGTTTGGGATGCGCTTGAAAAAGGAGAGATTGAGCATGTTATATAGTGAAAAGGTTATGGATCATTTTCAGAATCCGAGAAACGTTGGCAAAATGGAAGATGCAAGCGGTGTTGGCGAGGTTGGCAATGCTGTTTGCGGCGATATTATGAGAATGTATATCAAGGTTGAGGATAACATCATCACCGATGTTAAATTCATCACCTTCGGCTGCGGCAGCGCGATTGCAACATCATCAATTGCAACAGAGATGATTAAGGGCCACACCGTTGATGAAGCGCTCACCCTTTCAAATAAGGCGGTTGTTGAGGCGCTTGACGGACTGCCGGCACACAAGATTCACTGCTCCGTGCTTGCAGAGGAGGCTGTTAAGGCTGCCGTTAAGGATTATTATGACCGAAACGGCATTGAATACGACCCCGAATTATTCAAGGACTGTGATAATTGCGACCACTGCCCGAAAGGCTAATGCCTTTGAATGTTGAGGTTTGGTTATGAACGTTTACGATTTACAGCAGAAAATTTTAAAACTGAAAAAGGAAAAGGATATTTGCATCCTTGCCCATTCCTATCAGGCAAGGGAAATTTGCGAAATTGCCGATTTTGTGGGAGACAGCTATGCCCTTTCCGTTAAAGCCGCAAAGGTGGAGCAAAAAACCGTGATTATGTGCGGTGTTCGCTTCATGGCGGAAACCGTTAAGGTGCTTTCCCCCGAAAAGAGGGTTATCCTTGCAAATCCCGCCGCGGGTTGCCCGATGGCGGAGCAGATGGATAAAGAGCTTATTTCCGCAATGAGAGAGGCAAATCCCGATTATGCCGTTGTGGCTTATATCAACACCACGACGGAGCTTAAAACCGTTTGCGACGTTTGCGTAACCAGCAGCTCTGCAGTTAAAATCGTTAACGCCATGCCGGAGAAAAACATCATCTTCATTCCCGATATCAATCTGGGCACCTTTGTTTCAGAGCAATGCCCCGATAAAAATATTAAGCTTGTTCACGGCGGCTGCCCCACCCACGCAAGAATGACGGAAAAGCACGCCCTTGAAGCAAAGGCGGCTCATCCCGACGCGTTGCTGCTTGTACACNNGCTCATCCCGAGGCGCTTCTGCTTGTTCACCCCGAATGCCGCGCGGAGGTTGTTAAGCACGCTGATTACGTTGGCTCAACCTCCGGCATTATGGATTTTGCAAGGGCAAGCGAGGCAAAAGAATTCATTATCGGCACGGAAAACAGCATTTTGGAGCATCTGCAATATGACTGCCGCGAAAAGCGCTTTTATCCGCTTTCAAAGGATTTAGTGTGCCACAACATGAAAATCACCACCCTGCCTGAGCTTTGGCTTTGCCTTAACGATGAATTCGGCGAGGAAATTCTGCTTGATGAGGACACCCGCATCAAAGCAAAAAGCTGCATAGACAAAATGATTGAATACGGCGGTTAAATATGAACAAAAAGGCACTTATTGCAATGAGCGGCGGCGTTG
>DCTO01000086.1 GCA_002329285.1 Ruminococcaceae bacterium UBA1438
CCGCTATGCGGGTGGATATTTATTTAAATTTATGCCATAAAGCGGCGGATAACACCTTCCATGTCCTGATAATTCATAATTCTCGGAACAGGGTATCCCGGGTTGCCCTCCTTGAGAGCGCGCGAAATAAGCGTCGGCAAATCCTCCTCCTTGATCATATCAAAGGTTGTGGGGATATTCATATCTGCGTTCATTCTCTTGATTTCAGCTATGAATTTTGTTGCCTTGTCAGCCTCGTCATTGCCTTTAATGCCAACGATGTCTGCAAGCTTTGCAAGCTGCGGATAAATGCAGCTGCCGTACCATTCAAGCACGTATGGCAGAATAACGGCGTTTGCAAGCCCGTGCGGCGTGCCGTAAAGCCCGCCCAGGTTATGCGCAATTGCATGAACATAACCAACGTATGCGCGGGTGAATGCACAGCCTGCCCAGTAAGAGCCCTTGAGCATATTCTCTCTTGCCTCAAGGTTTTTGCCGTTTTTGTAAGCCTCCTCAACATTGTCAAAGATAAGCTTTGTTGCCTTTTCAGCCTGCTCCCTCGTTTGCTTTGTGTTGCTTCTTCCGATATAAGCCTCAACAGCGTGAGTCAGCGCATCCATGCCTGTTGTTGATGTAATATGCGGCGGCAAACCTACGGTTAATTCCGGGTCAAGCACTGCATATTTTGGTCTAAGACAGATGTCATTAATTGCGTTTTTCTCATGCGTTTCGGGGTCGGAAACAACAGCGGCAACTGTGGTTTCAGAGCCTGTTCCTGCAGTGGTGGGCACTGCGAAGAAGGGCGGTAATTTTTTATGAACTTTAAGATAGCCGCGCATCTGGCGAACAGTCTGATTTGGCTTAACAACTCTTGCCGCCGCTGCCTTAGCGCAGTCCATCGGAGAGCCGCCGCCGAATGCGATAAAGCCCTGGCAGCCGTTCTTTATGTAAAGTTCGCGCGCTGCCTCAATGTTTGGAATGGTCGGGTTTGGCTGAACTTCGTCATAAACAACATATTCAACGCCGGCCTCGTCAAGCTTCTCAAACATAGGGTTAAGAAGACCAAGACCCATGAGGCCCTTATCAGTAACCACAAGCACCTTGTTAACGCCTTTGTTCTTAACAAATTCGGGAAGCCTTAAAACGGAGCCTGAGCCTTCAAGCAGCTGCGGCTCTGACCAGTCCATGAAATTCATTGCCAGTTTAAAAACCGTTTGATAGGTTCTGTACCAGCATTTTTTCAATTCCCAAAGCATCACAAAAAACCTCCTTTTCAATAAAATTTTCATTTATTATTTTACATTAATCCCGCCATATTTGCAATAGGGTTTGTAAACTTAATTAAAGTTATTTCCTTTTTTAGGCAAATGTGTTATTATAATCTTATAAATTACTTTGGAGTGGTGATATGAAAAACTCGACTCTTATATTCTGCGGCAGCAGTGAGGATTTTCTTGCGAAGGAGCTTGCCTCCCAAAGCAATGAGGAAAACGGGGGCGTTGCGTTCCGAAAGCCAAGCCTCATCAATGCAAACGGCACTCTGATTGCCGTGGCGGACAGGGCTTCCTCCGGCGAGGGCTGGGGTTATATTGAGCTTGCAATCAGGCGCAGCGTTGACGGTGGCAAAAGCTGGAGCGCTGTTAGGCCGATTGCCTCTCCTCCTGCGCGTGAAACCAGGGCAAGCGCAAGCAGCTATGCCTCCGCGTTTTATGTTGATCCCTGTATGGCGCTTGCGCCGAACGGCGATGTTATAATGCTGGTTAATTTCTGGCCGGAATGCAAGGGCCCGCATAATCAGCAGCTGCTTGATAAGAAAAAAATCCCTTATGCGATGTGTGAGGGTGAAATGTGCCCCTTGATTTATGACAGGGACGGTAATTTTTATTACGTTCTTGAAAGCGGCGATGTGCTTGATAATCGTAAAAATCCCACGGATTACACCATGCGCGGCCTCGGCGAGCTTTACCGCAGGGGAGAATATATGGGCAATATATATCTCAACGGCGCAATGGGCAAAAATGAATTCGGCGCAAAAACAACGNNCCTTCGGCGCTCCACTGAAAGCACCGAAGCGCGGCTATGTTTTCATGCTTAAAAGCACGGATTGCGGCATCAGCTGGAGCGAGCCAAAGGATGTCACCAGCATGCTCCTTGCAGAAACGGACGGCGCTTTCGTCGGCGTTTCAGCGGGCACCGGTTTAACCACAAAGGATGGCAGAGTTGTTATTCCTCTTTATTCCGAAAAAGGGCAAAGCTTTTCCGTTTTCAGCATTGATAACGGAGAAACATGGCACAGGATGATAAGAAACCCTTATTCCGAAAACACGGATGAATGGCAGCTTATTGAGGCTGCGGACGGAACTTTGCTCGGCCTCGGCACCCAGAAAAAATACGGCAAAACCCCGCTTTCCTTTTCTGTTAACGGCGCGAAAAGCTGGGTTAAGGGAAAGCCAACCGCTCTCTTTGCTCCCCCTTGCCAGAAAAGCGTGCTTCAGCTTGGCGATTATGTGCTTTGTTCGCACCCAAGCGGCAGGGAAAGGGAGGATGGCGTAATAACCGTTGGAAAGCTTCGGCGCATCAACGGCAAATTCACTTATATTGATTGGATAAGAGAGCTTGTTATTAACGAGGGCTTTTTCGGCTATTCCTGCTTAACAAAGCTTGATGAAAAAACCGTGGGCGTTATTTATGAATCTCAACCAAGCAGTTATATTGAATTTAAAACGATTGAATTTGATTTCAGATAACTCGGCATTATTCACATTATCGCCGTTAAAACTTTGTTAGTTTTATTGATTGTTTTTATTTTAACAAAGTATTATAATATATATGATATGCTGATTTGTTTCTAAACAGCTAATCTATTCTATTTGAAAAGGAGAAACAGTATGGGCGAGCAAGCAGCAAAAATTTCAAAAAACACCTATACTAAAGGCGAGCTGATTGGCTACTTAACAGGTATGTTCGGCCAAAACCTGATTTATCAGGTTGTTGCAGCAGGTCTTGTCAGCTACTATCTCGGAAAAGTTATTTGTATTCCTGCCGGTGCAGTAAGCGCTATTATCTTCGTTGCAAGAATCTGGGATGCAATAAATGACCTGATGATGGGCACAATTGTTGATAAAACACATTCAAAATGGGGCAAATGCAGGCCCTATCTTATAATCTTCCCGGCAATAATCGGCTTAATGACGGTGCTTTGCTTCATTAACGGCGATTATCCCGCCGCAAAGGCTGCCGCAGAGGCGGCAAAAGGCGAGGGCGCTATTTCTGCACAGATGGTTTTCATCGTTGCATGGGCAGCTGCTTCATATATTATTTGGGGCATGCTTTTCACAATCTGTGATATCCCGCTTTGGGGCATAACTTCTCTTATGACTGAGGATCAGGACGATCGTGCCAAGATTATCGGCCTTGCACGTATTGCAGCAGGCGTTGGCGGAATCGGCACGGTTATCAGCTTTATTCCTTCTGCTATCACAGGCTTCTTCCCGAATGCAGAAAATCCGGAAAGAACTGCTTGGATGGCAACAGTTATTGCGGTTGTTGTTGTTGCAACAATATTCTTTGAATTTGCCGGCGTGGCAACAAAGGAAAGAGTTGCAGGCGAGGCGAAGGAAAAGAAAAGCATTAAGGATAATTTCGCAACAATGTGGAATTGCAAACCCTTCCGCCAGATTCTTATTTCAGGCGTTCTCAGAAGCCCGCTACAGCTTCTTATGCTCCTTGCTGTTGATCTTCTTATGTTCTGCTATCTTGATAATGACACAAAGAATATCTCAAACGATATGCTCATTTTCAAGGTCGCTCTTATAGGTCTGATGGTATTCATCCCGCAGTTCACAGCAATGGCAATCACTCCGAATCTTGTTAAGAGATTTGAAAACAAAAAGATTTATAATTTCTATTCAATTGCAGGCGCGGTTCCTTATCTCCTTGTGTTTGTTGTTTATTTGATATTTAAGGATAACCTCCATTCCTGGCCTGCTGTTATCTGCACCGCAATTCTTATCGGCGGCGCTTCTGCGTCAATGGGCGGCATTAACGTTATGCAGTCAGTTATGATTGCAGACTGTGTTGATTATGAGGAATATCACAACGGCAACCGCCCGGATGGTATCTTCTTCTCCGGCCAATCATTTTTAACAAAGCTCTCCGGCGGTATTGCAGCTGCAATTCAGGGCGTTGTTTATGAAATCGTTCATTTTTCAGGGGAAGAGGTTGATGCAATTAAAACTCAGCTCAGCACCGGCACCCAGCATTTCTATCAGATGGATGGCGGCAGCTATGCAAAAGCAATGTTCTTCCTTATCTCAATTCCGATTGCTATCGGTATGATCGCTTCCGCAATCCCAATGTTCAAATATGCAATGACCGATAAGCAGCACACTGAAATTCTTGATGCTCTTGTTGAAAAGAGAAAGGGCGAAGCGGAATAATTTATAAGCTTATAAGAGGTTTGAAACCTCATTAATTCCTTCTTACTTATTTTTTTAAAAATCCGCAGGGTTAACAGCCCTGCGGATTTTCCTTTTCGCCTCCCTTGTGTAAAGGGAGGGCGTGATTGTTATAAATCTTTATTTTTCGATATAAACGCTTGTTGTGGGATAAGCAAAATCAGTGTCGTTATTCTTAATAATTTTCATTATTCCAAGGTTAACCGTTTCAATAAGCTTGTTGTAATCCTCATAATCAGTTGTGCTTGTGTGGCAGCGGATTTCAATGTTAAGCGAGCTGTCCGCATATTCATTAAAGCAAACTCGCAGATTGCGATCGCTTATTGTCGGCTGTGCAAGCAGAAATTCTCTGATTTCGTTTTCACATTTAACCAGCGTCTCTTCATCGGTTGAATAAATAAGCCCGATTTTAAAGTTAATAACTCTTTCAATATATCTGGAAAGGTTTGTTATCTCCGCTTCGGAAAGCTTTGAATTCGGCACGGTAACGGGGCTGCCGTTAAGCTGTCTTAAACGGGTGGAGCGCATTGTGATGTCCTCAACAACGCCCTGAACGTCAGCAGTTTCAATCAAATCGCCCACGTCAAAGGGTTTATCAAGAATAATGAAAAAGCCGGCAATAAGGTTTTTAAGTGAATTCTGCGCTGCAAGTGAAATTGCAAGTCCGCCTACTCCAAGCCCGGTAATCAGCCCGTTAATATTGTATCCCATTTCGGAAACTATCATAACAACGGCAATCGCAATTGTCAGCACCTTTAATATATTTGATATGAATTTAACCGCAACGGAATTAACTCTCGGGTCTGATTCCCTTGCGTTGAAAAAGGCGTTAACGTTTTCGGAAACATATGAGATTATGCACCAGCAGATAATCAGAATTGTGAAAATCTTAAAACTGTTTAAAACAATCGGCTTATGAAGATTAATATATGTTCCGATAAAAAGGCCAAGCACCGCAATGAAAATCGCAACGGGGTGCAGCAGGCTTTGCTTAAAGCCGTCCTTAAGCTCAGGCTTTCTGATAAAAAAGACCTTTGCCGCAAAGGATAGTATTCCTTTTGCAATTGCCGTTTTGAAAATCAAAAGCAGGGCAAAAATAATAATTCCAAGCCCTATGTTGATGTATGGCTGCCATTCTGCAAGCTTATCAAAATAGCCGTTTAATGATTCAAGCATAGTTTCTCCTTTCAGATTGTGCAGTAAAAATTGCTCTCCCACGCAGGGATGTATGGTGAATGTCTGAAATAAATTCTATAATCCTTATTATATTCCCAAATCTTGAGGGGAA
Organism: Ruminococcaceae bacterium UBA1438; assembly: GCA_002329285.1. GTDB lineage: Bacteria > Bacillota > Clostridia > Oscillospirales > Acutalibacteraceae > Eubacterium_R. The sequence continues at coordinate 5,725 of DCTO01000086.1, forward strand.
GGGAAAACATATCCTCATTTCTGTGATATGCGCAGATATAAAGCTTTGGCAAATAAGCCTTAATAGTTTTTTCACAGCCTTCAAGAGCCTTCATCTCTGCGCCCTCAATATCCATTTTAATAAGAGTAATCTCATCGCTGATAAGGCTGTCAATATCGCAAACCTTAACCGGAACTCCTTCACCGGAAAGGCGTGAATTTCTTCCCGCTTTTTTTGAAAACATTAAGATGTCTCGTTTATTCCAGGCTCCGATATTGTAAAGGGAAATGCCTTGCATACCCCTTGTGTTTTTCTCAAGCTTCGCAAAGTTTTTCGCGTCCGGCTCAAGGGCGTAAATATGCCTGTAAGAATTGCCGCAAAAGCGCGTAAATTCTCGGATTGTGTCGCCGTCATAAGCTCCTGCATCAATGATACTTTCATCACCTGAAAGGCGAAGAATATCGCGGTAAATGTCATCCTTATTATGCTCGGTAGAGCTGTAAAGGTATTCAACTTTACCACTGATTTTAAAATTCAGCACGTTTTGGTAAACCCTTTTGCTCTCATCATCTGCAAGATGCTCAAAAATATATTCAAAATTTTCCCTGTTTTCCTCAAAGTATGCCCTGGTAAAAAGACCGCCGCCGGCAACGGGAATGTCCGGCGCGATAATCCTGTGTTCTGAATTGATGCGACGGATTCTTTCAAGCATATCCTCAAGGCGGGTTGCAAAGGCAAGCACAATGTTGAAATCCCCGTGCTTTTCGCAAACCTCGCTGTATTTTAAAACTCTGTGCCCAAGAAAGGAATGCCCCCTCACAAATTCATCGCTTGCAAAGATATCGGCAATTTCAATTTCGTTTTCTTCCAGAATCCGGATTATTCTTTCCGCCGCGTTTCCCATTCCGTAAATCGCAACGGGCTTGCCATCGTTTTTCAGGAATTCCCAGCAATCTGTTTCGTTAATTTCTAATTTCATTCGTTTCTCCGCCTGATAATGTCATAAAACATTATAAAATCAGCGTTGGAATATTTCAAGACCCTTTACAAATAATTTTAAAAAGTATATAATAAACCTGATTATTTATATTTATTGGAGGGTTTTGCCTTTATGGCAAGTTTTTTAAAACGCTTTAGAAAGAATTCCACCGAGGAGGAAATCAAGCAGCTTGTTGATGAGGATGAAGAGGTTGGCGAGCTTGAGGATTCCCAGCGCAAAATGATAAATAATATTTTCGAATTTGATGATATCAATGCCGGGGATATTATGACTCATCGTACGGATATTGAGGCCGCGCCTGATGATGCCACCCTGCAGGAGGTTGCAAATATTGCAATTGAAAACGGCTGCTCCAGAATTCCGGTTTATCATGAGGATTTGGATGATATTATCGGCATAATTTACGTTAAGGATCTCCTCAAATTCATCGGCGCAAAAATATCCGATGATGAAAACTTAACCGATTATCTGCGCGAGCCGCTCTTCGTTCCTGAAACGATTTCCTGCGGCCGTCTTTTTGCTCAGATGACGGAAAGCAGAATTCAGCTTGCAATCGTTGTTGATGAATACGGCGGCACCGCCGGACTCGTCACAATGGAGGATATTCTTGAAAGCATCGTCGGCAATATTCAGGATGAATATGATGATGAGGAGGCTGAAATTCAGCAGCTTGATGAAAACACCTTCATCGTTTACGGAAGCGTTGATATTGAGGAAGCATCAAACGTTCTCGGCGAGGAACTTCCGGAGGGGGATTATGACACCGTTGCGGGCTTTGTTATCAACCTGCTCGGCTATCTTCCGGATGAAAAAAGCAGCGGCGTTTCGGTTGAATATAACAATCTGAAATTCACCGTGCTTGAGGTGCTTGACCGCCGCCTTGAACGCATAAAAATAACGATCAAAAGGGATTAAGGTTTTTTAATGATAGAACAGATTATTAACTTTGATGCCATGGAGCAGGCAGTCAGCCTGTTCGGCTCATTTGATGAAAATATAAAGCTTGTTGAAAAGGAATTCGGCGTTTCCGTTATCAGCAGGGGCAGCGATTTAAAGGTTGTCGGCGAGGCGGAAAATGTTTCCCTTGCCGTTCGCGCGCTCAACAGCCTTCTTGTTTTGATTAATAAAGGGGAAACCCTTTCTGATCAGAACATCCGTTATGTGCTTTCTCTTGTTAAAGAGGGCAATGAGGGCAAGCTTTCAACAATGGCAACGGATTCAATCTGCATAACTTCAAAGGGCAGGCCGATCAAGCCCAAAACCCTTGGGCAGAAAAAGTATTGCGAGGCGATTGATAAAAACACAATCACCTTCGGTATCGGTCCCGCAGGCACGGGAAAAACTTATCTTGCCGTTGCAATGGCGGTTACTGCCTTTCGCGCAAAAGAGGTTAATAAGATAATCCTCACCCGTCCCGCCGTTGAGGCAGGGGAGAAGCTGGGATTTCTTCCGGGCGATCTTCAAAGCAAGGTTGATCCTTATCTCCGCCCGCTTTATGATGCGCTTTTCGATATGCTCGGGGCGGAAAATTTTCAGCGTTATCAGGAAAGGGGCTCAATTGAGGTTGCTCCGCTTGCTTATATGAGAGGGCGCACCCTTGATGACAGCTTCATTATCCTTGATGAGGCTCAAAACACAACTCCGGAGCAGATGAAGATGTTTTTAACCCGTCTCGGCTTCCGCTCAAAGATGGTTGTCACCGGCGATATAACTCAGATTGATTTGCCGACGGGCAAAAAATCCGGGCTAAAAAAGGTTATCAGAATATTGAAAAATATTGATGATATTGAAATTTGCAAATTCACTGAAAAGGATGTTGTGCGCCACCGCCTTGTTCAGGATATTATTAAGGCGTATGAAAAGTATGATAATGACAATAAATAGAGGTAAGGTCAAATGGATTCCGTAAAGGTTGTTATTTCAAATGATCAAAAGGTTGTTAAGGTTCCAACGGGTATAAGGCTTCTTATCCACCGCTGCTGCCATGCCGTGCTTGAGCTTGAGAATTTTGAAGGCTCTGCAGAGGTTTCCGTGCGCTTTGTGGATAATCAGCAAATCAGGGAGCTTAACAGGGATTTCAGAAATATTGATAAGGAAACCGATGTGCTTTCGTTCCCGCTCGGTGAAAGCGGCGTTTATGACGTTAATTATGACACCGGCGCAAAGCTCCTCGGCGATATCGTTATTTCCATGGAAAAGGCGTTTGAGCAGGCGGAGCTTTATAATCATCCGCTTCAGCGCGAAATCGGCTTTTTAACCGTTCATTCAATGCTTCATCTTCTCGGCTGTGATCACGAAAACGGCGGCATTGAAGAGGTGCATATGCGCGAAAAGGAAGAAACCGTTTTAACGCAAATCGGCTGGAAGCGCGATAATAGCTATTATATGGGTGATGAATAATGAGTAAAACCGCGTTTATTGCCATTGTAGGCAAGCCGAATGTAGGCAAATCCTCAATTCTTAATAAGCTGCTCGGCGCAAAAATTGCCATCGTTTCCTCAAAGCCGCAGACAACCAGAACCAAAATTATGGGCGTTTTAACGCTTGATGAAACCCAGCTTGTTTTTACAGATACACCCGGCTTTCATAAGCCCCACAATAAGCTTGGCGAGCATATGAATGATGCCGTGGGGGACACTATCGGCGGCACGGATGCCGTGCTTTTCGTTGTTGAGCCGAAGGGCGAGCTTGAGGAAAAGGAGCTTGAGCTTATCAAAAAGTTTAAGCAGGAAAAGCTGCCCGTTATCCTTGCGATTAATAAAACAGACACCGTTAAGGATAAAAAAGAGCTTCTTCAAAGAATAATTTATTTAACGAAATTCTATGATTTCGCTGCAGTTGTGCCGGTATCCGCGCAAACCGGAAACGGCCTTGATGAGCTTATCGATGAGATGAAGGCGCTCAGCTTTGAAAGCGTGCATTTCTTCCCGGATGACACACTGACGGATCAGCCGGAGCGTGTGATTGCGGCGGAAATTATCCGTGAAAAAATCCTCCGCCTGATGGATAAGGAGGTGCCTCACGGAATTGCGGTTTCAATCGAAAAGATGAGCGAGCGCGGGGATAAGGAAATCCTTGATATTGATGCAATCATTTATTGTGAGCGCGAAACCCACAAGGGAATGATTATCGGCAAGGGCGGCGCAATGCTTAAAAAAATTTCCACCTTTGCAAGGCAGGATTTGGAATCGTTTTTTGACATCAAGGTTAATCTTCACACATGGGTTAAGGTGAAAGAGGATTGGCGTAACCGCGAAGGTTTAATCCGCAATTTTGGATTGGATTAATATGGCATAAATTAAAATCACCGCATAGCATAAAATAAAAACGGTGATTGGTTTATGCAGGATTTATGGCGGCAGTTTGCTCAAACGGGCAGCGTAGCCGATTATTTGAAATATAAGGAACAGGAAAGGCNNNNACAACGGGGGAGAGTGATCGTTTAGTTACTCTCCTTACTGCTGATTACGGCATTGTTAAGGCCTTTGTCCGCCGCGCAAAGCAGGTTAAAAGCAGGCTTTCCTCCGCAACCTCGCTTTTTGCTTACAGTAACGTAACTCTTTATCGCACGCGCGATGCCTTTGTTGTTGATGATGCCTCACCGATTGAGGTGTTTTTTGATTTAAGGCGGAATATTGAAACTCTTACTCTGGCGCAGTATTTTGCCCAGCTTGCCTTTGATATGGGTGCGGAGGAGCAGCCTTGTGAGGAGCTTTTGCGCCTCACTCTCAATTCGCTTCATCTGCTCTGCAAGGGCGAAAAGGGGCATGCCCGGATTAAGGCGGTGTTTGAATTCCGCGCAATGTGCCTCGGTGGATATATGCCATCCGTTCTTGCGTGCGCAAACTGCGGCACTTATGAAACAGAGCTGATGTATTTTGACACGGCTGAGGGCAAAATTTATTGCGAAAACTGTCCGCGCGCCGGCGCAGTTCCCGTGCCGAAAACAGTGATAACCGCGGCCAGATTTATCTGCCTGACGGAGCCGGCAAAGATTTTCTCCTTCAGCCTGAACGACGAAAATCTTGGCTTGCTTTCAATGCTGGCTGAAAAATATACGCTCTCCGTAACCCAGCGCAGCTTCAGTGCGCTTGAGTTTTATAAGAGCTTAAAGGGATAACTATGAACAGAAATTATGAAGCGCTCGAATTGAATATTGTTCTTGATATGCTGACGCAGCAGGCAACCTGCGATGACGCCAGGGAGCTTGCTCTCTCTCTGACTCCAACCACGGATTTGGACGAGGCACAGCTTTTACTTGAGCAGACGGAGGCGGCATTTTCCTTGCTCGCCCGCTTCGGTGCGCCCTCATTTTCGGGGCTTAAAAACGTTAATAATCCGCTTCAGAGAGCAGCTGCGGGCGGCGAGCTGAATATGGCAGAGCTTCTGCGAATCGGCTCAACTCTGCGCGCTATTCGTTCTCTTTATGAATGGTATGGCCATTTTTCGGATTCAAAAACGGGCCTTGATTTCTTTTTTGAAAGTATAACCGTTAATAAATATCTTGAGGATAAAATTTTCAGCGTGATTGTTTCGGAGGAGGAGATTTCGGACAGGGCCTCCGATGAGCTTTTTGAAATCAGGCGCAAAATCCGCGCAAAATCAAATTCAATCCGTGAAAAGCTTGAGGGCATTATACATAGCGCCCATTATCAGAAATATCTCCAGGAGGCAATTATAACCCAAAGGGGCGGCAGATACGTCGTTCCCGTAAAGGCTGAAAACCGCGCAAACGTCCAGGGCTTGGTGCATGATACCTCCTCCTCCGGCGCAACTGTTTTTATTGAGCCGGTTTCAGTTGTTGATGCAAACAATGAAATCAAGGTGCTTGAGGGCAGGGAAAGAGAGGAGATCCGCAGGATTTTGTTTGAGCTTTCCGTTGAGGCGGGCAGCTTTGCGGATGGCATTAAGGCTTCATATGAAAGCGCCGTTATGCTCAATCTCATTTTTGCAAAGGCGCAGCTTGCGTATAAGCAAAAGGCAACAAGGCCGCTGCTTAACAATGAGGGCAGAATTAATCTTAAAAAGGCAAGGCATCCTTTACTTGACGCCAAAACCGTTGTGCCAACGAATATTCGTCTCGGCGAGGATTTTGACACTTTGGTTATCACCGGCCCGAACACGGGCGGAAAAACCGTTGCAATCAAAACCATCGGCATTATGTGCCTGATGGCGATGTGCGGACTTTTGATCCCTGCGGCGGATCGCTCTGAAATTGCCATTTTTGATAAGGTGCTTGTTGACGTTGGTGATGAGCAAAGCATTCAGCAAAGCCTTTCAACCTTCTCCGCTCATATGGTTAATATTATCGGGATTATGAAAGAGGCGGATGAAAACACGCTTGTGCTGATTGATGAGCTTGGGGCGGGCACAGACCCGATTGAGGGAGCGGCGCTTGCCGTTTCAATCATCGAAAATCTGCGCTCAAAGGGAGCAAAAATTGCCGCCACAACTCATTATGCAGAGCTGAAGGCATATGCGCTTGAAACACAGGGCGTTTCAAACGGCTCCTGCGAATTTGACGTTGAAACTTTGAGCCCCACTTATAATCTTTTAATCGGCGTTCCCGGGCGCTCAAATGCCTTTGCCATTGCCGAAAGGCTTGGAATGGAGCGCGGCGTTGTTGATAAGGCCCGCGAAATGGTTGGCACGGAAAACCGCTCCTTTGAAGCCGTGCTTGAAAAGCTGGAGGCAACCCGCCTTGAGCTTGAAAAGGAAAAGGAAAGAGCGGAGAAGGCAACAGAGCAGGCAAACAAAATGCGCAGCCGTGCTCAGTCTGAAAAAGATAAAATTAATCAACTTAAAGCAAATGAGCTTGAAAAAGCAAAAAATGAGGCGGAGAGGATTATTGCCGCCGCAAAGCGCCAGAGCGCTGAATTTTTGCTGAAGCTGGAGCAGATAAAAAAAGAGGCACAGGATTCCTCCTCCGCCGCAGAAGCCGCCAGAAAAACAAGGCGCGAAATCAAAAACCGCCTCGGTGAAATGCAGGATATTGTTAATCCGCAGGAGCTTGCGGATAATTGGGATGATGATTATAAGCTGCCGCGCCCGGTTGAGGCGGGGGATGCCGTTGTCATCAGAAATATCGGCGAGGGCGAGGTGCTTGAGGTTGGCAAGGATAAGGTGCTTGTGCAAAGCGGAATGCTTAAAACCCGCGTTAAAATGGGCGATTTGATGCTGCTTGAAAAAAAGAAAAAGCCGCAGCCAAAGCAAACCGTGCGCTCTGTTTATCGCACCTCCTCACGCGCTGATGAGGATTTCAAAACAGAGCTTGATCTTCGCGGCCAAACAGTTGATGAGGCGCTTACGGCTCTCGGCCTTTTCATTGATAAATGCTTGCTGAATAATATTTCCGAAATCAGAATTATTCACGGCAAGGGCACCGGAGCTCTGCGAAGCGCAGTAACGCAGGAGCTTCGCCATCATCCTAATGTATCGCAGTTCCGCCTCGGCGCTCTCGGCGAAGGGGATACAGGCGTAACCGTCGCCACATTAAAGTAAATGCATAATCAAAAAAATAAACGGCAGGATTTCTCCTGCCGTTCTTTTTGTTTACTTATTGATTAATCCTCATTAACAACCGGTGCTTCAGGGTCAATTAAAGCGCCTGTTTCATAATCAAAATAGTACTCTGTTCCGTCGATTGTCCAGTATCCTGTGAACATATAAGGCTCATCATACTCGTATTTATCATTCAGATAATACCACTTGCCGCCGGACTGCTTCCAGCCTCTGTAGCAGGAGCCGTCAGCATTCAGATAATACCAGCGGGTGTAGGTATGTGAGCCGTAGCTGGAATAGTAGGTTTCTTCAATCTTTGCCCAGCCTGCCTTTTCAACAAGAGCGCCGTCCTTGCCGAAGAACCAGTATTTGCTGGTGCCGGTCTTTTCATCATAGATGTTGTAAGCGGCGTTTGAAACCATCATTGCATTGTAATCATTGAAGAAATACCATTTGCCGCCGCTCTTCTTCCAGCCTGTTGTAAGCTCGCCTTTTGAGTTATTAACGTAAACCCAAGAATCTGTTGCGCCATAAAGACTCTTTGCATATTCAGGAACGGCAAGCTTTGCCCAGCCGGTCTTTGTAATCATAGCGCCGTCTGCGCCAAGGGCATAGTATTTGCCATCGTCTTCAACAGTTGTGTTGTAGAACATCATACCGAGAGCGCCGGTCTGATTCTCAGAGCTTTCCGAGCTATCTGCAGAATAGTATTCGTAATAGTTTATCGGCATAAAGAAATACCACTTGCCGCTGATTTTCTGCCAATCAGTTGCAATAGCGCCGTTCTTGATATAGAACCAGCCGGTCTCGGTATACTCAATGCCGCTTTCCGTTGATGCGGTTACGGTAATCTTGTTCCAACCGTTTGAGGGCTTAGCAATCCAAGCGCCGTTGCCGTCAAAGAGATAATCCTTGCCTTCAATGCGGTATCTGCCAACAACCATCTGGCCGTCCTCATCAAACCAATACCAAACGTTCTTAATTTTCTGCCAATCGCTAACAACGGGTTCGCCGTTCTTGAGATAGAATCAGCTGCCGTAAATTCCGCACCAGCCGTTGTTTACCCAAGCGCCATCTTCATTGAAGAAATAGGTCTTTTCATTGCCGTCCGCTTTTTCAATTGTGCGCGGGCCAATAACCATACGAAATTCGTCAAAGTAATACCAAACGTTCTTGATTTTCTGCCAGCCGTCCTGAAGCACGCCCTTAGCATTTGCAAAATACCAGGTTTGTCCGCCATAATATGGGGAAATACGTTTAGTGCTGAAGGTGCTTTCAGTAGTGAAGTCTGTGCTCATAGGAATACCGCTTGAATAATCGGCCTTAATCCAGCCGGTGCGCATTGCGCAGTCCTCGCCAAAGTAATAGTAAGTGTCCTCTTCAACCTCACGTACGCCCTGATAAGCATACGGGTCAAGATAATACCACTTACCGTCAATCTTCTGCCAGCCTGTTTGGCAAGCGCCGCTCTTATCGGTATAGAACCATTCGGTCCAGCTATCGCCGTAAGAATAAGTCCGGGTAAGCTTTACCCAGCCGCCCGAAAGCATTGCGCCTGATGCGTTGAATACATAGTATGTATCGTCAATCTCATACCAGTCATCACAAGCCATCCAGCCATCATCAAAGAAATAGTACCAGACATTCTTGATTTTCTGCCAGCCTGTAACATAGCTGCCATCCTTGTAATACTGCCAGTCGCCCTCTTCATCCTGATACCAACCGTTGGTGGGCACATCGCTTGCAGAAGCTGTTAAGCTTAAGCCTGCGAAGCAGGAGAGAAGCATCATAACTGCCAGAATTACGCTAATAATTCTCTTCATAATATCAAATACTCCTTTCTAAAATTTTAATCAATATTATGATTAATTATATTATACAATTATATGTGGCGCAAGTCAACAAAAAATCTGTTTTGTAATTCTTTTTCAATATTTGGGGTATTTTTTGTGTCAAAATCGCACATTTTGTGTCAATATTTTTCACTAAAATTTTCTTAAAAAAATTATGCTTTTTGTTCTTGACTTATGGGGTGCTCTTATGTATAATATCTCTTGCTGTAAAGATTAAAGCCTTTACACTTGATTATCGCGAAGGGAGGGGTATCAGTGGCTAAAAATTTGGAGATTTCATTTTTGCTTGATTTTTATGGCGAAATGCTCACCAAAAAGCAACACGATTTTCTTATCTATTATTATGATGAGGATTTGTCCCTTTCCGAAATTGCAGAGAATGAGGGCATAACACGCCAGGGCGTGCGCGATGCCATCAAAAGGGCTGAAAATCAGCTTTTTGAAATGGAGCAAAGGCTCGGCCTTGCAAAGCGCTTCACGGATATGAAAAAGGGGCTTGATGAAATCAAGGAATGCGCGGAGATTATTAACGATTATAATCTCGCTCACAGCCTTTCCCGTGAGATTAATGACAGCGTCACCAAAATCAAATCCACTGCTGATTATCTTTCCCAGCTTTAAGTATTATTCACTAATCTAACCGCTTATAAAGGAGTTGATTCTTTTGGCATTTGAAGGTCTTTCCGAAAGGCTTGAAAATTCCTTTAAAAAGCTTCGTGCCAAAGGTAAATTAACCGAGGCAGATGTTAAAGAGGCAATGCGCGAGGTTCGCCTTGCGCTGCTTGAAGCCGATGTAAACTATAAGGTTGCAAAGGATTTCACCAAAACAGTAACGGATCGTGCCGTGGGTGAGGATGTTATGGAATCCTTAACCCCCGGGCAGATGGTTATCAAAATTGTTAATGAGGAGCTAACGGCCCTTATGGGCGGCAATGAAAGCCGCCTTGCAATTGCAAATCATCCACCAACGGTTGTTATGATGTGCGGCCTTCAGGGCTCGGGTAAAACAACCCACAGCGCCAAGCTTGCGCTCAAGCTCAAAAATGAGGGCCACAGGCCGATGCTCGTTGCCTGCGATATTTATCGCCCCGCGGCTATTAAACAGTTGCAGGTTGTAGGCGAGCAGGTTGGCGTTCCCGTTTTTGAAATGGGCACTGAAAATCCCGTTCATATTGCAGAAGAGGCCATTAAATATGCCAAGGATCACGGTAACGATTATGTGTTCCTTGATACCGCAGGCCGTTTGCATATTGATGAGGAGCTGATGCTTGAGCTTCAGAATATCAGAAGCACGGTGCATCCTAATGAAATCCTGCTTGTTATTGACGCGATGACGGGCCAGGACGCCGTTAATGTTGCAAAAAGCTTTAATGAAACGCTTGGTATTGACGGCGTTATCTTAACAAAGCTTGATGGTGACACACGCGGCGGTGCGGCGCTTTCAGTCAGGGCAGTAACAGGCAAGCCGATAAAATTTGTCGGCACCGGCGAAAAGCTCGGCGATCTGGAAACCTTCCATCCAAGCCGCATGGCTTCCCGTATTCTCGGTATGGGCGATGTTCTTTCCTTCATTGAAAGGGCGGAGCAGAGCCTTGATGAGAAAAAAGCGGCAGAGCTTGAAAGGAAGCTTGCAAAGAACAAGTTCGATTTAAACGATCTTCTTGATCAGTTTGAGCAGCTGGAGCGCATGGGCAGCATTAAGGATACGATTAAGATGATTCCCGGCCTCGGCTCAAAAATTAAGGATGAGGATATTGATGAGGGCGCGTTTGATCGTTTCCGCGCAATCATTTATTCAATGACTAAGGAAGAAAGAGCACACCCGGAAATCATCAATCCCTCAAGAAAACGCCGAATTGCGGCGGGCTGCGGCAGGCAGGCGGAGGATGTTAACAGGCTTCTTTCCCAGTTCAAGCAGATGAAAAAGATGATAAGCCAGTTCGGCGGCAACAAGGGCGGCCCGAAGGTCAGCAAAAAAATGCGCCGAATGATGCAGCAAAACCCTGAAATGGCACAGAAAATGATGGGCATGACGGGCGGCGCAAAAAAACAATAATCCTTTCGGATTTTAACTCGTATTAACCCAATTTTATTTTTGGTTAGTAAATATGTTAATAAATATGCTAAAAGATTATGGAGGTAACTAAAATGGCAGTAAAAATCAGACTTCGCAGAATGGGCGCAAAGAAGGCTCCTTTCTATCGTGTTGTTGTTGCAGATTCAAGATATCCCAGAGACGGCCGTTTCATTGAGGAAATCGGAACCTATAACACAATGGTGGATCCTGCTGAAATCAAAATTGATGCTGAAAAGGCAAAGAAATGGATTGCAAACGGTGCTCAGCCGACTGACACTGTTAAAAGCATTCTTAAAAAAGAAGGCATTCTTTAATCCTGTTTGATTATCAAATAAGATTAAAGCGGAGGTGTTTTCTTTGAAAGATTTGTTGATATCCATCACAAAGGGATTGGTTGATAATCCCGATGCTGTTGTCGTTGATGTTGATGAACCTGATGAAGAGGGCGTAATCTATTATCACCTTCACGTTGCTGAAGAGGATATGGGCAGGGTAATCGGCAAGCAGGGCAGAATTGCAAAGGCAATTCGCGTTGTTATGCGTGCCGCTGCAACAAGAAACGACCAGAAAATTTCAGTTGAAATTGATTAAAAGGAATTGCCCTCATTGTTTGAGGGCTTCTTTTTTTGAGGAACGATATGAAGCAATTTTTGGAAATCGGAAAAATTATTAACACTCACGGCCTCAAGGGTGAAGTTAAGCTGGAGCTGTGGTGCGATGATATTGATTATTTAAAGCAGTTCAAAACCCTTTATCTTGATGAGAACGGAGCGCAGGCGTTAACGCTTGCCTCGGCAAGGCCGCAGAAAAATCATGCGATTGTTAAGCTTGCCGAAATAGGCGGAATTGATGATGCCGAAAGGCTGAAGGGGAAAATCCTTTTTGCAAACCGCGATGATGCCGTTCTTGAGGAGGGGCATAATTATATTGATGATTTAATCGGCTGCTACGTTGTTGATGCTGAAACGGAGCAGGAATACGGCAGAGTGTGCGACGTTCTTAATTACGGCGCTTCCGATATTCTTGACGTTGAAAGCTGGGGCAAGCATACGCTTATCCCGATGATTGATGACGTTATTGTTGAGATTGATGTTGAATTTCAGGTTATCACAATAAAACCTATGAAAGGGCTTTTTGATGAGAATTGATATTTTAACGCTATTTCCTCAAATGTGCGAGGCTTACACCAACGAAAGCATCCTGGGCAGAGCGCAGAAGGCGGGCAAGGTTCAGATCGTCTGCACTGATATCCGCAATTATACCAAGGATAAGCACCGTCGCGTGGATGACACGCCTTACGGCGGCGGCATGGGCATGATTATGCAGGTTGAGCCTGTTTATGACTGCTTTATGGATATCTGCGCCCAAACAGGCACAAGGCCTCATCTCATCTATTTAACTCCTCAGGGCAAAACCTTAACCCAGCAAAGGGTTAAGGAGCTTGCCGGCCTTGATAATATCGCGCTTCTCTGCGGGCATTATGAGGGAATCGATGAGCGTGTTATTGAGGAGCTGCAGCCGGAGGAAATCTCCGTCGGCGATTATGTTTTGACAGGCGGCGAGCTTCCTGCTTTAATCGTTGCAGATGCGGTTTCAAGAATGCTGCCGGGCGTTCTTTCCGATGATGAGTGCTTCACGGAGGAAAGCCATTATAATTCGCTGCTTGAATATCCGCAATACACCCGCCCCTTTGAATGGCGCGGCAGGCAGGTGCCGGAGATTTTGCTCACCGGGCATCATGCGAATGTTGAGAAATGGAGAAGGGAACAGTCGCTTTTGCGCACGCTGGAGCGCCGCCCTGATATGCTTTATAAGGCTGAGCTTTCAAAGGCTGATATCGATTACCTTAAGCAGCTCAAGAATAATCAAGCAAATTTAACAGAAGTTTTTGACAGTGAACAAAACAATTAAAAATTTTATGTGAAAAATGCACAAAATCAAACTCAATATTTTGTGTTAAATTAATTACTCATACGAAGTTTGCCTCAATTTGTTGACCAATTAATTTTTGATGATATAATATGAATAACAAATGAAAATTAATTAAATAATTCTTTAAATGATGAGAGGTCACAGTATGTTTGTAAAAGATGTAAAGGTTGAGAATCAGGTTGGGCTTCATGCTCGTCCGGCAACATTTTTTATTCAGAAGGCTAACGAGTTCAAATCCTCAATCTGGGTTGAAAAGGAAGAAAGAAGAGTTAATGCAAAATCTCTCCTCGGCGTGCTTTCACTCGGCATCATGGGCGGCACAGATATCCGCATCATTGCTGACGGCGCTGATGAGGAGGATGCAGTTGAGGGCCTTGTTGCTCTTGTTAAAAGCGGCTTCACCGATTAATCCTTTCAACATTTAATTATTTATTGTTCAATGATACGGCGCTTTGCGCCGTATTTTTTTCTTTACCGATATTTATATTTGTGTTATTATAGCTTTAATAAATTGTTTAAGGTGTTTTTTATGACGGAAAAGGAGCTTCGCAAAAAAGCAATGGCACTCCCGCAGCAGCCGGGCGTGTATATAATGAAAAACAAAAGTAAAAAAATAATATATATCGGCAAGGCGAAAAAGCTCAAAAACCGCGTTTCCTCTTATTTCGGCTCCCATTCAAATCATTCCTTAAAGGTTATAAGAATGGTTGAAAACGTAGATGATTTTGATTATATTCTGGTGGACACGGAATTTGAAGCGTTGGTGCTGGAATGCTCCTTGATTAAGCAGCACATGCCCAAATATAACATCCTGCTTAAGGATGATAAGGGATATAATTATATTAAGATAACCAAGGGTGATTTCCCGAAAATTTCCGAATGCAAGCGAATTGATGATGACGGAGCAACTTACATCGGCCCTTATGTTTCGAATTTCTCTGTTAAGCAGGCGGTTGAAGAAACGCTGAAAATTTTCAAGCTTCCTCGCTGCAACAAGCGCTTTCCGCAGGATTACGGCAAATCCCGCCCCTGTCTTAATGGCTTTATGGGGCTTTGCTCTGCTCCGTGCGCCGGCAGGATAAGCAAGGAGGAGTATCAGAAAAATATTGCGGATGCCGTGGCTTTTCTCAGGGGCGGCAGTCAGCAGGCGGTTAAGGAAATGACTGCGCAGATGAACGAGCTTTCAGAGCAGCTTCAGTTTGAGGAGGCCGCCAAGCTCAGAGACAGAATTAAGGCTATCAAAAACCTTGATGAAAAGCAAAAGGTTGTTTCAATAAATGTGCCTGAAGAGGATGTTTTTGCTCTCGTAAACGGCAAGAAAAAGGCCTGCTTTGAGGTGCTTCGCTTTGAGGGCGGAAGGCTGACGGACAGCGAGCATTGGCTGCTTGATTCCGTTGATGATCTCGGCTATGCAAGGCTTGAGCTTATAGAGCGTTATTATTCAATGCGTCAGCGGATTCCCGCCAGAATTGCGCTTGACAGCGAGGTTGAGGATGAGGAGCTTCTGCGCCGGTATCTTGAAAGCCAAAGGGGCAAAAAAGTTGAATTTATACATCCTCAGAAGGGCGAGCATCTTTCGATTGTTAAAATGTGCATTCAGAATGCAAACGAGCATCTTGCCCAGAATGACGGCAGGCTCGGAAGGGAATATGCCGCATTGGAAGAGCTCTCCGTTCTGCTTGGGCTTGATAAGCCGCCGGAGTATATTGAAAGCTATGATATTTCCCACACCTTCGGTGCGGATAACGTTGCCGGCATGGTCGTTTTCCATAACGGCAGGCCGATGAAATCCGCTTATAAGCGGTTTTCTATCAAGGGGTTTGACGGGCAAAACGATGTCGGCTCCATGAATGAGGTTTTAACCAGGCGCTTTAATCATTATTATAATGACGACGAGGGCAGCAGCTTCAAAATTCTGCCCGATTTAATCCTGCTTGACGGCGGCGAACCCCAGGTTAATGCCGTGCTTCCCGTTATCAGGCAGATGAATATCAACGTGCCGGTTTTCGGTATGGTTAAGGATAACAAGCACCGCACCAGGGCGATTGCCTATAACGGCGGTGAAATTGAGATTAATTCTCACCGTGCCGCATTCACTCTTGTTTCGAATATTCAGGAGGAGGTGCACCGCTTTGCGATAACCTATCATCACAAAAAGCATCAGAAAAGTACACTTTCCTCAAGCCTGCTTCAGATAAACGGAATAGGCGAGGCAAAGGCAAAGGCGCTTCTGAAGAATTTCAAAACCATTAAGGCGATAAGGGAATGCAGCGTGGAGGAATTGGAGCAGTGTCCGTCAATTTCGCACAAAAACGCGGTTGATATTTTCAATTTTTACCATAATTCGTAAAAATCCATTTTGTAACTTGACTATATAGTTTCAGGTGGGTATAATAAATAAGTAAAAATATTTAGAAATATTGCAGTCGGGTATGCTGATATGATGAGAGTAATAACAGGCACGGCGGGCGGCAGAAGGCTCCAAACCCTTCCGGGAGAGGAAATAACGCGCCCCACCTCCGAAAGCGTAAAGGAAGCGCTTTTCAGTATGATTCAATTTGAAATTGAAGATAAACGCGTGCTTGATTTATTCGCAGGCTGCGGCCAGCTCGGAATTGAAGCGCTGTCCCGCGGCGCCCTCATCTGCACCTTCGTTGAAAACAGCAAGGCGGCAATGAGGGTTGTTGATAGCAATGTTTCTCACTGTGGATTTGAGAATAATTCACAAACGGTTTTCTGCGATGCAATCAGCTTCCTTTCAAGAAGCGGAACTTATGACATCGCTTTTTTAGACCCGCCGTACCGCAAGGGCCTGGTCACAGCGGCCTTGCCAAAGCTTGCCCCTCATATGAGTGAAAACGGAATCATCGTTTGCGAAACTGCAAGGGATGAGGCTTTGCCGGAGGAACTTGAGGGCTTTAAGGTTTACCGCAGCAGGAATTACGGCAAGGTTAAAATAACTCTTTACCGAAAGGACAGTTAATCTTAATATGAAAATTGCAATTTGCCCGGGCAGCTTTGATCCTGTAACCCTCGGTCACAGGGATATTATTGAGCGCACGGCGGAACTCTTTGATAAGGTTATCGTTTTGGTAATGAGCAACAGTGAAAAGCGCCCTCTTTTTTCGCTTGAAGAGCGTATGGATATGATAAGCCGCTGCATCAGCAAGGATAATGTTGTGGTGGATACATATAACGGGCTTCTTGTGAATTATGCAAAGGAAAATAATGCCGTTGCCATTGTTAAGGGCTTGAGAGCGGTTTCTGATTTCGATTATGAATTTCAGCAGGCTCTCACAAACAAATGCCTTTATCCCGATATAGAAACGGTGTTTATTGCCGCAAGGGGAGAGAATATGTTCCTTTCCTCCAGCATGGTTAAAGAGGTTTGCCGCCTCGGCGGTGATGTTTCACAGTTTATTCCCGGCGAAATTTTAGATGATGTTATAAAAAAGATGTAAAGGAGAAGTTTAAAATGACCAATACCGATATTTTACTTGAGGATTTAGAAGATGTGCTTGATGACGCAACGTCCGTGCCTATGTCAAAAAAGAGCCTTGTTGATGTTGATAAAATTAAAACCATCATTGAGGACATTCGCCTGAACACTCCTCAGGAAACAAAGCAGGCAAAGGCAATTGTTGATTCAAGAAACAACATTCTTGAAGAGGCAAAGAAAGAGGCTGCCGATATTATTGCAGAGGCTCAGGCTCAGGCTCGCGAGCTTGTTGCAAGGGATCAGATCACTCAAACTGCACAGGCAGAGGCTGCTGATATTATAGCTAAAGCTCACGAAGAAGGCGACACCTATATCCATAACGCTCAAAATCAGGCTTCCGAAATTCTCGGCAATGCCACAACTCAGGCAAATGATATGGTAACCTCCGCTCAGAACAAGAGCCGCGAGATGCTCACAGCAGTTAATAACTATGCTGACTATACCCTGCTTTCAATCGATGATTCTCTTTATAAGGCTCTTGCCGATGTAAGAAGAATCCGTCAGGGAATTATGAACAAGAAAAACGGCAGCAACTGATTCTGATAATAATTTAAGAGCAGTATCACTGATTGAACAAGTCCGTAAAAAATGGAC
>DCTO01000033.1 GCA_002329285.1 Ruminococcaceae bacterium UBA1438
CTATGAATTTTTAACATTTACTACGATAATAAAATTCGATAGAAATTTTTCTGATGATACAAGCATCGTCAGAAAAATACTGAGATGATGAAAAAAAGAAATAATACTGGGAAAATAAAGTTTTTATGTAAATTAAAGGAAAGTATCATAGAAATAATTAATAATAAATATATAAACAATTAATCTGATGTCATAGTAGTTATCATTATATTATTAATAACCATATATAATATCCGGTCGTATAAATTTTGTTCGTTTATTATAAAGTATTAATCAGTATGTAAATAATATCTATTAGCTTTTTTCTTTATTCAGACTCCCCTAGATTGCGCAAAATNNATTTATTTTGTATAATTGTATCAAAAATTTTATGTAAAGTCAAGGATTTAAGCCGTTTTCATTCCCTATCAGGATTATACAAAAAATTAGGATTATGGTCATTATCATAGACCCATTGCATAATTTCTTGCAAGAGCTCATGCGTTTTAGCATGGCGTTCTTCGCTATCATCATATGGCTTATTTAAAATTAAAGTATAATCATTTCCAACAAATGAAATTGATGTTACATGTAAATCCGAGTCAACAGATTTAAGAAGCTTTTCAATTTTATGTATATCAACATCTTTAATAAGCATTTCCCCTGCTCCTACTCTATGCTCCGATTAATTTAAAGAATTTCATCGCCAGACTTACAAGGTAATAAATTACCAAAGCACCAACCCAACCGGCCAGTATAACAATTATTTCGGTTATCGGCAAAAACCAATTAACCCAACCAAGATATTTTGAAACACCTTCCGGCAGCTCAGTTAAAACAGTTAAAGTGCTATCAGGCAAAAGACCGATAAGCCAATCAAGAAAACTTGAAACAAGTTCACAAAGGCTATAAAACCAACTGGCCAGCGTTTCAGAAACAGTTAATTCATATTAATCGAATTTGCTTTATAAAAGACTTTAAGCAAGTGTTAAGCCCCCTTTTCGTTTTCTGGACTATCATTCGCAGTCTGCGCACCGTTAAAAGCGGTGCTCGACTCCGAATAATAGTCTATTGCAAGTGAAAATGTATCATAACACTTGCTTATTTTTCTTTTTCTGATTATCCAATCTGTATCATTGCGCAGCTTGGTCTGATACATCTTATTTCTGCTGATAAACAGACCGCCGCATATAGTGGATAATATCAAGCCGAATAACTTATAATACCGTGCATTAATATGATCATTTTCAAGTTCAATAACGCCGCGTATCTTTGTGCCTACGCCATTAGTAATGGTATCATAAACAGATGTCGGATCCTCTGCAAAAGCAGAAATTGCGCCTACAACAAGTGTGCAAGCACCGGCAGCTACAGCAACAAGCTTCTTGCCGAATTTCTTACCGAGATTTTTAATCTTATGCATCAGCTTAACTCCTTTCTATAAAATTGAATAACTTATATATAACCCAGCCCAATGTGCTGAATATAAGTCCTAAACCCATGCCGCAAAGCGTTCCGATTATGAACAGCTCGCCGCATTCATTAAATCCGACAGTTACCATTTGTAAAAATTAAACCGCCTTTCGAGTGCAATTCCGATTGCAATACCTGCAACCCAGAATCCGCACAAAATTACTTCATTAATCATGATGCCACCTCATAATTAAGATAACGACCGTTCGGAATAGCGTAAACCTTCAGGTCATCGCCAAACTTAAGACCTGTCAGACCGCTTGCTTTGCATTTAAGAATACTATCACTCTTCGGGTCATAAGCACGTACTGTTACGCCGACATAACGTTTGCCCTTATCCGTGAAGTCATAAGCATTCTCACAAATGAACTTAATCGTTAATTCCATTAACTTCCTGCCCCCTTTCTGTATATTTATCCTTACGACGGTACTCCTTATCAATTTCCCACTGCATTGACTTCAGAAAAGCCATCATCGGTATAGTGCAGCTCGTCATCAAAAGGCGATACCAATCGTAATGATATATTTCAGCATAAGTGCAAAGCTCAGCAAAAGATAACACAAAGTTTTCAGTACACCAAGCCTGCATTTCTGCCATGATTTTTACTCTGTCAGTATCAAGCATACAAATCGTTGCATAGTCAGCTGAGCTGAACTGCATTATATCATTTGTATCATACTGATGTTTTTCCGGGTTATCTAAGTGGCACAAATACCGTGCATAACCCTGGATTGAATTTATTACCTCACATCCAACCCCATTGACTTCTTCGAAAAGCTTTTTAACCTGATCAGTACTCTTCTTGCCTTCAAACATTATCATCAAATGCCAATGCGGTTTCTTCGGTTCTCCAGTCGGATTAACATCACTATCATGATAAGGACTTAAAAGACAGGGCACATGCCAATTGACTATTATCTCTCTGAAATCTTTTGGGGCTGACTCTTCATACAACACTGTTGCAAAATTTCTATATCTTTCAGCCATAATCCACCTAAATATTCGATTTAATAATATTAATTATATTCGATTATCGCATATATGTCAACAAAAAATATTCGATATAGTAATATCTACTCGAGGTGATAAATATGTACAAACGAATCCGAGAGCTAAGAGAAGATAATGACTATAATCAAAAAGACATATGTCAACTACTAAGAATGACACAATCAAATTACTCAAAAATAGAAAACGGTGTACAGCAGTTAAAAGCTGATGAATTAAAAAAACTCGCTATTTTCTATAGAGTAAGCGCAGATTATATACTTGAAATAACAAACAAAAAGGATATTAAAAAATGAAAATAGATATACCATTATTTGCTTCACTTTCAGTAACATTCATTGGTTGTATTATTGGTTGGCTAATCGGACGAAAAATTAGAGGCATAAATAAATACAGAGAACTAGTACAATTTATTGCGCCAAAGGGCACAAAGAAATGGCTTAAAGGATATGCAGCATTAAAAGGATTCAAGAATGAAAGCCAGTTAATTAACTACCTAATTCAGAAGGAATTTCAAGCTGATAAAGACAAAATTAATGACCAATGACCAACGACCACAAGGGGGAGTGTCGTAGTGACTCCCGCTTTTTATTCACTTCGAAGTAACGATAATAAATAGCCACATTTCAAGCCATGATTATATAATTTAATCGGTAGGCTTGAAATAACGCGGCAATCGGTACCCACACCGCCAGTTGCGCATTTATATATGCTGCAAGCAGCATGCGCAACGCTTCGCCTGCCCCACGCTTCCTATGGAAGCTCGCCGCAGTGGCACAACTCCAAAATAGTTTTAGAATTCTGCCGCCATACGCAAATAAAATAAATAGGTTCAGCCGAGCAAGCTCATGGGCGTTGCCCCTGTACGGTCTTAAAAGCGCAAAGTTGCCTATATGCCATGACAGTTTCACTATACTCACCTAATGGACAAATGCCGATTAGGGAAAGGAGCAGAACGCACGCAATAAAGACAGACAAAAAAATAAAGCCCCTGCTCTACTGCAAGGGCTATAACAATTTGTATATATTTTAATCAATTATGTGCCTTCATCAGTGCAGATGAACTGCACGTACAAAACGTTAATATTACACGGAGTATTTATTTTGTATAATTGTATCAATTTTTTTGTAGGTTGTCAAGAGTTATATTCCCTGCAAAAAAACAATAAAAACGGTGTTTGTTTTAAATAATCAAACACCGTTTTTATATTTATTCTTCTGTTAACGCCTTAAAGGCATCTCTAATTGTTCTGACCGGAACGATATCAACATTAATCTTTAATTCCTTTGAAAGCGATTTATAATTATTAAACGGAATTATGCAGCGCGTAAAACCAAGGCGGTAAGCTTCCTGAACTCTTTGCTCACAGTTATTTACTGCTCTGATCTCCCCTGCAAGGCCAATTTCACCGAATGCAAGTACGTCATCCGCAACAACGATATCCTTCAAGGAAGAAACAAGCGCCATTGCAACTGTTAAATCAGCTGCCGGTTCATCAAGCCTCAAACCGCCGACAACATTGATATAAGCATCCATTGAGTTGAAAAAATAACCTGCCCTTTTTTCAAGAACAGCAAGCAGCATTGCCATTCTGTTATAATCAAAGCCGGTGCTCATTCTGCGCGGAGTGCCAAAGCCTGTTGCAGTAACAAGCCCCTGGACTTCAGCAAGAATTGGTCTTGAACCTTCCATAACGCATGCAACGCAGGTTCCGCTGATATTTTTTGGTCTGCCTGAAAGCATGAGAAGAGATGGATTTTCAACCTCAACAAGTCCCCTACTCTGCATTTCAAATACGCCGATCTCATTTGTTGAACCAAAGCGGTTTTTGACACTTCGCAATATTCTGTAAGAATAGTTGCGTTCACCCTCAAAATAAAGAACTGTGTCAACAATATGCTCAAGAACCTTGGGACCTGCAATCGCACCATCTTTATTTACGTGCCCAACAACAAATATAGGTATTCCAAATGATTTAGCCGTGTGCATAAAAATATTAGTGCATTCCCTGACCTGCGTTACAGAGCCGGCTGATGACGAGCACTCATCATAAGTCATTGTCTGAATTGAATCGATTATAACAACATCCGGCTTTTCAGCTCTGATAACTTCAACAATAGAGCCGACATCTGTTTGCGAAAGCAAAGAAAGATTATCGGTTGTTACACCAAGACGATTAGCACGAAGCTTAATCTGATTAGCTGATTCCTCTCCGCTGACATACAGAATGGATTTATCCTTGCCGATATATTCACAAATCTGAAGCAGAATTGTTGATTTACCGATACCCGGATCACCGCTTAAAAGCACAAGACTGCCCTCAACTATGCCTCCGCCGAGAACTCTGTCAAACTCCTTGATTCCTGTTGAAATTCTTTTTTCAACGTCATTAGTGATATCCTTTAATTTCATAACGGATTGGACTGCAGATGTGCTTCTCTTAACTGTTTTAGAGGCAGATGAGGTTGAAATCATTTCTTCATTCATAGTGTTCCATTCACCGCAGCCCGGGCATTTGCCATACCATTTTGCACTTTCATATCCACATTCTGAGCATACGTAAGTTGATTTTAATTTAGCCATTTAAACATCCTCGTTATTTAAATAATCAAAAATACCAAGCATAATAACACATGCTAATTTTTTTTGGTAATCTTCTGATTTAAGTTTGCTGTTTTCCTCTGCATTGCTCATAAAGCCACATTCAACCATGACTGACGGAGCAATGGCATGATAAAGAATATAATAACTATCATCAGAAGGCTTATTTTCTCTTTTATTTTCAGGCTGGAGAAATGTTTTGCTTTGCGTTAAAATACAATCTGCAAGTATTTTGCTGGCTTTATCATTAGGCGAATAGAACACCTGCATTCCCCACTGTGATACGTCCTCAAAATGATTCTGATGAATTGAAACAAGAAAAGAATTATCAATTCCGTTAACAAAATCAAGTCTGTTATATAAATCAGAGCGGCTCCTGTCAACACCTGCAGGATAGTATTCGGAATCAGTGGTGCGAATCGGCGCGGTTTTCAAGCCTGAAAGAACAGCAAAATCATTAAGTTTCAGTGCAATATCAAGATTAATATCTTTTTCAAGAGTGCCGTCTGCGGCAACGGTGCCGGCATCAACACCGCCGTGCCCTGCATCAATAACAAGCGTTTTTCTCTGCGTGCTAACCGTTGAAGAAACAACGGAAGAATGAATAAACGCTCCGTTAATTATTATACATACAAATAAAGAGAATAAAACTGCAGAAAAAAACTATCAATGACCTTTTCATTTTATCACCAATAATTCTTATGATTAATTATATAATAACTTGCAAATATTGGCAATAAATTATTGAAAAATAATTTGTATAGGGATATAATTTAGACTATAGAGAAAGTTTTGGTGATAAATATGAAAATAGTTAATCTTGATTCTGCAACAACAAATCCCGGAGATTTAAGCTGGGATTTTTTAANNTTTAAATAAATATTCTGATGAGGTAAAAATATATCTTCGCACCTCTCCCGAACAGGTTGTTGAGCGGGCAAAAGGCGCCGAAATACTGATTATAAATAAAACCGTTTTAACCGCAAGTGAGCTTCAGGCGTTATCTCCCGAGCTGAAATATATAGGCTTGCAGTCAACCGGATACAATGTTGTTGATTTAAAAGAAGCAACAAGGCTTGGTATTACGGTTTGCAATATTCCCTCTTATTCAACAAATGCCGTTGCTCAAGAGGTTTTCGCATATATTCTCAGCTTTTCAAATCTTGTTGAGCTGCATTCTGATTCTGTTCATAGTGGCGATTGGTGCGCCAGCCCGGATTTCTGCTATTGGAAGGCTCCATTGTTTGAGCTTGCAGATAAAACAATCGGAATAATCGGATTCGGCACTATCGGTAAAAGAGTTGCAGAAATTGCGAATGCTTTTAAAATGAATGTAATTATCTATTCAAAGCATATAAAGGATTTAAGCGATTATCCATATGTTAAACAGGTTAAGCTCGACGAGCTGCTGTCTGAATCCGACATAGTCACCTGCCATGTTCCGCTTACCGAGGATACAACCGGTTTAGTTAGCAAAAAGTTCCTTTCTAAAATGAAAAATAGCGCAATTNNTCCAGAGGCCCGGTTGTTAATGAAAATGATCTCGCTGACGCTCTGAATAACGGTATAATTGCTGGAGCAGCGCTTGATGTTCTTAAGGAAGAACCGGCAAATAAGAACAATCCCCTGCTAAATGCAAAAAACTGCGTTATAACCCCTCATATAGCATGGGCAGCAAAGGAAACCAGGGCAAGACTTCTTGGTGTTCTTGAAGAAAATCTTAAATGCTGGCTTGAAGGAAAGCCGCAAAATAAAGTTAACTAAAATATTGACATTCATTTTAATTTAATGTATTATATTGTTTGTTCGCTGGTGTGGCGAAATAGGCAGACGCAAGGGACTTAA
>DCTO01000053.1 GCA_002329285.1 Ruminococcaceae bacterium UBA1438
CTTTTTTGGATGGGTTTTTCTTTTCCTTGACAACGCAAAGTGGTTTTGCTATAATCATTTCTGCTGAAAGCACCCGTTCCCAGCCGAACACGGAGTTAAGTTCAGTAAATAAATTTTGATGCTGATACATCGACCTGTCATTATATGGCGGGTCTTTATTTTTGGAGAAATTATGGATTTGACTTTTAATGTCGGCAATGATATCTTTAATTATAGAGTGTGCGCCATTATAAAACATAAAGGGCGCCTTCTCGCTATGAAAAATGATAATACACCTTATTACTTTTTGCCCGGTGGCAGGGTTATGCTTCATGAAAATGCCGAATCTGCTTTGCTTCGGGAGCTCAATGAAGAACTTAATGTTGATGCAAAAATAATAAGACCTCTGTGGTTTGTGCAAAGTTTTTTCATTGAAGATGCAACCAAACAGAAATTTCACGAGCTTTGTGTTTATTATTTGGTAGACGTTTCTGCAACAGACCTAATTAACCGAAATAATTTTTCTGTTAGAATCTCGCCACATAATGAGGTTTTTGAGTGGATTGATATTGAAAGTATTGATCGGCAATATTTATATCCGCTTTTTATTAAGAATGAAATTAATGATTTACCTAACCATTTTGAAATGCTAACGGAATATGAGTATTAATTGAAAGGATTCGTAATGAGAATTATTAAGTATGAAGAAAAATACCGTGATGATTTAATATTTATGGTGCTTGAAGCGAAAAATGCGCTTGGCAGAGTACCAACTCTTAACGATGATTTGCTTGATCTAAACGGTTATTATTTTGATAAAGGAGATATGTTTTGGATTGCGTTAGATGATAATGAGAGAGTTATCGGCTGTGTTGGGTGCAATCTTTTGCCGAGATGTGAGGCAGTGCTTCACAGATTATATATAAAATGCAATCTTAAAAGACAGGGCTTGGGTTCTGAATTGTTAAGTGTTGCCGAAAGCTTTGCCAAAGCTAATGGCCGAAATATTATGCTGCTTCATCTCGGAAATAAAAACACATATTTTGAGTCAAGATGTTTTATCCAAAGCACGGTTATATTTTCACAGATGAAGACCATATGAAAAAGGATTTATAATTATTATGTAGAAATTGTTGGAGATAAATATGATTATTCATCCGATTGAGCCTATTTTCGACGGTAATTCCAAAATATTAATACTTGGCTCCTTTCCGTCTGTTAAATCAAGGGAGCAGGGCTTTTTACGGACATCCGCGAAATCGTTTCTGGCGTGTTATTTCAGAAATCTGTAGCGCTGATTTGCCTCAAACCATTGATGAAAAGAAGAGGCTTTTGCTTGATAATAATATAGCAGTTTGGGATGTTATTCATTCCTGCGAAATAATCGGCTCTTCAGACAGCAGCATTAAAAATGTTGTTCCGAACGACATTGTGTTTATTCTTGAAAACAGCAATGTGTGCAAAATTTTCACAAACGGAAAAAAAGCTGAAGCGTTATACAGAGAATGTATTAAAAATAAGGTTGGGATTGAGGCAGTTTGCCTCCTGTCAACAAGCCCCGCTAATGCTGCATGGAGCGTTGAAAGGCTCACGGCTGAATGGAAGAATAGCATAATACAGTATATTATTTGAGGAGGGCTACATATGGAAATCTGGATCGTTCGTCATGCAGACCCCGATTATGAGAATGACAGCATAACCGAAAAGGGAGAGCGCGAAGCAAAGCTGCTTGCTGAGCGCCTGGCAAAGCAGGAGTTTTCAACCGTTTATTGCTCACCTATGGGCAGGGCGCAGAAAACTGCTTCATACTATCTTGAAAAAGCCGGCAAGACTGTTGTAATATATGATTGGCTTCACGAATTTAGCGGAAATATTGAATATAACGGCAAAAGAACAAATTGTTGGGACAGGCATCCCGATTATTGGACTAAAATTGACGATTACTATTCTTATGATACATGGCTTAATGTTGACGTTATGAAACAAGGCGACGTTAAGCGCCACTTTGATGAGGTCTGCAACGGCGTTGATAAGCTGCTTGCAAATCACGGATATGTTAAAAGCGGAAGAATTTACGATGTTAAAAACCCTAATAAAGATAAAATACTAATTTTTTGCCATTTCGGAGTGGAAAGCGTGATATTATCAAGGATTTTCAGCGTTTCGCCTATGATTATGTGGCACAATTTTGTTGCTTTGCCAACAGGTATTACCCGCCTGGCAACACAGGAAAGAGAAAAGGGCAAGGCTATTTTCACCTGTTTGCAATACGGCGATTTGGGGCATCTTTATGCAGGCGGAGAGGAGCCCTCATTCCAGGCACGCTGGTGTGAGCTTTTTACAGATGATACAAGGCATTAAAACACCGCCGAGGGGCTTTCCTCGGCGGCTTCTTGATATATATGGCATTTTGTGATATAATTAAACCAGAAAAGTTAAGGAGATGATTTTATGCCATATTATTTCACATTAGTTGGCGGTTTAATCGTCACATCCATTTTTATATTAAGGCGCTCAAAGCAGGGTGCAACCATTCAGAATTTGTTTTTGAAAATGGTTTCGAGCCTTTGCTATTTGCTTACAATGGTTTTTGCAGTCAATACCCTGCCGAAACTTCCGTTTTTTGCCTCCTTTGTTATAATGGGCGGCGTGCTCGGCCTTTGTGGTGATACTGCGCTTGACCTTAAATATATCTATCCAAAAGATGCAAACAGCTATCTTAAAGCGGGATTTTTGTTTTTCCTCGTTGGCCATGTGTTTTACAGCGGCGCAATCGTTTGGGAGCTTAAATTCAAATGGTGGTGGGTTCTTATCTGCGCCGTTATTGCGGTTTGCGTTGCCGCTGCAACCGTGCTTTCTGCAAATATTATGAAGGTGCATTACGGGAAATACAGAAGAGTGGTTTTCCTCTACACCTGCTTTCTTTCGCTGACTGCGGCAACCTCCATATGCGCTGCAATTCAGTTTAAGAGTGCAGCAATGATTATGTTCTCCGTCGGTGCTGTGCTGTTTTTGCTTTCGGATGTTGTGCTCAGCTTTACATATTTCAGCAGGGGATGGGATAAGCCCTTCCATATCTTTTTAAATCATACGCTATATTACGCTGCACAGTATTTAATTGCAGCCTCCATCATCTTTATCTGATTATCGCAAAAGTTGATTTAAAAGGCATTTACAGCCAAATTCAATGTCATAGTAAGCTGTCTCAAAATCTCTTGAATACCACGGGTCTGAAACTTCGCCGCCGTTAGGGGTGAAGTCCATCAGCTTATAGACTTTGCCTTGCCTGTCTTTGCCGATAATGCGGTTTATGTTTCTGACATTATTTGAATCCATTGCGATTATGTAATCGTATTCATCATAATCGTATTTAGTGAGCTGAACTGCGCGCTTTTTCTTATCAAATGGAATTTGGTGCCTGTTCAGCTCTTTTTGCGCAGGAGGGTAAATCGGATTGCCGATTCCGTTCCATATTTCTTCAGTACTT
>DCTO01000080.1 GCA_002329285.1 Ruminococcaceae bacterium UBA1438
TGCACAACCTGGAGCAGTTCAAATGAAGCAGTCTTTTATTTTAACCTTCTCACATAGGCAAAGGTTTCCTTTTCGCCCTTTTCCTTCAGCATAACAAGCAGGCTTTCAAGCAGCTCTGCCGTTTTGGGATGAATCATAATGCGCTTTTTTGCGCGGTTGAAATATTCAAGCGGATGGGCATCCGTGTAATTCTTGCCCTGGTAGATTTTACTTGCCGCAACGCGATCGCAAAACATTTCCTTAACATATTTTATCGGCATTTCAACGGGCGCAATCTGCTTTGTTTCGGTGTTATAATCCGTCCAATACTCATAATGATGGCGGTTTCTGCCCTTGTGGTGCATCCAGGCGGTTGAATGTCCCTTATCCTCGCGCTCCGCCTCATTCGGAGAGCGAACGCCGAGATAATATTTTGCGCCGGGGATAAACTCCGCCGGCGAATATTTGGACAAATCATGCCTTAAGCCCTGAAGCGGAATCCCCGCCCTGAAGCAATGCACCATAACCCTGTGGCGGTGCTTTGTGATTGTGACAAAATGCTTAATCGGATGTGCCATAACTTAACCTCACTAACAAGTTATATATTAACACTAATCCCACCCCATGTCAAAGCAAATAATTAGTTTTGCCAATGTGACAAAAATGTAATAGAACACAATATGTAAATATGGTAGAATAAAGGCGAGGTGAATTACATGTGCATCTTTCTTTTAGAGGACGACGAAGCAATCGGCATGGCGCTGACCTATTCTCTTGAAAACGAGGGATATGAGATTGTTCTTGTAAAAAGCATTGCAGAGGCAGAAATAATAATAGAAAGCCAAACTTTCTCATTATATATTCTTGATTTAACGTTGCCGGATGGGAGCGGTTACGATATTTGCAATGCTTAAATCCGTCGGCGTAACGCCAAAGGGCTTTAAAAAAAATGATTTACGTTGAAAGCATACGCTACGGTGCAAAATCGCTTCTTTGGTCAATACCGATAAGCGCAGGTCTGCATTACCTGATGTACCGGGCGCTTTCAAGATCAGAGAGAATGGATATCGGCTTATCGTTAAATCTGCCGTATTACCTTGCCGCAATTCTTGCGGTGTTTGTAATTATTGTTCTTTCCCTGCTCTATTCGGCGGATAAGATTAAAGACGAAAATATTATTGAAAACTTAAAAAAGGAATAAAGAAAAAATCTGCACCACAATTGTGATGCAGATTTTTTGTGTTTTTATGAATCATAGAAATGCTGACCGTCGCCTGTTACAAGGCGCTCTGTTTTGGGATATTCAAAGATTGCGGGATTTTCGGAATTAGTTTCAAGATAAGCCGCAAACTCCGCCGCATACCATTTTGCCATTCCAAGATTGTGCATAAGATAATGCCCGCAATTTTCCGGAGCGGTGCCGGGAACGGTTTGAGCGCTTTCAACCGATTTAAAGGCATTCAAAACCAAACCGTAAATCTCCTGCGGAGTGCGGCTGCCTTTAAGAATAAGATAAAACCCCGTCAGGCAGCCCATCGGGCCCCAATAAACAACCTCATCCTGCCATTCGGGATTATTGCGAAGAAAGGTTGCAATAATATGCTCAAGCGAATGCATTGCCGCAACATCAATTACCGGCTCCCTGTTAGGCCTTTTAAGCCTGATATCATAGGTTGTTACCATATTGCCGCCGACATTATCCGCACGGCTGAAAAAAATTCCCGGAACAACTTTGGTGTGATCAACGGAAAAGCTTTGAATTAAATCCATATTTATATCTCCTTTTTAGTCTCTGCCGTAAATATCGCGGGTGTAAACCTTATCGGCAACATCTGCAAGCTCATCATTCATTCGGTTTGCAAGGATAACATCGCAGCGATTTTTGAAATCGGCAAGGTTATTAACAACCCTGTTGCCGAAAAACTGCTCGCCATCCTCAAGAGTAGGCTCATAAATGATAACCTCTGCGCCCTCACCTTTAATATTTTTAATAACGCCCTGAATTGAGCTTTGGCGGAAATTATCGGAATTTGATTTCATAGTCAGCCTGTAAACACCGATTGTTGCGGCGCGCCTTTGGCTGTGCCCCGCAAGCTCCAGCACGCGGCGGGCAATGAAATCCTTTCGCGTTTGATTTGATTCAACGATTGCGCGGATGAGATTTTCCGGCACATCTGCATAATTGGCAAGCAGCTGCTTTGTGTCCTTAGGAAGGCAATAGCCGCCGTAACCGAAGGAGGGATTATTATAATGAGTGCCGATTCTGGGATCAAGCCCGATGCCCTCAATAATCTGCGCCGTGTTAAGCCCGTGGATTTCGGCATAAGTGTCCAGCTCATTAAAATAGCTGACGCGCAGAGCAAGATAAGTGTTTGCAAAAAGCTTAACCGCCTCTGCTTCCGTCGGGTTAATAATCAGAATCGGGATATCCTTTTTGATTGCGCCGCCGGAAAGAAGGGCGGCAAATTCCTCTGCCTCTGCGCGAAGCTCATCATTTGCGCCAACTATTATGCGGCTTGGATAAAGATTATCATAAAGCGCCCTGCCCTCTCGCAGAAACTCCGGGCTGAAAATGATTTTAAGGCTTGGAAATTTTTCCTGCATTGCCCTTGTGAAGCCAACGGGAACGGTTGATTTAACCACCGCAACGGCATTCGGATTATGCTTTTCAACCAACGAAAGCACCGCTTCAACCGAGCTTGTGTTAAAATAGTTTTTTGACTCATCATAATCTGTTGGCGTGGAAATAATAACATAATCCGCCTGTGAATAAGCAAGCGCCGCATCGGTTGTTGCGGTTAAATCCAGCGACTTATTAGCAAGATAATCGGAAATCTCCGCATCCGCAATCGGGGAAATTTTGCGGTTAATTAGCCCCACCTTTTCCTCAACAATATCAACGGCGAAAACCCTGTTATTCTGCGAAAGCAGCACGGCATTTGAAAGTCCGACGTAGCCCGTGCCTGCAACTGCAATTGTTTTTTTGCTCATATTTGTTTTAATATCCTTTACAAAAAATCCGAACGCCTTTTGCGTTCGGATTTATTATAACTCAAAGATGTTAATAATATATTACTTTTTCTTAAATTTATCAAAAAAGCCCTCTTTGCCCGCATTTTTCGGCGGAACATAGTTTTTATCAAACTGCATAAGAACAGCCTTTTGCTCCTCCGTTAAATTCTTCGGGATATCAACAACGATGCGAACGAACTGATCGCCCCTGCCAACGGAATTGAGCCTTTGAATGCCCTTGCCCTTGAGCTTAAAGACCTCATTAGGCTGCGTGCCGGCAGGCAGGAAATATTTAACATCACCGTCAAGAGTAGGCACCTGAAGCTCTGCGCCGAGGGTTGCCTCAATGATTGAAACATGCTTTTCAAACCAAACGTTAAAGCCGTCTCGCTCAAAATATTTGTGCTGCTTGATGCTGACGATAACCTTGAGATCG
This sequence comes from Ruminococcaceae bacterium UBA1438, assembly GCA_002329285.1. Classification (GTDB taxonomy): domain Bacteria; phylum Bacillota; class Clostridia; order Oscillospirales; family Acutalibacteraceae; genus Eubacterium_R. The sequence goes on from DCTO01000080.1 coordinate 3,428, forward strand.
CCGCTCGGCCCGCCGTTTATGCCGCTGTTGCCGTAGCCGCGAAGGTTGATAACCTGGCCGTCATCAATGCCGGCAGGGATATTAACATCAATCTTGTTTTTGCGCCTAACCTTGCCCTTGCCGCCGCATTTGCCGCACGGGGTTTCAACAATTTTGCCCCTGCCGCCGCAGGCAGAGCAGGTGCGCTGTGTGCTCATAACGCCGAAAGCAGTTCTGCTCTGAACGTTAACATAGCCCTTGCCACCGCATTCGGAGCAGGTTTTGGGCGAAGTGCCCTTTGCCGCGCCCGTGCCGCCGCATTCAGAGCAATCCTCAACACGGGGAACCTCAACATTCTTTTTGCAGCCCTTTGCCGCCTCCTCAAAGGTGAGGCTTAAATGAACCTGGACATCGCTGCCCTTTTGCGGAGCATTCGGATTTCTTGTGCCGAAGCCGCCGAAACCGCCGCCACCGCCGAAAATTGAGGAGAAAATATCGCCGAGATCAATATCGCCGTCAAACCCGAAGCCACCCGCGCCGCCGTAACCGCCCTGGCCCGCGCCGTAATTGGGATCAACGCCGGCGAAGCCGAACTGGTCATAACGCGCCTTTTTCTGCGGATCGGAAAGCACCTCATAAGCCTCGTTGCATTCCTTGAATTTTTCCTCTGCAACCTTATCATCGGGGTGCAGATCCGGATGATATTGCTTTGCGGTTTTTCTGTATGCTTTTTTTATTTCATCATCCGAAGCGCCCTTTGATACGCCGAGCACCTCATAATAATCTCTTTTTTCGGGCATATATCTGCCTCCGTAAGTATAATTTATGCGTTGTTAGGGCAGCGGTTTTGTGAGCCGCCGCCCTAAAATGAAAGGAGAAATCCAACTTTTAATTAGTTGTCATCAACCTCTGTATAATCCGCATCAGTGTAACCGGCGTCTGAGCCTGCCTGCGCATTCGGATCTGCGCCGGCATCACCCTGGGGTGCTGCTGCCTGATACATCTTCTGTGAAACCTCATAGAATTTATTCTGAAGATCATCCTGGGCAGATTTGATTGCATCAAGATTATCGCCCTTTAATGCTTCCTTGAGAGCCTCTGTTTTGCCCTCAAGAGCGGATTTATCATCAGCGGCAAACTTATCGCCGTTTTCATTGAGGAGCTGCTCCGTCTGATAAACAAGCTGCTCTGCGTTATTCTTGAGGTCAACCGCCTCTCTCTTCTTCTTATCCTCTTCTGCAAACTGCTCTGCTTCCTTAACAGCCTTTTCAATATCCTCCTTGCTCATATTTGAGGAGGCTGTGATGCTGATATTCTGCTCCTTGCCTGTGCCAAGGTCTTTTGCGGAAACATGAACAATGCCGTTTGCATCAATATCAAAGGTTACTTCAATTTGC
>DCTO01000017.1 GCA_002329285.1 Ruminococcaceae bacterium UBA1438
TTCCTTAACCTCGCCCGTTTCCTTATTCTGAAGGCGAGCCCTGACCTTTAAAGGCTTTGCATAGGTTACATCACGGGATTTGCACTGAGCAATAGTGTACTTCGGCGCATCATCCATTGAATAATCAATGAAATCCAGAATTAAATTGCCGGTGTAATCAGTGATGGGGCCGATATCATGAAAAACCTCCTGAAGGCCCTCGTCAAGAAACCATTGATATGATTTCTTTTGCACCTCAATAAGGTTTGGCATTGGCATAACCTCATTGATTTTGGCAAAACTTTTTCTGGTTGTTGTGCCGAGCTGAATATCCTTCACATTCACCATTGAAGTAATCACTCCGTTTCTTTAGATTTACTAAAAAATGAACAGTTAAACGCCTGATTTTATGCGGCTTTTTGGCTGATTTGCCGGCAAAAAAGCGCGCATTTTCTGCGGCAAGCGCCTAATGCTCCATTTTAAGGGTGCGATTATAATAATATATATTAAATAAGTTGTCAAGAAAAAATTTAAATAATTGAAAAATTTTTCAAAAAGTTTTTAGTACACCCAGCCGCGTGTTTTAAAAATCTGCCTTTAATCAGCTTAAATTTAGCCTTTTCAAAGCGCATATAATCTGTTATAATAATTATTTAGTTTAAAGTTATTTGATTGCTTGGAGTTATTATGAAAAAGCTTATCAGCGCAATTCTGTGCATAATACTTACGGCGGCGGCCTTCGCCGGCTGCTCCGCCAAGGAAAACAAAATTGATTTGATTTACCCCTTCGGCGGAAACATAAACAGCTATGACCCGCAGGTGGCGGCAACAACAGATGAATTTCTTGTTGCCGAAAACTGCTTTGAGGGGCTTGTNNGGGCTGACCTACACCTTCCACCTTAAAACAGACCTGAGATGGTATATCTTTCCGTCCGTTAAAGAAAAATTCGGCGAGGATTATAATCCCGAAATCACCGCGGCGGATTTTGCATTTGCCTTGCAGAGAGCGGCTGACGGCGCAACCGCAAGCCCGCTTTATTCCACAATTGCCTGCATTGAAAATGCCCCTGCGGTTAACAGCGGCGAGGAGGACAGGAGCGCCCTCGGAGTGCGCGCCGATGATGATTACACCTTAACAATCCGCCTTTCAGCGCCGAACAGCGGATTTCTGCAGGTGCTTTCAACCGCGGTTGCAATGCCCTGCAATGAGGAATTCTTTAACAGCACCAGCGGGCGTTACGGGCTTGATTTGAAATACACGATGTTTAACGGGCAATTCGTTGTTACAAGCCAGCTGGAGCAAAGCTATATTCTGAAAAAAAATCCCGCTTATAACGGCCCCTCCCCCGCCAAGGCGGCGGATTTAACACTGAAAATCGTTGACGGCGAGGAGAGCGTTGCAGACAAGCTTGCAAGCGGCTATTATGACGCGGCTTACATCCGCGGTTACGAAAGCGAAAGCGTTGCCAAAAAGAGCGGCGTTACTCTCATCCCCTATCTCAACACCACCTGGGTGCTTGCCTTTAACAGCACTTATTCAATTTTTGAGGATGAGAACGCTCGCCGCGGCTTTGCGCTTTCCGTTTCTGCTCTTGATTATGCCGAATTCCCCTATCTTTCAGATGCAAAAAGCTTTATTCCGCCCTGCTGCACGGCTGACGGCGCTTCTTATACAGAGCAGATAAGCAAGCTGGCAGAGGATGAAAACGGCGAAAAAGCGGTTGAGCTTTGGAAAAAGGCGATTAAAGAAACGGGTGTTTATTCCGCCCAGGTAACACTGCTTGCCCCCGAAAATATGGAGGAGACGGCAAAGGCGTTGCTTCAGGGTGTTCAGAGCAGCATCGGCGCAATTTCAAACGCAAACGGCAAAAACGCAGAGCTTTCACTGAAGCTTGAGCTTGCAACGGAGGCAGACCTTAAAACCCGCGTTGCAATCGGGGATTACAACGTTGCCCTTTATCCGCTGACGGCGGCAAACGCCAGCCCCGTCTCATTTTTGCAGGGGCTTGACGAGCTGAATTTCACAGGGCTTGAGGCAGAAGCTTTCAGCGAGCTTATTGCGCAGGCAAGCAGCGCCGCTCCGGATGAGCTTGCCGCCGAATGCGAGGAATGCGAAAGCGCAATCCTTGAGCAATGCCGCATTGCGCCGCTGGTTTATGAATCCAATTATTATGCCGAGGCAAAGGGCGTGAGCGGAGTTCAGTTCCACCCCGGCTCGGGAAGGGTGTCTTTCGTTTATGCAGACAGAGAGGATTAAACGGATTATCGGCAGAGCCGTTTGCTGGGCGCTTGTGGCGGCGTGCATGTGCGCAATCTTTTATTTCTCCTCGCGCACGGCAACCGAATCAACCGTGCAAAGCAGCGCCGTGCTTGAATTTTTCAAGCGCATTTTCGGCGAAAGCTTTATCACCAAAACGGATTTAATCGTGCGCAAATGCGCGCATTTTCTTGAATTTACGGGGCTTGGGCTTTTGTTTGCGCTGGCGCTTTTTGCCCAGCTTTCAAAGCCGAAAACCGCCCTTGCAATTCTTTTCACATCACTTTACGCAATCACAGATGAGGTGCACCAGATTTTTGTTGAGGGCAGGGCCTGCCGCGTTTATGACTGGGCGATTGACACTGCGGGCGCCGCGCTTGGCGCATTCGCTTTTCTTATATTTTTTATGATTATCCGCAAAATAATTAATAAAAAGCAAAATACGAAAAAAAGCGATTGACAGTTAAGATAATTCGTCTATAATAATTAATAATACTTAATTTACATTATATTGCTTATTTGAGGAGGTGCTTTTATGAACGTTTTAATTTACAACACCGAGGAGCAAATCGGAATCGCCGCGGGCAACTATATGTGCGGCCAGGTTTTGCAGAAGCCGGATTCCGTGCTTGGCCTTGCAACGGGCTCAACCCCGCTTAA
>DCTO01000054.1:0-3823 GCA_002329285.1 Ruminococcaceae bacterium UBA1438
GTCCATTTTTACGGACTTGTGCAAAATCCGTGCCCTTTTTTAATTTTACAGCACCTTTGAAAGGAAATCCTGCAAACGTGGATTCTGCGGGTTATTGAAAAACTCATCAGGTGTGTTTTCCTCATAAATAACGCCGCAGTCCATAAAGATTACCCTTGAGGCAACCTCACGCGCGAAGCCCATTTCGTGGGTTACAACAACCATCGTCATACCGTCATTCGCAAGCGCCTTCATAACCTGGAGCACCTCGCCAACCATTTCGGGGTCAAGTGCAGAGGTTGGCTCATCAAAAAGCATAACCTCGGGGTCCATACAAAGCGCCCTGACGATTGCAACACGCTGCTTTTGCCCGCCGGAAAGCTGGCTGGGATAAGCATCAGCTCTGTCATCAAGGCCAACCTTTGCAAGCAGCCCCATCGCCTTCGCCTCCGCTTCCTCCTTTGATTTGCCGAGAAGCTTCATTGGCGCGATGGTTAAATTGCGCAGCACCGTCATATTCGGGAAAAGATTGAAATGCTGAAAAACCATTCCCATCTTCTGCCTGTGCTTATTAATATTAAGCTTGGGATTCGTTAAATCCTCGCCGTCAAAAATAATGCTGCCACCGGTTGGAATTTCAAGCAGATTTAAAGAGCGCAAAAGGGTTGATTTTCCCGAACCGGAGGGTCCGACGATAACCACAACCTCGCCCTGGTCTATTTCAAGATTAACGCCGTCAAGCGCTTTGACAGTGCCGTCAATATAATGCTTTTTCAAATCCTTGACATTAATCAGAACACTATCGTTCATTCTTGCGTAGCCTCCTTTCAATTATGCTTACAAGCTTTGTAAGGAGCATAACAATAACAAGATAAATCAAGGCAACCGCCAGCAGGGGCATATAATATGAATAGGTTATGCCGGAAATGCTATTGCCCGCCTTTGTTAAATCGGTGATTGCAACATAGCCCGCAACGGAGGTTTCCTTTAGCAGGGCGATGAATTCATTAAGAAGGGTTGGCAAAACCGATTTAAACATTTGCGGAATGATGATATATCTCATAGTTTGCAAATAATTAAAGCCGATTGAGCGCCCTGCCTCAAACTGCCCCTGATCTATGGACATAATGCCGCCCCTGAAAATCTCTGCAACATATGCGCCGGAATTAATGCCGAAAGCGAATATTGCAACGGGAATCCCGTTTGAAGCGGATTTGAAAATAATGAAATATGTTATAAGCAGCTGAACGACTACGGGCGTGCCGCGAATAACGGTTAGATAAACCTTGCAGACTGCATTAACAATTTTTAATATAACAAAGCCAAAGCCGCCCTTTAATTTAAGCGACTCCTCATTCTTATCATAAGAGGAACGAATTGCCGCAACAACAACACCGATTGCAACACCGATTAAGCCTGCGCAAAGCGTTATGAGCAGGGTGTTTTCAAGGCCGGTTAGCATTAATTTCCATCTGTCTTTCTGAACGAAGTTCAGATCAAAATCAGTTTTGAAATCCTTAATAAAAGAAGACAGGCTGATTAAATAAGAATTTAACATTTAATTCTCCATAACAAGAATAACGGGAGGGCACGGAGACCCTCCCCTTCATTAGTTTTAAAAGATATTCGAATTACTCTGCAGCGATGTATTTATCAATAATCTTCTGAACAGTGCCGTCTACAATGAGCTCTTCAAGAGCAGCATTAACCTTGTCCATAAGCTCTGTGTCATCCTTATTGAAGCAGATTGCATAATCCTCTGTTACATACTCTGTGTCAAGAATTTTGAGACCTTCATTTGCTGCAACGAATGCCTTTGCCGGCTCATTATCAATAATAACGCAATCAATCTTGCCGGAAACGAGAGCCTGAACGGCATCAGCGCCCTTGTTGAATTCGCTTACAGCATCAACGCCGTAATCATCCTCTGCATAAATGCAACCTGTGGTTGCCACCTGAACGCCGATTTTAGTGTCAGAAGTGATATCATCAATAGAGGTGATAGCGCTGTCTTCAGGAACAATAATTACTTGAACGCCTGTTGCATAAGAGGTTGAGAAGCTAACCTTCTGAAGCCTTTCATCGGTAACGGTCATGCCTGCCATGCCCATATCATACTTGCCGCTCTGAACGCCGGGGATGATTGAATCAAAGCCGGTGTCAACAATTTCAAGCTCCATGCCAAGCTTATCCGCAATTGCCTGCGCGATTTCAGCGTCAATGCCGACAATCTGATCGCCCTCTTTATATTCATACGGAGGGAATTCAGCGTTTGTTGCCATAACCAGCTTGTTTGAATTTGAGCTGCTGCAGGCAGCGAAAGCCGTGCATACAAAAGCAACTGCAAGAAGAACCGCAATAATCTTTGAAAACTTTTTCATAACTTAATCTCCTTAAATTCAATATTAAATTTGTGTGCATATTATAATACCTGTTTATTCAAAATGCAAGTGTTTTTTTGAATAATTATGAATATTTATTCAATTGTTGATTATTATATGCGGTTATGGTAATATAAAAAAGATATATTATGCAAAAAGGAACGTCATTATGAATGAAATCAAATTTATAAACGCCTTGACTCAAGAGGAAATTGACATTCGCACCTCAGTTTTTGTTGATGAGCAAAAATTTGAGGAGGAGTTTGACAGCGTTGACAAAACCGCGCTTCACGCCCTGCTTTACGTTGACGGCAAGGCTGCAGGCTGCGCAAGAATATTCAAGGATGACGAGCGCAATGCTTACCACATAGGCAGGGTTGCCATTTTGAAGGAATACAGAAAAATGCATCTCGGCTCTGAAATAATGAACGCAATGCTTAAAAAGGCCAAGAAGCTTGGCGGCGAAGCAGCAATGGTTTCCGCCCAATGCAGGGTTCAGCCCTTTTACGAAAGCCTTGGCTTTGAAGCAAGCGGAGACATTTATTTCGAGGAATACTGCCCACACATTCATATGGAGAAAAAGCTATGATTAAGATTAATTTTGAAAAAGCAAATGAAAGGCAAAAGCTTCTTGGCTTCGGCACATCCGCCTGCTGGTGGAGTCACAAAATCCCCTCCCCCGAAATGGCGGAGGAAATTGCCGACCTGCTTTACGGAGAAGACGGGCTTGGGCTGAACATATACAGATACAACATCGGAGCCGGCTGGAACGAGCACAACTGCAGGGTTGACAATCCCTGGCGCAGGGTTGAAAGCTTTTACATATATGACGATGATAACGAGGATGAGCATTACCACGGCGGCGGTTATGACTGGGAGAGAGACAAAACCGCATATAGCTTTATGAAGCTTTGCCTCAAAAAGGGAAAGATTGACACGCTTGTGCTTTTTGCAAATTCGCCGCATTATTCCTTCACCGCAAGCGGGCAGGCAAGCGGCGCAATTGTGCACCACACAACCAATTTGCCGAAAAGCAATTATATGCGCTTTGTTAATTATTTTCTTGACATAACGGAGCATTTTATTGCTGACGGAATCCCGGTTAATTACATCAGCCCGATTAACGAGCCGCAATGGAAATGGGGCGGCAAGCACGTTTGGCAGGAGGGCTGCCATTACGAGCCGGAGGAGGTGCTTGAAATTCTGCACCTTTTTGCCGAGGAGCTTGAAAAGCGAAAGCTTGACGTTAAGCTATATGCGCCCGAGAGCGGCGAGCTTTTCGGCGTTACCGAAAAATATTTTGAGCTTATCAGAAATGATGAGCTGATTATGAAGCACCTTGGCGTTTTTGCAATTCATTCATATCATTCAGACAGGGATTTGCAAATCAGAAAGAGCTTTAATCAAAAGATTATCAAGGCAAATCCGAATATCCGCTTTGATATGAGCGAATGGTGCGAGCT
>DCTO01000054.1:3860-6001 GCA_002329285.1 Ruminococcaceae bacterium UBA1438
ACCTGGACAAGCTGGGTTGCCGTTAACCAGATTGCCGATTTTAAAGGCGACGGCAAGGATTACAGCGACGGTTTGCTTTCCGCTTCAGACAGCTTTGCTTACTATTACATCTGCAAAAGATATTATGCCTTTGCGCATTTTGCAAAATTTCTGCCGATAGGTTCAACCGTGCTTGAAAGCAAAACGGATGAAAACGGCAATCTTAATTTATTTATGTTTAAAACTCCGCAAGAGGAAAAAATCCTGATTGCGGTTAACGAAGGCAGAGCAAGAAAGATTGAAATCTGCGCCGACGCAGAATTTGAGCAGATTTATTCAACAACGGCAGAGCAGAATATGAGCCTTGATTATCACGGCCAATTCAGTACGGAGCTGCAATTAAAACCGAAATCAATAACAACGGTGAAATTATGGAAATAAAGCCGATTGCAAAAATCAAAACCGATTTTCCGGCCAAATTCGGAATTCCGCGCCAGAGCGGTTTGATTGAAAAGCTGACCAGTGAAATTATCTTTGAGCCGGATTTTCAAGACCCGAATTACATCAGAGGGCTTGAGCAATTCAGCCATCTCTGGATTATCTGGGGCTTTTCCGAAAACGAAGGCAAGGAGCACGGAGCAACCGTTAGGCCGCCGCGCCTTGGCGGAAACACAAGGCTTGGCGTTTTTGCAACGCGCTCTCCCTTCCGCCCGAATAATCTTGGGCTATCCGCAGTTAAGCTTGAAAGAATTCTTAGTGACGGCAAAGGGATGAGGCTGCTTGTGAGCGGCTGTGATATGATGAGCGACACTCCCATATATGACATCAAGCCATATATCCCATACAGCGACAGCCTGCCGGATGCCGCTGGCGGCTTTGCCGAGGAGAGACGGGCTTACCGGCTTGAGGTTGAAGCTGACGGAGCGCTGCTGAAAAAGCTTCCCGAGGTAAAACAGGAACTGCTTTGCGAAATCCTTGCAGAGGACCCGCGGCCTCAATATCAGAATGACGAGGGAAGAATTTATGGCTTTGCCTTTGCCGGCTTTGAGATTAAATTCAGAGTTGAAAACGGCAAAGCAATTCTTGAAAGCATTGAATAAAAAAAGGCTATCCTTTCGGATAGCCTTTAACTTTTATTCTGCCTTTTAATTATTCAGCAGCAGGAGCACCAACAGGGCAAACGCCTGCGCAAGCACCGCATTCGATGCATGTATCAGCATCAATTTCGAACTTGCCGTCACCCTCTGCAATTGCGCTGACAGGGCATTCTGCTTCACATGCGCCGCATGAGATGCAATCGTCTGAAATCTTATAAGCCATAATTCTACCTCCAAAAAATTAAAAGCAATACGGTTGCTTTCTTATTACAATTATACTATAACATATAATTTGATAATTTCAAGCAAAATGTTTGTTAGGTGTTCTTAACTTTTATCAGCAGGTAAAGGCTCATTACTCCTCATTATTTGCCGGAAGAGGCTTTAAGCTGCGCTTTTCATTCTTAACAACAACGCATTCCTCTCTGTTAACAATCACGGGGGCTGCGCCTTCAACAGAGCTGTCCAGCTGAACCTTGAGCTTGCCGGTGAGCAGCGCAGCATCAACAACAACTCCCCTGCCCTCTTTGCAATCAACAACCGTGCCCCTTTTCGGGGTTATCTTTGCAAGATATTCATAAGAATTCTGCTCATATTTAAGGCAGCACATCAGCCTGCCGCATGTTCCGCTGATTTTGCTTGGCGCAAGGCTCAGGCCCTGCTCCTTTGCCATTTTGATTGAAACGGAATGAAAATCGCTGAGAAAGGTTGAGCAGCAAAACGGCCTGCCGCAGATGCCGAGACCGCCGATCATTTTTGATTCATCGCGCACGCCTATCTGGCGTAGCTCAATTCGGGTATGGAAGGTGTTTGCAAGATCCTTAACCAGCTCTCTGAAATCAACCCTGCCGTCCGCCGTGAAATAGAAAAGAACCTTTGAGCCGTCAAACGCAAATTCAACATCTGAAAGGCTCATATCAAGCTTATGCTCCTCAATCTTGCGAAGGCAGATTTCATAAGCCTCAAGCTCCTTCTTCTTATTCTCCTCAAGCACCTGTAAATCCCTTGGGGTTGCGGCTCTTAAAGCAGGCTTTAAGGGGGAAGAAAGCTCCTCATCTTCAACCA
>DCTO01000036.1 GCA_002329285.1 Ruminococcaceae bacterium UBA1438
ATAAATTCCTGGCAAGCGTAGATTTATCAAGGGATAAAAACGTTTATATCGCAAACATGGTTAAATGCCGCCCGCCGCAAAACCGCGACCCGAAGCCCGAGGAGCAGGATATCTGCATTAACTGGCTGAGACGGCAATTTAAAATTATCCGGCCGAAAATCATCGTTTGCGTTGGCAGGATTTCAGCCCAGCGCCTGATTGACCCGAATTTCAGGGTGACAAAGGAGCACGGCGTGTTTATAGAGAAAAACGGAATTCTGATGATGGGCACTTACCACCCCGCCGCAATCCTGCGCAACCCTAACAACAAGGAGCTTGCGTTTCGGGACTGGATTGCCCTGCGCGAAAAAATTGACGAGCTGGGCATCGAAATCTGAATATGCTTTAACAAACGACAAAAAGAGAGGCAACGCCTCTCTTTTTATTTATGTATTATTCCTCTTCGGATTTCTTTTCGTTTGCATTCTGCTCTGCCAGACGGTCTGCACGGATATCCGCAAGCTCAACAATCATTTGCTGCTGAAGCTTGCCGTGAATCGGATAAAGGATGAAGGATACGCCGTAAAGGCCTCTTGCAAGCGCGGGAAGGATGCAGAAAACAGCCCAGATGCCGTTAAGCATCTTCGGGTCAGTTTGCGGAATTGCGTTACCCAAAGAGTCTGTGAGCGGAACGTAATTAATCCAAGTGAGCACCATGCCTGAAAGCCAGCCGGTTACGGAGGTTGCAAGCTTGATGAAATAGCCCTGAACAGTTGTTGCAAGCGCTTCGTTTCTCATGCCGTGCTTCCACTCCATCCAGTCCAGCGCCTCGGCGGTGAGAATTGGGTTTGCAACCTGGATAATCTTATTCGGAAGGCCGCAGATTGTAAGGCCGACGATAACAAAAGCAAGGTTTGCAATTTTGTTTTGCGCAAAGGTTTGCCCAAACGGATGATAGCCGGCGATATAAAGACCCATGTAAGCAAAGAAGCCGAAAAGGCCTGCGATAATCGCCGTGAGCCTTGCGCCGAGCTTTTTAACCATCTTTGCCGCAAGGGGAACCATAACGTAGTTTGGAATTCCCGTAAACAGACCGCAGATGGTTTGGTTCATAAGCGAGCCGGTGTTGTTAAGCCAGAAATACTGCTCCGAAGAACCGCCGACAGCCTTGAAGTTATTGAAGAACTCTGCAAGGATGATTGCAAAAAGCGGGCGGTTTGTGAAAATGTTTTTGATGGATTCAAGAACAGAGGTTTCCTTCATCTCATCGCGGCTCATAAGCGGAACTCTTTCGCGCATATTGAAGAAGCCGAAAACGGAGAACGCCGCCGCGAGAATAAGCATAAAATAGGCGAAGCCGCTGTAAATGCCAACCATCGTGAATTTCGAATTAATCTTAGGCAGCAGGGTTACAAGAACAGGAACGAGCGACGGAAGCCAGGTGCCGAAAAGCTCAAAAAACTTTGTTACGGTGATGAGGTTATTTCGCTCATTGGTGTTGGGGGTGATGTTATAAATCATAAGTCCCCAAGCGCCGAAATAGCTCATTCCGAGGCCGTAGATGATAATTGCCGTTGTTGCCCAGAACACCTTGAAGCCGGAGCTGATATGCCCGCTTGGCACGGTGAACATCATATATCCGCCGATAAGCCAAAGCGGCAGCGGAATGATGAAGAACGGCCTTACGCGACCCCAGCGGGTTCGTGTTCTGTCAATAATAAGGCCGGATATCGTGTCATCAACGGCGTCATATATTGATGCAAACAGATTTATGTTTGCATATGCGGTCGTGTTCAGCTTAAGGAACTGAATCATAAAGAATTCCTTAAATGCGGATGTGAACTGACCCAGGTTTTTCTGCCCGAAGTTTACAAGAACATAGGCAGCGATTTCTTTTGGTGTTAAATATCTCTTTTTCGTATAGGCAAGCTTATCCAGCTCTTCCTCAGCGGAAAGGATATTTTCATTTTCAGCCAAATAAATCACCACTTTCGGTTATAGAATATATCCCGCATTTTCAAATGCAGGGAATAAGACATTATTAATATATCAAATTAAAGAAAATTAATCAACACTAATTTTAACTTATTATCGCCCCTCGCTAATAAATCGGCTATTTTGCACAAAAGCTTTTTGCTTTTTTAGTGCAACATTTACGTTTGACTTGAATGTAATGAATAATAGTGTTAAAATACAAATCAGTAAACCTGTTTGCCTTCCCCCTGGGGAAAGGCGGATGCGACCGACAGGAGCAAACGGATGAGGGGTTGATAATATGAACTGGGAATTTAACCTGCCTGTTAAAATCATTTTCGGAAGCGGAAAAAGGCATGAGATTAAAAAATATATTGATGAAATCGGCGGCACAAAGGGCGTGCTTGTTTGCAGCAGAACGCTGGAGAAAAACGGCGCGGCGCAAGAGCTGATAAACGCCGCAAGCGGCAGCATCACTGCGGTTTTCAGCGCCATTCGCCCCAACCCCACCACAGATAACGTTAACGCCTGCGCAGCCCTTATGAGAGAATGCAAAGCGGATTTTGCCATCGCCCTCGGCGGCGGCTCCCCGATGGATTGCTGCAAGGCAGCGGCGGCAATTGCAAGGGGAAATGACGTGATTGAAAGCTATCACACGCTCGGCAAGCAGATAAGCGCTGATGAGGCAATCCCGATGCTTGCGCTGCCAACCACAAGCGGCACGGCAAGCGAGGTTACAAATATTTCCGTGCTGACGGATTTGAAACAAAACATAAAGCAGCCGATGAACGACCCGGCAATGTTTCCGAAAATTGCAATCGTTGATCCGGAGCTGACGTTAAGCGTTCCCCCTTCGGTTGCCGCATCAACGGGGCTTGACGTTTTGAGCCACGCGGTTGAAAGCTTCTGGAGCACGCTTAATCAGCCGATCTGCTCTGCCTGCTCAATCCACAGCGCAAGGCTTGTTTTTGAATATCTGGAGCGCGCATATAATAACCCAAGCGACCTTGAGGCGCGCGAGAAAATGGCGGAGGCAAGCATCGTTGCGGGCGTTGCCTTTTCTCATCCGCGCACCACGGGCAGCCACGCCTGCTCCTTCCCGCTGACGAATATTTACGGCGTTCCCCATGGCGAGGCATGCGCCTTCACGCTGGATTATTTCATAAAATTCAATGCGAGAAACGCAGATGAAAGCGGCAGACTTGCCNNTTGCCGGCTTCGCAAGGGCGTGCGGCTTTGAAAGCGCAGAGACAATGGCGGACGAAATTGCCGCAATGAAAAAGCGCCTCGGAATGCGCACGAGACTTTGCGAGCTTGGCTGCACAAGTGAAGAGCAACTTGAGGAATTAACCGAAAAAAGCATGAGCATGCTGATGGAAAGAAATCCGATTCCGCTTTCAAAGCAAAATATCCTTGAAATGTATAGAGATTTATTATAATATATAAATATATAAACTGATTTGCCTTCCCCCAAGGGGAAGCCTAATAGGTTTGGAGGATTTATATGGTTTACGGAGTTGTTCTTGCCGGCGGAGTCGGCTCAAGAATGGGCGGCGAAAAGCCCAAACAATATCTTAATCTCAAGGGCAAGCCCATTATTATATATACAATTGAAAAAATGTTTACCTGCCCACAGTTTGAAAAGCTGATTGTGCTTTGCCCTGCACAATGGGTTGAGCACACGAGGAATCTGATTGAAAAGCATCTTACCCCCGCCGGGGACAGGATTGCCGTTATTGAGGGCGGCGCAACCAGAAATGAAACCATTATGAAAGCCATTGCCTTTATTGAGGCAGAGGGGAAACTTGATGAAAAAACCGTGATTGTTACCCACGATTCCGTGCGCCCGTTCGTTACCCACAGAATTATTGAGGAAAACATTGCCGCATGCAAGGAATTTGACGCCTGCGACACGGTTATTCCCGCAACGGACACAATCGTTGAGGCTCAGAACGGCAGCTTTATCAGCGATATTCCGGACCGCAGCCGTATGTATCAGGGGCAGACTCCGCAATCCTTTAAGGCGCTGAAGCTCAAGGAGCTTTATGCTTCCCTTTCGGATGAGGAAAAGGATATTTTAACCGACGCCTGCAAGATTTTTGTGCTTAAGGGCGAGGAGGTTGCGCTGGTTGACGGCGAAACCTTTAATATCAAAATCACATATCCATATGATTTAAGAATTGCAAAATCGCTGTTGGAGGATGAAGAGGAATGATAAACACCGTTTATCGGCTTGCCCAGCCAAGGCGGTTTGAAATTGCATTTGAAGATATCAATCTTTTCGGCGGCAACGTTATCGTGCGCCCCACTCATCTTTCAATCTGCAATGCGGATATGCGCTATTATCTCGGCACAAGGGATGCAAAGGTGCTTGCCGAAAAGCTGCCGCTTGCGCTGATTCACGAGGGCGCGGGCGAAGTTGTTTTTGACGGCAGCGGCAATTTCAAGCCCGGTGAAAGGGTTGTTATGGTGCCCAATAAGCCGGCGGAGCATGATGATTACATCGCTGAAAACTATTTGCGCTCCAGCAAATTCTGCGGCAGCACAATGGATGGCTTTCTGCAGGAATACGTTGAAATTGAGCCTTCGCGCCTGGTCCGCCTGCCAAAGGGCATTAATATGAACGTTGCGGCGTTCACGGAAATCGTTTCCGTTTCGATGCACGCAATAACAAGATTTGATTCTATCGCTCACCCACGGCGCGAAAGAATCGGCGTCTGGGGCGACGGCAATCTGGGCTATATCACAGCCCTGCTGGCGAAAAAGAAATTCACAAATTCAAAAATAATCGTTTTCGGCACATCGGCGGAAAAGCTGGCGGATTTCACCTTTGCGGATGAAACGCATCTTGTGAGCAATATTCCGGAGGGCTGCCTGGTTGATCACGCCTTTGAATGCGTAGGCGGCGGAGGAAGCCCCGTTGCGATTGAGCAGATTATCGGCATTATTCAGCCGGAGGGCACGATTTCAATTCTGGGCGTTTCGGAATATCCGGTGCCCGTTAACACAAGAATGATTCTTGAAAAGGGCTTGAGGCTTTTCGGCTCATCCAGAAGCGGCGCAGAGGATTTCAGAAACACCATTGCGCTTTATGAAAAAAATCCGGAGCTTGTTAACTATCTTGGCAACATAATCGGCTCTGTTAACACTGTGCGCTCCGTTGCCGATATTAAGGCGGCTTTTGAAAAGGACGCGCATAAATCCTTTGGCAAAACGATTATGAAGATAGAGTTATAAAACCAATTTGCTAATATTATTTTTTGAGGTATATTTTATGAAAAACACTGAAAAATCATTGGAGGCGCTTGTTGCGCTTTGCAAGGGCAGAGGCTTTGTTTATCCCGGCTCCGAAATTTACGGCGGCCTTGCCAACACATGGGATTACGGCCCGCTTGGCGTTGAGCTTAAAAACAACATCAAAAGCGCTTGGCGCAAAAAATTTATTCAGGAAAACAAGCTGAACGTAGGCCTTGATTCCGCAATCCTGATGAATCCGCAAACCTGGATTGCATCGGGGCATCTGGGCGGCTTTTCAGACCCGCTTATGGATTGCTGCGAATGCAAAACCCGCCACCGCGCCGATGATTTGATTGAGGCCTTTGACGGCACCTCTGTTGCCGGCTGGAGCAATGAGGAAATGAGCGCTTATATTAAGGAGCACAACATCCCCTGCCCCAACTGCGGCGCAAATAATTTCACCGATATCCGCCAGTTTAACCTGATGTTCAAAACCTTCCAGGGCGTAACCGAGGACACGAAGGACGAAATTTACCTCCGCCCCGAAACCGCGCAGGGAATTTTTGTTAACTTTGCAAATATTCAGAGAACTACGAGAAAGAAGATTCCCTTCGGCGTTGCGCAGGTGGGCAAATCCTTCAGAAATGAAATCACCCCGGGCAAATTCATTTTCCGCGTGCGTGAATTTGAGCAGATGGAGCTTGAATTCTTCTGCAAGCCCGGCACGGATTTGGAATGGTTTGAATACTGGCGCGCCTTCTGCCGCGATTGGCTTTATTCTCTTAACATCAAGCCTGAAAATTTAAGGCTTCGCGATCATGATCCGGCAGAGCTTGCCTTCTATTCAAAGGCAACAACCGATTTTGAATATATGTTCCCCTTCGGCTGGGGCGAGCTTTGGGGCATTGCAGACCGCACTGATTATGACCTCACCCAGCACATCAACACAAGCGGCAAAAACCTTGAATATTTTGACCAGGAAGCAAACGAGAAATACGTGCCTTACGTTATTGAGCCTTCTCTCGGCGTTGAGCGTTTGTTCCTTGCCCTGCTCACAGAGGCTTATGATGAGGAAATCATTGATGAGGCAAAGAACGATAAACGCGTTGTTATGCATTTCCATCCCGCAATTGCGCCGTTTAAGGCGGCTGTGCTTCCTCTTTCAAAAAAGCTTAATGATGCGGCAGGCAAGGTTTTTGAAAGCCTTTCAAAGAAATTCAGCGTTGATTATGACGATGCAGGCTCAATCGGCAAGCGTTATCGCAGGCAGGATGAAATCGGAACTCCGTTCTGCATCACATATGATTTTGAATCCGCAGAGGATAACTGTGTAACCGTGCGTGACCGCGATACGATGGACCAGGTGCGCATCCCGATTGCAGAGCTTGAAAAATTCCTTGAGGATAAAATGTAATTCTGATCTTAACGCCAATTTGCTTTTCCCCAATGAGGGAAGGCAAAACATTGGAGGATTTTATTATGCCACTTAACAGAAGCTTGATCAAAACCCAGGCAAAGCAGCTTATCAAGGGCAAAACCTGGAATTTGTTTTTGGTTATTTTCGTTGTTGGAATTTGCATTTCCTTTATTTCAACGGCTTGTAACTTTGCGCTCAACGCTTACGCCGTGACGCACGGAATAACCCCCTTTGATTACAGCAATTATTCTGATTTCGAGGATTTCTTTGATGATTTTGATCCCGAAATGAGCGATGATTACGGTTACGGCGAGGACTACGGAGACACGGAAAACGGCGCTGATTTCCGCAATTTCACGGGAAAGCTTTCCCCCGTTGCGGCAACCGCGGTGAATTCAAGTGATATTGAAACCTATCAAAGGCTTTCCTCTCTGCTGGGCAGAATTTCCCGCATTTCCGCAATTTTTCTTGCCCCGCTGGGAGTTACGCTGAGCATATATTTTGTTTGGTTTATCCGCGGAAATGAATACACCACCGAAGCGGGCATTAAAATTATTTTCAGAGAAACCTTTAAAAACGGATATCTGAAAAAGCTTGGCGTTTCATTCTTAAGGGAGCTGCTTGCCGGGCTGTTGATGATGCTTTTTATCGTGCCCGGAATTGTTTTCTGTTACAGCTCCTATTTCGCTTATGAGCTGATGTGCGATTATCCTGAGCTCGGCGCCTGGGAGGCAATCAAATTAAGCAAAAAGATGATTCGCGGCCACCGCGGAGAGCTTTTTGCCCTTGATTTAAGCTTTATAGGCTGGTATTTCCTTTGCATTTTCATTTTGCCGGCAATCTATGCTTTGCCGTATATTACAACAACGAAAGCGCTTTATTATGAGAATTTCCGCCTTCGCGCGCTGCAGATAGGCGAGCTTTCGGAGGATGATTTCCTATCCGATGCGCAGAGGGTTGCAAAATACGCAAGCGGCGCGGGCTTTGGCTCAAATCCGTTTGGAGAGCCGCCGCAGCCGAACAGCGGATATTACCCGCCGGTTGCTCAGAATATGCCACCGCAGGGCGGTTATTATCAGCAGCCTGTTTATCCACCGGTGCAGCAAATGCCGCCGCAGGGCGCTTATTATCAACAACCGACTCCGCCGCCATATGCTCCGCCTGTGCAGCCGCCATATGCACCCACTGCTCCGCAGCAGCCAACCTTTACGGTTTCAGAGCCGCAGGAGCCAAGATTTGCAGAGGTTATCGTTCCGCAGGAAAACTTTGTTGAGCCATCAGAGCCGGCGGAGGGCGTTGATCCTTTTGCTGAAGGAGCTGAACCCGCAGAGAGCATCGACCCGTTTGAAAAGCCGAGCGAGCCGCCGAAACCGCTTTCCGATGACGGAAAAGAAATAGACCTTTAATTCACAAGAAATGCAGCCCAGGGATTCCCGAGGCTGCTTTTTTGTGATTATCATTTTAAAAAGCAACAAAAAAGAGCAGGCAAAGCCTGCTCTTAATTTTTGGTAATTATAAATTACTCGTTAATAGCTGTTACAACGCCTGAACCAACAGTTCTGCCGCCCTCACGGATAGCGAAACGAAGGCCTTCCTCAATAGCGATAGGAGTGATGAGCTCAACGTTCATCTCAACATTATCGCCGGGCATGCACATCTCTGTGCCTTCAGGAAGAGTGATAACGCCGGTAACGTCTGTGGTTCTGAAATAGAACTGAGGACGATAGTTATTGAAGAAAGGAGTGTGACGACCGCCTTCATCCTTGCTCAATACGTAAACCTGACCTGAGAACTTTGTGTGCGGGTGGATTGAACCCGGCTTTGCAAGAACCTGGCCACGCTCGATGTCAGATCTCTGAACACCACGAAGGAGACAACCGATGTTGTCACCAGCCTCAGCATAATCAAGAATCTTGCGGAACATTTCGATACCTGTGCAAACAGTCTTATCGATTTCGTCCTTAAGACCAACGATTTCAACTTCCTCACCCATCTTGAGCTGACCACGCTCAACACGGCCTGTAGCAACAGTACCACGACCTGTGATTGTGAATACATCCTCAACAGGCATAAGGAAAGGAAGGTCTGCCTTACGGTCAGGAGTCGGGATATAGCTGTCAACAGCATCCATAAGCTCCTGAATGCAAGCGCATGCAGGATCATCATTTGAGGTAGCCTCAAGAGCCTTGAGAGCTGAGCCCTTGATGATAGGAGTATCATCGCCCGGGAATTCATACTCATCAAGAGTTTCGCGGATTTCCATTTCAACAAGCTCAAGAAGCTCTTCATCATCAACCTGATCGCACTTGTTCATGAATACAACGATGTAAGGAACGCCAACCTGACGAGCAAGAAGAAGGTGCTCTTTGGTCTGAGCCATAGGACCATCTGTTGCAGCGATAACAAGGATTGCGCCATCCATCTGAGCAGCACCGGTGATCATGTTCTTGATATAGTCAGCATGTCCGGGGCAGTCAACGTGTGCATAGTGACGAGAATCTGTTTCATACTCAACGTGAGCTGTGTTAATTGTGATACCACGCTCTCTCTCTTCAGGAGCCTTATCGATATCTGCATAATCTTCAAACTTTGCATAGCCCTTGTTAGCAAGATACTTTGTGATAGCAGCTGTAAGAGTTGTCTTACCGTGGTCAACGTGACCGATCGTGCCGATATTTACATGTGGCTTGGATCGGTTAAAATGTTCTTTTGCCATTGGATTTTTCCTCCTTAAAATTACAATCTTATAGATTTATTGTTATTTTAACAAAGCCTTGATGAAATATCAAGTGTTTTTGTTAATTTTAATAATTAATTAGTCTTTTTTAGCCCTTTCGGAGATAATTCCCTCTGAAATGGACTTCGGAACCTGCTCATAACCATCGGGCTCCATAGTGTACTGGCCTCTGCCCTGAGTTTTTGAACGAAGGTCATTAACATAACCGAACATCTCTGAAAGCGGAACGCGCGCATTAATCTGCTTTGCGCCTGCTCTGTCCTCCATGCCCTGGATCTGGCCGCGGCGAGAGTTAAGATCGCCGATAACATCGCCCATATAATCCTCGGGAACGATAACGATAACCTTCATCATAGGCTCAAGAATTGCGGGATTAGCCTTCTTGGCAGCATCCTTGAATGCCATTGAGCCTGCAATCTTGAATGCCATTTCAGATGAGTCAACCTCATGATAAGAGCCATCATAAAGCTCAACCTTAAGATCAACCATCGGATAGCCTGCAAGAATACCGCTCTTCATAGCGCCCTGAATACCTGCATCAACGGCGGGGATATATTCCTTCGGAATAGCACCGCCGACAACGGAGTTAATGAATTCATAACCCTTGCCGATGCCGTTTTCATCAAGGTTCGGAGCCATCTTAATCTTAACATGGCCATACTGACCCGAACCGCCTGACTGGCGCTTATACTTGGTGTCAGACATGGATTCTGACTGAATTGTTTCCTTATATGCAACCTGCGGTGCGCCGACATTGGCCTCAACCTTAAATTCACGGAGCATACGGTCAACAATAATTTCAAGATGGAGCTCGCCCATACCTGCAATAATGGTTTGGCCGGTTTCCTCATCGGTGTAAGCCTTAAAGGTTGGGTCCTCCTCAGCAAGCTTTGAAAGAGCAATGCCCATCTTTTCCTGGCCTGCCTTTGTTTTCGGCTCAATAGCAACACGAATAACAGGATCCGGGAAATTCATTGATTCAAGAATAATTGGGTGATTTTCATCGCAGAGAGTGTCACCTGTGGTGGTGTTTTTGAGGCCGACTGCAGCAGCGATATCGCCTGCATAAACGGTTTCAATATCCTCTCTGTGGTTTGCATGCATCTGCAGAATGCGTCCTATTCTTTCTCTGTGGCCCTTAACTGAATTGAAAACGGCTGTGCCGGAATTCAGTGTGCCGGAATAAACGCGGAAATAGCATATTTTACCAACATAGGGGTCTGTTGCAATCTTGAATGCAAGAGCGGAAAAAGGCTCATCATCAGAAGAATGACGGAATTCCTCCTCTTCAGTATCCGGGTTAACGCCCTTAATTGATTCAACATCGGTTGGAGCCGGCATAAAATCAATAATAGCATCAAGCAGCGGCTGAACGCCCTTGTTTCTGTAAGCTGTGCCGCAGCAGATCGGAACCATCTGGCAATCACAGGTTGCCTTTCTGATGGTCTTTTTGATTTCATCGATGGTGAGCTCCTCGCCCTCGAAATACTTTTCCATCAGAGCCTCGTCCTGCTCTGCGATAGCCTCAATCAGCTCATCGTGATATTTCTGAGCAAGCTCCTGCATATCGGCAGGAATTTCCTCACGGCGAACGTCATTGCCGAGATCGTCATAATAAATCTCAGCATCCATATTAATAAGATCAATAATGCCCTTGAAGGTGCTTTCTGCCCCAATCGGAAGCTGAATCGGCACTGCATTGCACTTAAACCTGTCCTTAACCATATTAAGAACGTTATAAAAATCTGCGCCCATGATATCCATCTTATTAACGAATATCATTCTGGGAACATTATAATCATCAGCCTGGCGCCAAACGGTTTCAGACTGGGGCTCAACACCGCCCTTTGCGCAAAGCACGGTTACAGAGCCATCAAGAACACGCAGAGAACGCTGAACCTCAACGGTGAAATCAACGTGCCCCGGGGTATCAATGATATTAATTCTATGGTCTTTCCAGAAGCAGGTTGTTGCAGCAGATGTGATTGTGATGCCCCTTTCCTTTTCCTGGGCCATCCAGTCCATAGTTGCAGCACCATCATGAGTTTCACCGATTTTGTGGTTAATGCCGGTGTAATAAAGAATACGCTCTGTTGTGGTGGTTTTACCCGCATCGATATGAGCCATGATACCAATGTTACGAGTGAATTGTAATGCTTCTTTTGAACCCTTAGCCATCTTTTTTACCTTCTATCTAAATTAAAATCTGAAATGGGCAAAAGCACGGTTCGCCTCTGCCATTCTGTGCATATCTTCTTTACGTTTGTAAGCACCACCCTGGTTGTTGTAAGCATCTACAATTTCGGCAGCTAACTTATCAGCCATCGTCTTCCCCCCTCTTTTGCGAGCATAAAGAATGAGGTTTTTCATTGAAACGGATTCTTTTCTATCCGGCCTGATTTCAGTAGGAACCTGGAATGTAGCTCCGCCCACACGGCGAGACTTTACTTCCACTTGGGGGGTTATATTATCGAGCGCGGCTTTCCAAATCTCGAGAGCCGGTTTTTCTTCGTTAGGCAATTTAGCCTTTACTGTATCCAATGCGGAATAGAAAATATCATAGGAGATACTTTTCTTACCGTCATACATAAGGTGGTTAACAAACTTTGTCACCCTTATATCACCATAAACAGGATCAGGAAGAACCTGTCTTTTTTTAGGTTTAGTTTTTCTCATTGCTTAAAAAATTTGTGTTGTTTGGTTGCCTTTGCAAAGTCTTCAACAAACTCCTCCGAATTTATTTACTCAACCCTTCATAAAATAGCGTATCCCAAAAATTCAACAGCGATTCGACATTTTTTAATTATTTTTTCTTACCTGCTACAGCCGGTTTAGCACCCGGTTTAGGCCGTTTAGCCCCGTACTTCGATCTTCTTTGGGTACGACCGTTTACGCCGGCAGTATCCAAAGTACCACGCACAATGTGATAACGCACACCTGGAAGGTCTTTCACACGTCCTCCACGCACCAGCACGATAGAGTGCTCTTGCAGGTTGTGTCCTTCTCCCGGGATGTATGCATTCACTTCCTTCGAGTTGGTCAAACGTACACGAGCCACCTTTCTCATTGCCGAGTTTGGTTTTTTCGGAGTAGTGGTATACACTCTCACACAAACACCACGACGCTGCGGACAAGAGTCCAGAGCAGGCGATTTGCTTTTCTCCGTAAGTGTGGTACGTCCTTTTCTTACTAATTGTTGAATTGTAGGCATCTTCTGCTTTCTTTTTTCTATTTCAGTTTTTTAATAATTAACTGTCTCACTTGCCTTTCACGTTATGGCATAATATTAATACCTTGATTATCATCCAATAACCATTCCTTTCACATGAAAAACGGCACAAAATTACAAATAATCAATCAGATGTGCAAGTGTTTCTTTAAGTTTTTGAAAAAAATCAGTTCACCTGCAAACTGCAAACAGGGAAATATAGCAACAGGCAGCTAAACTCACGCTCGGCTGCCTGCTCATCGTTTAAATATAAANNATATAAAAAAGAAAAAAGTTATTTTAAAAAGACCATTAATGTATGTTTAAAAATCAGAAACACTATTTTTTGAGACATTATACTATTGGCTGATTAGTAGCCAATCATCGTCAGGGAAATTGTTGCCCGTTCCGTAGTGATCCCGACAATTTGGATATGGAATTGAAATCGATCTTTCCCGAAACAGTAATGATGGATAATTTCCCGTCATTATCGAGGGCGATGAGTATAAGATCCTGCCTTTCCTCTCCCTGCCTCTTTACCCAAACAGAGATCTTAGATCCCATTTCGCTTACAGAGACGGCCTCGTCATAATCATAGAATGACTCCTTGATCAGTTCATTTGCTTTTTTAAAATAATATTTAGAGTCCTCTACATTGTCGGAGTTTATCATACGAATGCTATTCAACTCTTTGAATGTATTCTTCAATTCCTCATCATCGGTATTAGCAGCCATCTTATCAAGCATTGTCCTACCGATGTTTATATTGCTTAGCGGCCTCTCGTCTTCAGCACATCTTTCCATAAATACCGACACAAAATTATCGGCGAAGAGGGCTCCCGGAAGAAGGAAGGAAAACATTATTCCTAATATTATTCTCATATTATTACCTTATTCTGACAAATTACTAATGACTAATGACAAATTACCACTGACTAATTACCAATTTTATTCTTTATTCTTAACTTTCCAGTTCTTCACTCTTCGCTCTCCACACTATCTATTTCAACCGGATTGTCTTTGTTTAATGAGTCGATGGCAATCCAATCAATATCCAGATCATCGATAAATTGGATGGTTTCCACCGAGGCCGTTTCACTTTTACGCAGTGCATGCGACAATTTCTCAAGTGCGTAAGCAGCATGTTGCATGGCAGCATTGGGGTCTTCGAATGTTTCCACAAACTGCGGGCGGTTATCCTGCTTGGAGATGAAGTAGAAACTTACACCCATCCCTACCACAAGTAAAACGGAGACCGCTATACGCAACAAAGGCCTAAAAATACGAATAGTGATATAGCGCTCTTTCCCTTCCCCTTCCACCCCGAAGGCATTCTGCAGCCTTTCGCTGAAACCGTCGCTCAGCGAAATGGACTGCTCATCCTTTATATAAGAAAAGAGAGGGACGTATTGCCGGAGTTCTTCAGGCACACTGTTGCCCGAGAAAAACGTTTGCAGTTCCTTCTCTTCCTGTACTGATGTTTCACAGTTCCAGTATTTTTCTAATAGACTATTTATCTTTTCACTATTCATCTTTATGATATACCGATAATATTTCTTTCATTTTTTGTCTTGCCCTGTGAAGGCTTATTTTCACCAGATCTTCACTGATAGCAAGCGCTTCAGCTATCTCCCGGTAACTCATCCCTTCGATCTCCCTAAGAGTGAAAACCAACCGTTGATTTTCCGAAAGCATTCCAATGCTCTGGTCAATGGCCGAGCGTTGTTCCTTTCTCTCCATTTCTGTTTGCGGAGAACGATTGTCAACAAAAAAGAGATTCTCTTTTTCGGGATCGATCACTCCGGTTTTTCGAACAGCCATGGAAGCCAACCTATCCAGTGCCGTATTCTTGGTAACCCTGAAACAGTAAGCTTCGAGATTCTCTATATAATTCCATTCATCCCTCTTACTCCAGAGTTTCAGGAGCACATCCTGCAGGATATCCTCAGCCTCAGCCTGTTCTCTTACAATGCCGTATGCTAGCCTGAAGAGTTTGTCCTTCAGGGGGAGGATGACGGTATGGAAAGAATCAATGTTCATTGTATAATGACGGGCGAACCACCAAAAAGTTACAGGAGATTTGAAAAATTTATGCCTATTTGCTATTATTCAGGAATTGGTGTGCCAGCAAGACCGTGTTTTTCAGGTATTCATATTCCAATTCGAAGCACTCGGAGAAAATTTCGGTTCCCATATTATCTTCAATCTGTGAAGCTGTCCATAATTTTCCTCCTTGCAAATGCAGGCTGTTGAAAACCGCTTCATCTTCAATAACGGACACATAGAGAAATACCAGGCGTTTGGTTATTTCATTTTCAAATGTATATTTCAACAAAAAACGCAGAGGAATATCGTTACCCCCGCATTCTTTTCTGATACTATTCCGCAAAGTTTCATCCACTTTGTCGTTGAATTGCATATATTTCTCAAACGGATAATCCAGCTTTCCGGGATTCAACAGTCGGTCCTGATCCCGCGCCTGCAGGTAAATTCTTCCTTTGTAGATCAACGCCAGGCGAACCACCGGATGCATGAACTTATTCTTCAGGTTTTTGGTGATCGACTTCGCCACTTTCCCCGTCACATCTCCCTTTTCCGTCACCACGGGCAACCACTCTTCCTGAAACAATTTCTTATCAAGGATGTATAACCGGGCTGTTTCCATAATCATGATCACCAGCATGATAATCTGACACAATACCACCATGGCTGCACTACTCACAAAGCGCAGCTCTGCAGCATCGAAGAGGTAAAAAGCCAATACAAGAAGAAGATGGATCGATAATCCGTATTGCGTCTGAAAGGATACTCTCAGTGACTCTTTCAGATAATTCTTCAACATTATGTTACGCCCCTTTGCCACCCGGGTAATAATCTTCCCTCTCGAAAGGCGCATAATGATAAGGGATATCACAAAAATGATCTCCACAATGGCGAACCGGTTAAAGGGAGGCAATTTCGGGAAGACGGTAAAAGAGAATAATAATGCAACTGCAAATGTAATAATGGAAATATCATAGATAAGGCGGCTATACTTTTTTACTGCAATATATCCCGTTACAGACAATGCCAATGCAATTCCGGTAGCGATGCGGGAATCCACATACAATATCAGAATTGAAAAAATAAACATCGACATAAGTCCTAATGCCGGATTCCTTAATACTCTTTGCATAACCTTATTTCGCACACACACTATCTGAACGCACCCAATAATAACAACAAAACGGCCTTTTTGTTTAGACATAAAAANNAAAACGTTGCCGGACAGTTATAAACCATCCGGCAACAAATCCCTGAATAATTAACAAGAGATGGTTACTTCAAATTCTGTTTGAAATAACCGATCACCTTTTCATAAAGGTATTTCCTTGTATTTTCGCCTCTGATAGAATGATCTTTATCCGGAAAGAAAAACATGTCGAAATGTTTACCGGCCTCAATCAATGCACGCGAATATTCCACAGAGTTCTGAAAATGGACGTTATCATCAGCCGTACCGTGTACCAGCAAGAGGTTACCTTCCAACCGGCCTGCAAGTGCAATAGGCGATCCATTATCGTATCCTTGTTTATTCTGCTGCGGCGTACGCATAAATCGCTCGGTGTAGATAGTATCATAGAAACGATAGTCGGTTACCGGCGCTATGGCCACTCCCGCTTTAAAGGTTCCGTTTCCACGACTCATACTCATCAGCACGGTGTATCCCCCGTAGCTCCATCCCCAAATACCAATACCCTTTGCATCGATATAAGGCAATGAGGCAAGGTAACGCGCAGCGGCAATCTGGTCGTCCGACTCTTTAATCCCCAAATTCATATAGGTACCCTTACGAAACTCTTCACCCCGTGCGCCTGCTCCCCTACCATCTACGCAAGCCACTATAATGCCTTCATTCAGCAATGCATAATACCAATCGGCACTATACCGGTCTAAGACTTGTTGCGAATTGGGGCCGCTGTACTGGATCATCACCACAGGATATTTTCGGGTAGGATCAAAATTATAGGGTTTCAATATCCATCCGTTCAGACGTGTTATACCATCGGCAGCCGTCACAGTAACATATTCTCTTTTGGGAAACTGAGCGGCCGCCACTTTGGCCCGGACTGACTGGTTATCTTCCAGAATGCGCAATTGCTTTCCATTTGCATCGTGCAAGGTAATCACAGTGGGGGTTTCAGCATCTGACCAGCGATTTACAAAATACTTGCCCTGTCCGCTGAAAGAGGCGCTGTTATATCCCCCCTGCTGCGACAATTTTTGGGGTTGTCCCTTGTTGATATTCACCTTATATATATTACGTCTTATAGGCGACTCATCGGCTGCCTCATAGAAGACCGTTTCCGTTTGCCCGTCCACGGCCAAAAGCGCTGTCACGTCGTAGTTACCGGTAGTAAGTTGTTTTTGCAGCGTACCTGAAAGACCGTAAATATAAATATGGCTATAACCATCTTTTTCTGATACGTAAATAAAACGGTCTTTTAAGAAATGGATCGAATTGAGCCATTCAGAATCGATATAATATTTATTCTCTTCCCTCAACACCAATTTTGAAACCGTGGAACGGGGGCTTGTAAAATACATGTCGAACCGGTTCTGGTCTCTGTTCAGTGTCATCACCGCCAATTGATCGGGATCGTGTGTGAACTTGATACGTGCTATATAACCATTTTCCTCCAGCGGCACATCCAAAGTGCGTGTGGTACGTGCCGCAATATCGAACACACGGCATTCCACAGTGGAATTACTCTCCCCCGCCTTGGGATATTTAAACCGATAAAAATCGGGATACAACTGCTTATTAAAAGTCTGGAAAGAAAATTCTTTCACAGCTGACTCGTCGGTGCGCACAAAAGCCAACAGATTGTTATCAGGCGAAAACTCCATCAGCCGGGTTATCCCGAACTCTTCCTCATATACCCAGTCGGTCGCCCCGTTGATTACTTTGTTCCATTCACCATCTTTTGTCACTTGCGATTCGGTATCAAAGTCGAACTTTGTCAGCCATATATTATTTTCTATCACGTAGGCAACCATTTTTCCATCAGGAGAAAAAGTAGGGATCATCTGTTTCGAGGGATGTTCCGAGAGCTTCCTCACCATGTTGCGACGTACGTCATGATAATAGTAATTGGCACGGAAGGAGTGGCGATAGACCTGTTCCCTGTCGCGGTATACCAGTACCCGGTTCTCATCGGGACTTACCAAAAATCCCTGAAAACTGTCGAAGGTGCAGTTTCGAGCCGTACGTGTGTTAAACAGGGTATCCACCGCTTCACCGGTGGCATATGCATATTTGATCACTGCCGTCTGCTGTGGGTCAGCCTGGTAATAATGCATTCCATCTTCCGACGATACCATCGGCCTTATACCACGGGGAAGGAATTCATTTCCCAACAGGTTTTCCAATGTAAAGTGCTGCGCAGATACCGTCACAACACTTGTCATCACAATAATTATTGTTAGTATAACCTTACAAAGAATTTTTTTCATCGATCTTGTCTTATAATTTAGAAATACAAATATAATCCATTTTAAAATATGGGATGTTGGATTTGAGGATTGATGATTATATTCAATTTCGACAAAGTTACGAAAATAGGGGCTCCTTTCACATATTTTTTTGTATTTTCGGCAAAAAATTCGGCAACAGTATTTGACTACGTCGATTTTGGCTCCGCCAAACGTTGTTTCAATTCATCATCAAATTATTGGATCGTTAAGTCATCCAATCAATTAAATCTCATTGCCACTACTTGTCCCGGTTTATCGGGATTGGCTGGCATATTGGCACACTAGCACATTAAATATATGGAATCAGAAGAAAAGAAAATTACAGAATTGCCCGAGAATGCATATCGGGAATTAAAACCGGGCGAAGAGTACAAGCCGGTACTTCCCTCTGACAGGCCGGTGACGGAAGTAACTCCATGGTCAATAGGGATGGGATTATTAATGGCAGTCATCTTTTCGGCTGCAGCAGCCTATTCAGGTTTGAAAATCGGCCAGGTTTTCGAGGCTGCCATCCCCATCTCCATCATTGCCGTAGGAGCATCAGCGGCATTCCGCCGAAAGAATGCGTTGGGACAGAATGTCATTATCCAGTCTATTGGGGCATCGTCGGGAGTGATTGTCGCCGGAGCGGTCTTCACTATTCCGGGGCTTTATATCCTGCAAGCCAAATATCCCGACATTCAGATCAACTTCTGGCAGATCTTTTTTTCATCGCTATTGGGAGGATTCCTGGGAATTCTCTTCCTTATCCCTTTCCGTAAGTATTTCGTAAAAGATATGCACGGGAAATTACCATTTCCTGAAGCTACGGCAACCACCGAGATACTGATGACCGGGGAAAAAGGTGGAAACAAAGCAAAATTATTGATCACCAGTGGACTTATCGGGGGATTATTCGATTTCTGTTTCTCTGCTTTCCGCCTTTGGAGTGAAGAGATTACCACACGTATTATCCCGGCCGGAGCCATGATGGCCGAAAAGTTCAAAATGGTGCTTAAATTCAACGTGAGCGCCCTCATTTTCAGTTTCGGATATCTGGTAGGATTACGTTTCGCGCTGATCATCGTTGTAGGTTCACTACTTTCCTGGCTGGTACTGATCCCGCTGGTAAATGAGATCGGTGCGTTGACGGCAGCCATGAGTGGTGGTGTCAATCCGTTTGCCGCCCTGTCGGCTGAAGCAATATTTGCAGAATATGTACGTCCGATCGGTATCGGTGCCATTGCAATGGCAGGTATTATCGGGATCATCAAATCGGCCGGTGTGATCGGCAGCGCTTTTAAACTGGCAGTCGGTAAGAAAGTGGCCACTGGTGCTGTGGGAACGGATATAAAGCGTACAAACCGGGACCTGAAGATGTCATTCGTGATGTTATTCCTGTTCCTCACGCTTATCGCCGTATTTATCTTTCTGCTCATCGGAGTAAAGATTACACTTATACAGGCCATTGTAGCCCTGATTGCCATCACCGTTATCTCATTCCTGTTCACCACCGTGGCTGCCAATGCCATTGCCATTGTGGGGACTAACCCTGTATCAGGAATGACGCTGATGACGTTGATCCTCTCATCGGTAATCCTTGTTGCCGTAGGCCTGGAAGGCTGGCAGGGAATGGTGAGCGGGCTGATCATTGGTGGCATTGTCTGTACTGCACTTTCTATGGCCGGGGGTTTTGTCACCGACCTGAAGATCGGTTACTGGATTGGGACTACCCCTGCAAAACAGGAATCGTACAAATTTCTCGGAACGCTTGTTTCTGCCGCCACTGTAGGTGCAGTAATCTTTATCCTGAATGAAGCATACGGCTTCGTAGCCACTCCTGAGCATCCGAACCCTATGGTAGCCCCGCAGGCCAATGCCATGGCTGCCATCATAGAACCGCTGATGACAGGAAGTGGTGTGAGTTGGATATTACTAGGTATCGGCGCAGTGATCGCGATCCTTGTGAACTGGCTTGGTGTATCGCCCCTGGCATTTGCACTCGGCATGTTTATCCCCCTCCAGTTGAATACTCCACTCATCGTAGGAGGACTGCTAAACCACTGGATCAATAAAAAAGGTGCCGACAAACAGTTGACCAATGCACGCCATCAGCGTGCTATCCTGATATCTTCCGGATTCATCGCGGGTGCCGCTCTCTTTGGAGTATTAGGTGCACTCATCATATTCCTGACAGGGGATGGTGAAGCTCTTAATTCCAATCTATGGAGTAATCCTCACGGTACCGGTGCACAAATCGTGGCACTCATTGCTTTCATCGGACTGGTCGGCTATTTTGTTTGGGAAGCCAGACGCGCAAAAAGAGAGGATTAATTGATCCCGACAAGTCGGGACAAGTAGTGATGATTTAATGATGTGCCAATCCCGATAAACCGGGACAA
>DCTO01000089.1 GCA_002329285.1 Ruminococcaceae bacterium UBA1438
TTTTACCGGTGCAGGCGTTGCAATTATCACACCGATGCTTGAAGACGGAAAGGTTAATTATCCTGAATTTGAAAGATTTATTGATTTTCAGATTGAAAACGGAACTGATGCAATTGTAATTTGCGGCACAACCGGCGAAAGCTCCACCCTTACTATGGAAGAGCATTCAGCATGCATCAGATGGTGCATCAAATATGTTAATGGCAGAGTTCCGGTTATTGCAGGCACCGGCTCAAATGACACAAACACTGCTATTGAGCTTTCACGTGAGGCTTGTGCAGACGGGGCTGACGCACTTTTACTTGTTACCCCTTACTATAATAAAACAAGCCAGAGAGGCCTTATTGCTCATTACACAGCAATTCATGATGCAACCAATAAGCCTATTATTCTTTATAACGTTCCTTCAAGAACAGGCTTAAACATCAATCCCGAAACTGCTGCAGAGCTTTCAAAGCTGCCGAGAATTAACGGCATCAAGGAAGCAAGCGGCAGCCTTGAGCAGGTTGAAAGAATTCACGAGCTTTGCGGCGATGAGCTTAACATATGGAGCGGCAATGATGACCAGATTTATGATCTTCTTGAGCGCGGCGGCAAGGGCGTTATCAGCGTTCTTTCAAACATTGCACCGCAGGAAACTCATGATATCGTTGCCAAATATCTTAACGGTAATAAGGCTAAATCAAAAGAGCTGATGGATAAGTATATGAAGCTTGCGAAGGTTATGTTCTGCGACGTTAACCCGATTCCGGTTAAGGAGGCAGTTAATCTTCTTGGATACGATGCAGGCCACTGCAGGCTTCCGCTTATTGATACAACTGATGAAAACAAGCAGCTTATTAAAGACACAATGGCTGATTACGGGCTTGTTAAATAAGATCTAATTTAAGGAATTATAAAATGATAAGGATTATTCTTTGCGGTGCAAACGGCAAAATGGGAAAGGTTATTCAAAGCGTTGTTTCTTCAAGAGACGATTCGGAGATTGTTGCCGGAGTTGACATAAACACATCAGAGGCCCCCTTCCCTGTTTATAGCAACATTTCCGAGGTTAAAGAGGAAGCGGATGTTATTATTGATTTCACAAATCCGTCTCTCTTAAGCGGTCTGCTCAATTTTGCAACAACAAAAAAAATTCCCGTTGTTATCGGAACAACAGGCTTTGATGAGAAGCAAAAAAACCAGATTAAAGCCGCTTCAGAAAAAACGGCAGTGTTTTTCACATATAATATGAGCATAGGTATTAATCTACTTGCTAATCTTGCAAAAAAGGCAGCTCAAATTCTCTCAAACGATTTTGATATTGAGATAATTGAAAAGCATCATAATCAGAAGATTGATGCCCCGAGCGGCACTGCTTTAATGCTTGCAGACGCAATTTGCGAGGAAATCACAGAACCGATGAAATATGAATATGACCGCCACTCAAAGCGCGAAAAACGCACGAAGAATGAAATTGGGCTGCACGCAGTCAGAGGCGGAACGATAGTCGGCGAGCATGATATTATTTTTGCAGGCAGAGATGAAATCATCACTCTTTCACACTCGGCAAGAAGCAAGGAAATCTTTGCTGTCGGCGCAGTAAACGCTGCTGTATTTATGGCAGGCAAAGCCGAGGGCTTATATTCAATGAAGGAAATGATTGATTAATCATATATAATCAAAAGAGGAATGGCCAAAACCATTCCTCTTTTGCTATTCAAAAAACTTTTGCATTTCACCGTGAAGCAAATCGGGTATTTTAATACCCTGCGGGCAGTGTGTTGCGCATTTGCCGCAGGAAACACAGGCTGATGCGTTGTTTTCAGCTGGGATTGCAGCATATCTTTCCTTGCTTTCATCCTCAGATATATTGCCGTTTTTGAAATCATTATATGCGGCAAAAATTGAAGAAATCTTAACTCCCTTTGGGCAATCAGCACAGTAATCACAGCCGGTGCAGGGGATAACATTCTGCTTGTTAATAATTGCGGCAGCATTAAAGCAAAGCCTTTTTTCCGCCTCCGTCATCGGCTTGAAATCCGTTAAGGAATTAATATTATCCTGCATCTGCTCAAGCGAATTCATACCGCTGAGAATTGTTTGCACATTCGGCAAGGACGCAACGAAGCGAATTGCCCAGCTTGCAATTGAAGCATTTGGATTTGCCGCTTTAAACATTGCCTCTGCTTCCTTAGGAACCTCGGCAAGCTTTCCGCCCCTTACAGGCTCCATAATAATAACAGGTATTCCTGCCTCGGTGAGAATGTCATATTGCTCTTTTGCCTTTTGATTTGTCCAATCAAGATAATTCAGCTGAATCTGCGCAAAATCCCATTTATGAGCGGCAACAATTCGTTTTAAATCATCAATCGTGCCGTGAAATGAAAAGCCGATATTCTTAATTTTTCCTTCATTCTGCTTTTGCTTAAGAAATTCATAAGCGCCGTATTTTTCGCATTTATCAAAAGCGCCCCCGTCAAGAGCATGAAGAAGATAATTATCAAAATAATCTGCGCCGGTTCTTTCGAGCTGATTATTAAAAATCTTTGCCATATCACTTTTTTTAAGACACAACCAAATGGGAAGCTTATCAACAAGATAATAGCTATCTCTCGGATATTTTTTCAACGCAGTGCCTATAAACTTTTCGCTTTTTCCTGCGTGATACATATAAGCCGTATCGAAATAATTGATACCATTTTCTATTGCATAATCAACAAGCTTTTGCCCCTCCTCATAATCAATCATTGGGTTTGCTTCCCTTTTGATTTTCGACTTAACCGGAAGGCGCATAGTGCCAAGACCGAGGAGAGACAAGGCCGTTTCCTTAAACTTCTTTTTATCAATCATTATTTTACCCCTAAAAATTTATTCCTTTGACCATGTTACTCCTTGAGGAGTGTCTTTAAGAATTATTCCTCTTGCTTTCAGATCGTCACGGATTTTATCAGCGGTTGCCCAATCCTTATTTTTTCTTGCCTCCTGCCTTTGCTCAATAAGCGCTTCAATTTCAGCGTCAAGCGAGTTTTCCTTTCGGTTATAAAGAATGCCCAAAACATCGCAAAGCTCATCAAAAAGAGCTGCAGCATGCTCACAAACAGTCTTTGATACATTCTTATCAAGAACCTTTGTGTTTATATCCTTTGTTAAATCAAAGATTGCGGCAATTCCGTCTGCTGTATTAAGGTCGTCGTCCATAGCAGTAATGAATTGCACTCTGCGAGAATCAAATAATCCTATAAGCTCATCATCATTATCTGCAATTTCAGCAGAAGCGTTTTTGATAGCGAAATCAAGGCTTTCGCGGCAGGTGTAAAGTCTTTCAAGCGCTGATTTGCACTGCTCAATAATATCAAGGCTGTAATTAATCGGTGAGCGATAATGGGAGGAAATCAGGAAATATCTGATAACCTCGTAACCATAAACCTCTGCGATTTCACGAACTGTTTTAAAGTTGCCGAGAGATTTGCTCATCTTAACGTTATCAACGTTGATGTAGCCGTTGTGCATCCAATATTTAGCAAAGGTGCAGCCGTTTGCGCATTCGCTTTGAGCAATCTCATTTTCATGATGCGGGAACACAAGATCCTGCCCTCCGCAATGAATATCAATCGTTTTGCCTAGATACTTTCTGTTCATAGCAGAGCATTCAATATGCCAACCGGGT
>DCTO01000082.1:0-16050 GCA_002329285.1 Ruminococcaceae bacterium UBA1438
GGCTCGCCCCAATAACGCTGGCGGTTGAATGCCCAATCCTTCATCTTATACTGAACGCCGCCTTCGCCGATGCCCTTTTTCTGAAGAAATTCAATCATTTTTGCGATTGAATCCTTTTTATTATCAAGGCCGTTAAGAAAGCCGGAATTAACCATTTCCCCATCGCCCGTGTATGCTTCGGCTGAGATATCGCCGCCCTTGATAACCTCANNGCAAATTCAAAGTCCCGCTGGTCATGAGCAGGAACGGCCATAATGGCGCCGGTGCCGTAGCCCATCATAACGTAATCGGAAATGTAAACAGGAATGTCCTTGCCGTTAACCGGGTTTTTGGCGGT
This sequence comes from Ruminococcaceae bacterium UBA1438, assembly GCA_002329285.1. Lineage (GTDB taxonomy): Bacteria > Bacillota > Clostridia > Oscillospirales > Acutalibacteraceae > Eubacterium_R. Next base: position 338 of record DCTO01000082.1, read on the forward strand.
TAAGCCCTCAATTCTTACGCCGGTTTTATCCTTAACAAGCTGGGTGCGCTCAAACTCGGTTTTCTTTGCGCATTCTGCACGGTAAGCCTCAATATCAGCCATATTGCCGATTTTGCCGCTATATTTATCAATAAGGGGGTGCTCCGGAGCTATAACCATAAAGGTTACGCCGAAAAGAGTGTCCGGGCGGGTGGTGTAAATGCGAAGCTCCTCAGGCACCTCGTTAACGGCAAAATTAACAAATGCGCCCCTTGATTTGCCAATCCAGTTAATTTGCTGAAGCTTAACGTTAGGAAGATAATCAACCTCCTCAAGTCCTTCAAGAAGCTTATCGGCATATTCGGTTATGCGCAGATACCAAACATCCTTTGATTTCTGAACAACATCACTGTGGCAGATATCACATTTACCGCCCTGCGAATCCTCATTTGAAAGGACAACCTTGCAGGACGGGCAATAGTTAACAAGAGTTTTATCACGGAAAGCAAGGCCATGCTCAAACATCTTGAGGAAAATCCACTGGGTCCACTTATAATAATTCTCATCAGTAGTGTCAATAACACGCTTCCAGTCAAATGAGAAGCCAACTCTTTTAAGCTGGGAGGTGAATTTTTCGATATTCATATCCGTAACCTTACGGGGATGAATGCCGGTTTTAATTGCATAGTTTTCAGTTGGCAGGCCATAAGCATCAAAGCCTATCGGAAACAGAACGTTATAACCCTGAAGCCTTCTTTTACGGGAAACAACCTCAAGGCCCGAATAAGCCTTAATGTGGCCAACGTGCATGCCGGCGCCCGAAGGATAAGGAAATTCAACAAGGGCATAAAACTTCTCTTTATCAGAGCCGTCCACCGCATCAAAGGTGCCCTTTTCGTCCCAGATATCCTGCCACTTTTTTTCAATTTTTTTGAAATTATAATCCATAGCTCAAATCCTCCTGTGCTAATCCAATATATCGCTTATATCTACTGCTTCACCGTCCTCCCAAAGGTGCTCAAGCTTATAATAGCTTCTCTGCTCCTCAAGGAAAACGTGAATAACAACAGTTGAGAAATCAAGGCAAATCCAGCCGGACTGCCTGCCCTCAATGTGATGAGGCTCCTCCCCTGCCTGCTTCAGCTGAAATTCAATCTCATCCGCAAGCGCCTTAACCTGGGTGGTTGAATCACCGCTGACAAGAACAAAATAATCAGCAAGAATTGATAAATCACGGATGCCGATAACCTGAATATCAACGCCCTTTTTACTGTCTGCCGCTTTGGCGGCAATTTTTGCAATTTCAAGTGAATTCATATAATACTTCCTTTATTTTATTCTGCTTTCCAAAAGAGAATTATAACATTCAACCGTGTCAGGATGCAGTAATTCTGTTTTGGAAACCAAATGATTTATTGTGTATTTGACAGCATAAAGCATCGCCTCATCAAGGCTTTGCGCTGCAAGGCTTCTCATAATTTCAACGTCGGGATAATCTCTTTCGGCAGAGATTAAATCAGCAGTGTAAACAATCTTTTCAAGCTGAGTCATATTCCGCCTGCCGGTTGTGTGATAACGAATGGCAGAAAGCACCTCGGCATCGGTTATTCCAAGCTCAAGCGCGCAAAACGCTGCACCTGATTTCTGATGAATAACGGCGGAATTATTACGCTCAAGAGCGGAGAGCGCCTCGCCGTTTTTCTCTATATAAGCATACTGAAGCTCAAGCGGCATTTCCTTTGTTATATCATGAAGAATTCCGGCAAGGCGAGCCTTATTCTCATCTCCGCCGAAGCGACTGCAAAGCTCCGTTGCAGAGACGGAAACATTAATCGAATGATTATATCTTTTCTCGCTCAGGCGCTGCCTGATTAAGTTTTCATAATATTCAAAATCAATCACGATAAAGCCCCTTGCTGATAATATAATTCTCAACGCCCTTCGGCNNACCAAGCCGTTAACGCTTTCGCCGCTTTTTATTTTGCTTCTGATTAAGCTGCTTGAAAGGACAATCGGCTCAAAATCGGCAAGATAATAATTAACGCCGTCAAGCTTATCCTTTGCAAAGCTTATCATTTCCTGCCTTGAATTTTCCTCACGCGGTGCGGTGCAGAGAGTTGCCATATTCAGAATATCCTGATATCTGAACCATTTATCAAAGGAAAGAAACTGATCCTCGCCAATGATGAAAAAAAACTCGTCATCCGGATAAAGCTTCCTCAAGGCGACGAGGGTGTTATAAGTGTAGCTCCTGTTTCCGAGCTTAAATTCAATATCCGAAAGCTCTGCCCTTTCAACGCCTTCAAAAGCAATGGACAGCATATTAAGCCTGTCCGCAGCGGAAACGAAATCAAAACCCTGCCTGTGAGGCGGAAACGCGGTTGGAATTATCAGCAGCTTATCAAGCGAAAGAATTTCAATATAGCTTTTTGCAAGATTAATATGCCCGTTATGAACCGGATTAAAAGCTCCGCCGAAAATCCCTATTCTCAACCTCTGCCACCTCTGCTCGGCCTGCCGCCGCGCTTTGCCTTTGCCTTTTGCGCCGCGGCTTCCGCCTCTCGGCTGCGCTGGCGCAGGCCTTTTATTTTAACCTGCTTTTTTGCAGGCTTTTTGCCCTGCTCCTTTAAGCGCTGCTGTTTTTTCTGATTTATTTTCTCTTTATCTGCTTTTCTGTAAAGCACGATAACGCCGCCGATAACCTGGATAACCTCTGCACCGAGAGGCGCTGCAAGTGCATCAGCAAATTCGCGCGGGGTTTTGGGAGCAGTTTCAAGATGCACGCGCACTTTAAGGAGTTCCCTTGCATCAAGCGCGTCGTCAAGCTGCGCAATCAGATTATCGGATATGCCGTCCTTACCGATCTGAAAAATCGGTTCAAGCGGGTTTGCCTGCGCACGTAGCGCGGCTCTTTCCTTTGATGTCATATTTTTTCTCCTACACGTGAGGTCGAGGACGCCCTCCCCTATGGTTTATATTATTTTTTCAAGCTCTGATTTAAGCTTGCGAAGAGCATTGCCCCTGTGGCTGATTTTATCCTTTTCCTCAGCGGTGTATCTGCCAAAGGCTTTGCCGTTTATGATGAACAGAGGGTCATAACCGAAGCCCTCATTGCCGTCCCTTTCAAATCCGATTGTGCCGTAGCATTCGCCGCGGACGATAATCTTTTCGCCGCTTGGAAAAGCACAGCAGATTGCGCAGACATAATGCGCGCCCCTTTTCTCAACAGGAACGCCCTGCAGCCTTTCAAGCAGCAAATCATTGTTGCGCTCATCATCGCCGTGGCCGCCCGAAAAGCGGGCGGAAAAGATGCCGGGAGCGCCGTCAAGATAATCAACGCAAAGCCCGCTGTCATCTGCGATTGAGGGCATACCGGTTTCCTTGCAGGCTGCGGTTGCCTTAATCTCTGCATTTTCCTCAAAGGTTTTGCCGTTTTCCTCAACTTCCTCAAGCTGAATGCCAAGCATTTTTGCGGTGACAACATTTATGCCGAGCGGAGCCAGAATGCGCTGCATCTCCGCCAGTTTTTTCATATTATTTGTTGCTAATATAAAATCCATAAAAACTCCGAATAATCAAGGTTATTTTTCTTCGCTGCCGAAAAGGCCTGCGGCGAAGGCGTCTGCATCAAACGGTTGCAGATCATCAATCTGCTCACCCACGCCGACGAACTTAACAGGCACGTCAAGCTCATTATTAATAGCAAGCACAACGCCGCCCCTTGCAGTGCCGTCCAGCTTTGTGAGAACGATGCCGGTTATCCCGGCGGCATCCTTGAAATCCTTTGCCTGATTAACGGCATTCTGCCCAGTTGTTGCATCAAGCACGAGTAGCACCTCCTTGGAGGCATCGGGCAGCTCACGGTTAATAACGCGGCTGATTTTATTAAGCTCATCCATAAGATTTTTCTTATTGTGAAGCCTGCCGGCAGTGTCAATGATAATGACGTCGCAATCCCTTGCCTTGCCTGCCTGAATCGTGTCATAAACGACGGAGGCAGGGTCAGAGCCCTCTGCGGATTTGATTAAATCCACCTCTGCCCTGTCCGCCCAGACCTGAAGCTGCTCAATAGCGGCGGCACGGAAGGTGTCTGCCGCGCCGAGAATAACGCTTCTGCCCTGGTTTTTGAGGCGAAGGGCAAGCTTGCCGATTGTTGTTGTTTTACCGACGCCGTTAACGCCGATAACAAGAATAACGGACGGCTTGGTGCGCAGCCTTAAATAGCTGCCGCCCCAGACGATACCCGAAACGATATCCTGCATCGTTTCCTTAACAGCCTTAACATCCTTGATGTTATCGTTTTCAATTTTTTCCTTAAGGCTTGTGATAACCTTTTCAGCGGTTGGGAAGCCAACATCGCCCATAATAAGAATCTCCTCAAGCTCATCATAAAGCTCATCGGTGATTTCCTCATATTCATCAATCGCCTCTTCAATTTGGGCGGTTATGCCCTCCTCGCGGGTTTTCTTTAAGCCTTTTTTAAATTTATCAAAAATTCCCATAACTAAACCTTTATGTAATTATTTTACGCCTCAAGCCCCATTTGCTCTGCAAGCTCTGCAGACTGAAGCTCAAGTAGCTTTGAAACGCCCTTTTCCTGCATCGTTACACCATAGAGGATATCTGCCTCCTCCATAGTGCCGCGGCGGTGAGTTATTGAAATGAACTGGGTTTTATCAGTCATTCTGCGCATATATTTTGCAAAGCGCTCAACATTAACGTCATCAAGCGCCGCCTCAACCTCGTCATAAATGCAAAACGGAGCCGGAGTAACCTTCAAAACGCTGAAAAGCAGCGCCATTGCGGCAAGCGATTTTTCACCGCCGGAGAAAAGATTAATGTTCTGAACCGATTTGCCGGGGGGCTGAATTTTAATTTCAATCGGGCTTTCAAGGCAGTTGTCGGGCTGCTCAAGAATAATTTCGCCCTTGCCGCCGCCGAAGAAATCAGAGAAGCAGGTTTTGAATTCCTCATTGATTTTCTTAAACTGAACAAGGAATTTTTCGCTCATTGACGAGGTTAAATCATCAATGATGCGCTCAAGCTCTGCCTTTGATTTTTCGATATCATCAATCTGATCCTTGAGAAATTCGTATCTCTCTGAAACCTCTTTATATTCATCAATAGCGCCAACGTTGATTGAGCCGAGTTTTTTGATTTCAACCTTGATTTCATGAAGCCTTTTCTTTGCGGCGGTCATATCCTCGATCTGAATATTAAGCGCCTCTGCCTCGCGCCTTGTGAGCTCATACTGCTCAAAGAGCATATCATTAAGCTCATCATATTCCTTGCGCATTGCGATTTTGCGTTCATCAAGGCGAACAAGCTCTGCGGAAAGCTTTTCCCTTTCCTGCCCCTTGTTTCTTTCAAGCAGGCGAAGCTCTGCGGAGCGCTTATCAAAGCCATCTCGCTTTTCAATAAGCGCATTTGCCTCTGCTCCGGAGCCCTTTGCCTTTTCACGGAGCTCCTGCGCCTGATTTTTGATATCATTTATTGAAGCAAGCAGGTTTTCATTTTTTTCTTCAAGGAGGGAAACCTCCTCTGCGATTGACTTAACCCTGTCGCTCTGTGAGGATTTTCTGAAGCGAAGCTCATCAGCGGAAATCCTTGCGGCCTCCGTATCCCTTGCAAGAGAAACGAGGCTTAAATTAATTTCCTCCTCCTTTGAGCGGAGCGCCTCTCGCTTTTCGGCAAGCTCCTGCGCATCGCCGCTTGCCTTTGAAAGGCTTTCATCTGCGGCATCAATCTGCTTTTGGATATCTGAAGAAAGCGTTTCATTTTCCTCAAGCACCTTTTTGAAAAGGAGAATTCTGCCATCGGCGTTTTCCTTTTCCGATGCAAGCGCAGAACGCTGGGAATTGAGAGTTGAAAGCCTGTCCTCAAGTAGCTTATCCTCGCCCTGAGCGCGGATAATATCCTCTTTGGCGGTGAGCATATCAGCCTCCGCAGCCTGCATTTCTGCAGCGGCGCGGTTTGCCTCCTCAAGTGCTGCTTTGAAATCAGCAGTTGCCTTTTCAGCCTCTTTTGATAGTTTTTCAGCCTCCTGCTGAAGCTCCTCAATCATATTGGCGCGGGAAAGAATACCTGCGCCCTTTGCGGCGCTGCCGCCCGCCATTGAGCCGCCGGCATTAAATACCTGGCCATCAAGCGTTACGATTTTGAAGCGATTTTTATATTTCTTTGCAATTCCGATAGCGCTATCCATATCATCAACGATGGCAACGCGGGAAAGCAAATTGCTGACGATTTCTTTATATTTCTTATCGCAATCAACCAGATCGGAAGCAATTGCGATAAAACCGAGATTTTCATCGAGCCCCTTTTCATCAAGGGATCTGCCCTTAATATTTGAAATTGGCAGGAAGGTGCACCGGCCAAGCTTATTATCCTTAAGATAATAAATTGCGCGCTTTGCATCCGCCTCTGTTGAGGTGACAATATTCTGCATTGCAGCGCCGAGCGCAACCTCAATTGCGGTTGAATATTCATTATCAACCTGAATAAGCTGGGAGAGCGTGCCGTGAATGCCGCCAAGCTGCCTTGCCTCCGAGCGCCTGATGACCGCTTTAACCGCACCCGAATAGCCCTCCATATTCTTTTCAAGATCGGAAAGCATTTTTGCGCGTTGCTGTTTTTCGGCAAAGAGACGCTCTGCCTTTTCAGCCTGCTCCTTAAGCTTATCAGCCTTTTCGGTTTTTGATTTCAGCTTGAGCTGATAACCGCCGAGAGAATTATTATATTCATCAATCCTGTCATTCAGGAATTTGAGATTAGCCTCTGATTCAGCCTTGCGGGCCTCCTCCGCCTTAATATCCTTATCAAGAGCGTCAAGGCTTTCATCAACAGTTCCCTTGCGCGCCTCAATCTCATCAATACTGGACTGCGCCTGCGAAGCCTTAACGCGGCTGTCTGAAAGCTTCAAAGTCAGCCCCGCAATGGTTTGATTAACCTCTGCAGAAAGGCGTGAAAGCTCTGCATTCGAGGCGAGAAGCGCCTGCTCCTCCTCCGTGAGCCTTGCAAGGCTTTCCCTTTGCTCGGCAGATTTTTTCTCATTATCTGCAATAAGGGCTTCCTTTTGCGCAATCTGCTCATCTATTGAAGCATTGCCCTTATCCGCATCAGAGATATCGTTTTTCAGCCTTTCAATGGTTTCATTATTATGGCCGAGTGTTGCCTCAAGCACGGAAGCCTCGCCCTCTCTGCGCAGAGCCTCCTCCTCATAGGAAGCGCCGCCGAGGCGGATTTCCTCAATCTCCGTGTTGATTTTGGCAACGCCCTCCAAAACCTCTTCAATTTCAGCTTCAATCTGCTTTAATTCATTTTCGCAGATTTCATAAGACGCATTTGCCGCATCAATTTTATGCTCCTGCTCACGCAGGTCATTTGTGAATTTATTAATTTTATTAATCCAGACGCCGATTTCAAGATTTTTCTTTTCGCCGGAAAGCTCCAAGAATTTTGCCGCTTTTTCGCTTTGATGTTTAAGGGGGCCGACTCTGCTTTCAAGCTCGCCGAGAATATCAAGCAGGCGAACAAGATTTTCCTGCGCCTGAAGCAATCTGCGCTGGGCATCGGTTCTCTTATGGCGGAAGCGGGAAATTCCGGCGGCCTCTTCAAAAAGCTCTCTCCTGTCTTCATTCTTGGCGGAGATGATTGAATCAATCTTGCCCTGGCCGACCATTGAATAGCCGTCCGCACCGAGACCGGTGTCCATAAACAGCTCATGAATATCGCGGCGGCGGACGTTTTCACCGTCAATCTTATATTCGCTTTCGCCGCTGCGGTAATAACGCCTTGTTACGGTTACGATTTCGCCCTTATCCTTCAGAGTGCCGTCGCTATTATCAAGAGTGAGCTGCACCTGGGCAAAGCCGACTGCCTTTCTGGCAGAGGTGCCGCCGAAGATAACATCCTCTGTTTTTGAGGCGCGCAGATTCTTGGTTGAGGTTTCGCCGAGAACCCACCTTACCGCATCCGAAATATTACTTTTGCCCGAGCCGTTTGGGCCGACAACGGCAGTGATGCCCTTGCCGAAATTCAGCTCTGTTTTATCAGGGAAGGACTTGAAGCCCTGCATTTCCAGTGTTCTTAAAACCATTTAAACTACCCTCAATTCATTGGGCTTCAGCACGGAATAAAATTTGATTTCAATTTCATATCCCGCTTCACGAAGCGCAATGATGTTTGATTTTTTGTTGCCGATTAATTTTGAAATTGATTTTTCATTTATATAAACCTTATATTTTCCGGGAGGATTTTTAACAATCTGATTAAACATCATTTTTGAGATTACCATTTCTCCGAGGGACTCGTGATAGCCGCCGGCAAGCATATTGTTTTTTATATCCTCATTTGCGTGAAGCCCGATGCGGATAACCTCAATTTCATGTTCCTCAAAAAATTCTGCCAATTCTGCGCAGAGCGCAACCGTTTTTTTGAGCGGCGCGGGCGTGTATTCCCCACTTTCAAAAAGCTCTGCAAGATAAGTGCCTTTCAAAACGACGGTGGGATAAATCCGAACCGTTTTCGGCTTTAGCTTTGCGAATTCACGCGCTGTGGCAAAATCAATTCCCCTGCTGGAGGAATATAAATCCGTCATCATCTGAAGACCCAGCTCAAAATTCTTTTTCTTGATAAGCGCCGCCGCTGCTCTGACATCATTGGCCGTGTGGCCGCGAAGATTTGCCGCAAGCACCTTATCATTCATACTTTGCGCGCCGAGCTCAATTGCCGTTACGCCGTAAGACTTCAGCAAATCAAGGATTTCATTATCAATTGCATCCGGGCGGGTTGAAATTCTGATTCCCTTAACGGCGCCGCTTTCAACATAAGGCTTTGCCGCTTCAAGCAGGGAGAGCATATATTCCCTTTCAATCGCAGTGAAAGAGCCGCCGAAAAACGCAATCTCATATTCAAATTTATTATCCTTATTGCTGTTAATCGCGGTTTCAACCGTGTTTTTAACATCCTGCGCGCTCGGAGCGGTGATCTGCCCCGTTATGGTTTTCTGATTACAAAAAGAGCATTGGCACGGGCAGCCTATATGAGGAACGAATATTGAAATATTGCTTTTTCTCATATTCCCATTAACTGCAAGGCTTCCCTTGCCGCCTCCTGTTCCGCCTGTTTTTTGCTTCTTCCGATTCCCCTTGCGATAACGTTTGAATTGAGATGCACCTCAACCTCAAACCTCTTATCGTGATCAGGGCCGCTTTCGCCGACTATAACATAATTCAGCGTTTCATCATGATTTTGCTGAACAACCTCCTGAAGCAGGGTTTTATAATCCTTAAAGCTTATATGATGATTATCAAGCGCATCCGTGAGAAACGGAAGAACAAAGCGCTCCGCCGAATCAAGGCCTCCGTCAAGATAAATCGCGCCGCAGACAGCCTCAAACGCATTTTCAAGAATTGATTTGCGCTGCCTGCCTCCGCTATGCTCCTCTCCCTTACCGAGATAAAGATAATTGCCGAGAGAGATTTTATCTGCAAAGGAGGAAAGAGAGGCTGTGCAAACCAGGCCTGATCTGATTTTTGAAAGCTCTCCCTCCGGGGTTTCGGGAAAGCGCTCAAAAAGCAGTTTTGAGGAAATGATTGAAACAACCGAATCCCCCAAAAACTCAAGCCTTTCATTGCATTCTCTTTCATTTCTGTTTTCATTTGCATAGCTGGAATGAGTTAATGCCTCAAGCAGATGCTCTCTGTTTTTGAACTTATATTTAATCAGATTTTCAAATTCATCTAAATTAGTGTTCATTTCATAATTCCTGTTAATTATTCATCAGCCGAAAGCAGGTTGATATCCTTTTGAAGGGCAGCAAGCGCCCTTTGGGAAATTGCGGCATAGCGCTCCTTTTTATCCCTGATTTTAGGCTCAATCGGAGCAAGCACGCCGAAATTTGCGCCCATGGGCTGAAAGTTTTTGACGCTTTCATCACTGATATAAGCCGAAAGAGCGCCAATCATCGTGAGCTCTGACGGAGAAAACAGCGCCCTGCCCTGCGCAAGCCTCGCTGCGTTTATGCCGGCAATGATTCCGGAAGCGGCAGATTCCATATAACCCTCAACACCCGTTATCTGCCCGGCAAAAAACACATTTGGCTGCGCTTTCAGCTGAAAATACCTGTTTAACACACGGGGCGAATCCAAAAAGGAATTGCGATGCATTACGCCATAACGCACAAACTGCGCATTCTGAAGACCGGGTATCATTGAAAAGACGCGTTTTTGCTCTCCGAATTTTAAATTGGTTTGAAAGCCGACAAGATTGAACATCGTGCCCGCACTGTTTTCACGGCGGAGCTGAACGCACGCCCATGGCCTATGACCGGTTGCAGGATTGATTAATCCCACCGGCTTCATCGGCCCGAAGCGAGGGGCATCGAGCCCGCGCTTTGCAAGCTTTTCAATCGGCATGCAGCCCTCATAGACATCAAAATCATGAAGCACTGCGCCCTGAGCGTTAACAAGCTCTGTTATAAACGCCTCATACTCTTCTTTAGTGAAGGGGCAATTGAGATAATCCTCATCCCCGCCGCGCTCATATCTTGAGGCGCCGAAGGCTATGCTCATATCAACGCTGTCCGCCGTAATAATCGGGGCGGCAGCATCATAAAAAGAGAGATAATTGCCGCAGAGCTTTTGCACGGCAGCGCTCATTTTGCCATCGGTTAGAGGCCCGGTTGCAATGACAGTGATTACATCAGGCGATTCATCAACGCTTTCAACCTCTTCGGTGATATATTCAATGTTCGGATGGTTTTTGATTTTATCTGCAACCGCTGCGGAAAACAAATCCCTGTCCACCGCAAGAGCGCCGCCTGCCGGAACCGCGCATTCACGCGCAATCGGAACAAGCAGCGAGCCGAGGCGCGCCATCTCCTCCTTCAAAAGGCCGGCGGCTGAATCAAGCCTTGCCGCTTTTAAGGAATTTGAGCACACCAGCTCTGCAGGCAAATCTGATTTATGCGCAGGGGATTTTTTGAGCGGCTTTTGCTCATAAAGGAACACCTTAAAGTCCCTTTGAGCAAGCTGCCAGGCTGCTTCACAGCCCGCAAGCCCTGCGCCGATAACTTTAAATTTCATTTAAACCTCAAAGGCAAATAAGCCGATGTTATGATTTCTTTCTTGAAACGGGCTTTGTGAAGCCGCAGCCCTCCGTGTCCGGGCAATAAAGGACGTTGCCCTTGCGCCTGAAGAGTGATTTGCCGCAATTGGGGCAAACGTCATCGCTTGGAAGATCCCAAGTCATAAAATTGCAGGCGGGATAATTTGAACAGCCGTAGAAGGATGTGCCCCTCTTGGTTTTCTTTTCAATCACATCGCCGCCGCATTCAGGGCATTTTGCCTTTGTTTTAAGCACAAGCGGCTTTGTGTTTTTGCATTCCGGGTAACCCGGGCAGGCAAGGAATTTTCCGAAGCGGCCAACCTTAACAACCATATTTCTGCCGCATTTTTCGCAAACCTCATCGGTTTCCTCTTCCTTGAGCTTAATTTTAACGCCCTGCATATCCTTTTTGGCTTTTTCAAGCGGCTTTTCAAAATCATCATAATAGAGCCTGATCATCTCTATATAATCCTTATCGCCGCTGTCAATCTTATCAAGATCCTCCTCCATTTTGGAGGTATATTTAACGTTAACGATATTGGGCATTTTATCCTCAAGCAGCTTTGTTACAGCCTCGCCAAGCTCTGTCGGAACAAACTGTTTGCCCTCGCGCTTAACATACTCACGCTGAACGATGGTTGAGGTGATTGTTACATAAGTTGAAGGCCTGCCGACGCCGTTTTCCTCCAGCGCCTTAATAAGGCTTGCCTCAGTGTATCTTGCCGGCGGCTGTGTGAAATGCTGATTGCTGAGAATGGATTTCAGCTTAAGCTCATCGCCCTGCGCAAGCGGAGGCAGCGGAGCAGAATCCTCATCCTTTGCATCATCCTTTGATTCCTCATAAAGCGCGGTAAAGCCGTCAAACTTAACCGTGTAGCCCGAGGTGGTGAAGATATAATCGCCGGCAGTGATTTCAACCTTAACGGTTTCCTGAAGGCAGCTTTCCATAAGCGAAGCGATGAAGCGCTCCCAAATAAGCTTATAGATTTTATACTGATCAGTTGTAACCGAGCCTTTAATCATATCCGGGGTGATGCTTGGAACAGACGGGCGGATTGCCTCGTGCCCATCCTGAACATTGCCCTTGGTTTTATAATATCTCGGCTTTTTGGGGAGATATTTTTCGCCATAGGTTTCACGGATATATTTATTACCCTCTGCCCTTGCCTCATCGGAAATACGGAGCGAATCCGTTCTCATATAGGTGATAAGACCGAGAGTGCCGACGCCTTTAACATCAAGGCCCTCATAAAGCTCCTGCGCAGCCTTCATCGTGCGCCTTGCCTGGAAGGAAAGGCGGCGCGAAGCCTCCTGCTGGAGTGAGGAGGTGTTAAACGGCGGCGTTGGACTCTTTTTTCTTGAGCCTTTCTTAACAGAGGAAACGACATAGCTTTCGTTTTCAAGCTCTGCAAGAATGGCATCGCTTTGCTCTTTATTCTCAATTTTGAGCTTTTTGCCTGACTTGCTGTAAATCGCAGCGCCGAAAACCTTTTTGCCCGGAGGATTTGTGAATTTTGCATCGATTGACCAGTATTCCTCAGGCTTAAAGGCGCGGATTTCCTCCTCCCTGTCAACAACAAGGCGGAGGGCAACGGACTGAACTCTGCCGGCGGAAAGCCCTCTTCTGATTTTCTGGCCGATGAAAGGAGAAAGCTTATAGCCGATGAGCCTGTCAAGAATACGGCGGGCCTGTTGAGCATCAACCAGATCAATATCGATTGAGCGCGGATTGCTCATGCCCTCTGACACGCCATGCTTTGTGATTTCATTAAAGGTGACCCTGTTTTTTTCATCAAGATCAAGATCAAGCAGGGTTGCAAGATGCCAGCTGATTGCCTCGCCCTCACGGTCAGGGTCGGTTGCGAGATAAACGTAATCAGCCTTATCAGCCTTTTTCTTTAAATCCTTAACAAAGTTTTCCTTACCCTTAATTACGGCATACTTTGGCTCAAAGTTATTATCAACATCAACCGAAAGCCTTGCTGACGGCAAATCGCGGACGTGACCCATTGAGGCAATAACCTCATAGCCCTTGCCGAGATAGCCCTTAATGTTTTTTGCCTTTGCAGGCGACTCTACAATAACAAGTTTAGACATTTATTTTTTCCTTTCAGGATAGTTTATATCTTTTGCCCCCGGCGCTTTGCGCAAGATCCATAAGCTCCAGCGTTGTGAGGGCCGCTAAAACGCTGCCAAGCGGCAGCTTTGCTTTTTCAGTTATTTCATCAATGTGCATAAGCTCCTGTGTGAGGACGTTATACACTGCAAGATTATCGCCCGAAAGCGAGGCGGCGGCATTTTGCCGTTTGCCGCGAAGGCTTCTGCTTTCGGAATTATTTTCAAAGAAATACCTTTTTGACTCATCAGAAGCAAAATTTGCTTCCCTTTTCGGCTTTGCTTTCATCAGCTGCGAAACGGATTTAACCTTGCCGATATTTATTCCGAACTGCCGGGCAAACGGATAAAGCAAATCCAGAGGCTTCGTGGCAACCGAAGCGCCGTCATCAATCAGGCGGTTTGTGCCGGAAAAGGCATCCTCAAGAATTGAACACGGAATTGCAAAAACCTCCCTGCCCTGCTCCATTGCATAACGGGCGGTTATCAGGCTGCCGCTTTTAACGCCGGCCTCAACAACAAGCACCGCAAGCGAAATGCCGCTGATGATTCGATTTCTTATCGGGAAGGTGTATTTAGACGCGGGCGTGAACGGAGGAAATTCCGTTATCAGCGCGCCATTATTTCTTATTGCATCACGCAAAGGCTGATTGAACATCAGATAATTAACGCCAAAGCCACACCCGAGCACCGCAACGGTTTTGCCGCCGCAGAGAATTGCGCCGTTATGCGCCGCAGAATCAACGCCGAGAGCGCCGCCGGAAACAACAACCGCTCCATGCTCTGCAACGCCGCGACTCATAATCTCCGCTGCCTTAACGGCATAATCGCTTGCCTTGCGTGCGCCAACGATGGAGATGAAAAGATTATCGTCAACGCTCGGCAAATTGCCGTCAACATAAAGCACTGCAGGCGGATTTGCAATATCTGCAAGCCGCTGAGGATAATCTGCATCCTCAAAATCAATTATGCTCCAACCATGAAGCTTGCAGAGGCTTTGAATATCCTCTGCCTTGCCAAGCGATTTATTGCAAAGCGCCAAAACCTGATTGGGATTAAAAATTCCGCTGAATTTGAGGGAATATTCATCTGCATCATATATACCCTTTGCACCGCCGAAATATTCAATTGCCTCTCTGAGCTCCGCCCCTGCGCCGAGCGCATTCTGAAGCCAGAGCCAATAAAGCACATTATTACTCATCGCAGCATTTCCCACATTGCAATCGCGCCTGCCATGGAGGCATTAAGACTTTCCGCCCTGCCGAGCATGTTGATTGTGATAAACTCACTGCACGCCGCCTTAACCTCTGCCGATATTCCGTTCCCCTCATTGCCGATAACGCAAACAGAGGAAGCGGGAAAGTCAATCCTTGTTATATCCGTTGCTTCGCTATCCGGCACGGTGGCATAAACGGAAAAGCCCTGTTCTTTAAGGCTATTAATATCCTCTGCAAGATTATTTGAAATAATCATCGGCAGGCGAAGTGAGCTTCCCATTGCGGCACGGAGCGCCTTTGGATTATATGCATCGCAGCAGTTAAAGAGAATCGCGCCGCTGATGCCAAGCGCCTCCGCCGTTCTGATAATTGCGCCAAGATTTGCAGGATCCTGCAAGCCATCAAGCGCAATATATTTTTTGCCCGGCTCTGCTGCCTTTGCAAACGGCTTCATGCCGCACACTGCAAAAACGCCCTGCGGGGTTTGCGTTTCCGAAAGCTTTCCGGCAATTTCTGAGGAAATCACTGCCGTGCGTTTTGAAATGGCGCAGGCTTTTTCAATCTCATCGGGATATTTTTGCCAAAGCTCCTGCGTGAACAGAAGCACATCAGGCTCATAACCGGAGTTAACGGCATCAAAGCAAAGCCTTGCACCCTCCAAAGCAAATTTCTGATTTTCATATCTTGCCTTGCGTGAGGTGAAAAGCTTCGCCGTTTCTTTTATTAAACTGTTTGCTTTGCTTGTGATTTTTTCCATACCGACCCTCGGCTTTTATTCACGGATGTACTCCGCATTATTTATGTTTAAGAAAACCACATATAATAAGATATAAATTATAATACATTATATTGATTAAAAGTGCAATACAAAAATAAAAAAGAGAAAGAAAAATTTTTTCTTTCTCTTTTGATACACTTTATTTAATTTATGCTAAAGCGTCTTTTGCAGTCTCAACAAGGCTCTTGAAGCCCTCAGGATCTGCAATAGCAATCTCTGAAAGCATCTTTCTGTTAAGCTGAATATCTGCCTTCTTGAGGCCGTTCATAAATGATGAATAATTGATGCCGTTAAGCTTGCAGGCAGCAGAAATTCTTGAAATCCAGATTCTGCGGAACTCTCTCTTCTTCTGCTTTCTGCCGATATACGCATACTGGCCGCTCTTCATAACAGCCTGCTTTGCGGTTTTGAAAAGGCGATGCTTGCTGCCGTAATAGCCCTTAGCTGCCTTTAAAACTTTCTTTCTTCTTTTACGAGTGGCCATAGCGCCCTTAATTCTTGCCATAACTTAATTA
>DCTO01000082.1:16055-25654 GCA_002329285.1 Ruminococcaceae bacterium UBA1438
TTCATCTGCTTCTGGTTTGTTACATCACCAACAGTTGTTTTGCGAAGATTTCTCTTGCGCTTGGTTGACTTTTTAGTGAGAATGTGAGAGGTGTAAGCATGAGCACGCTTAACCTTACCGCTCTTGGTTGCCTTGAAGCGCTTTTTTGCGCCGCTGTGTGTTTTAATCTTTGGCATAATTTATTCCTCCAATATAAAATTACTTACTTGCCTTTGAGGAAACAAACATTAAAATCTGCCTGCCCTCAAGCTTTGGTGCTTTATCAACAACAATATCCTCGCCGAGCGCCTCAACAAAGCGTTCCATATTCTTGACGCCGAGATCGGCATGAGCCATTTCCCTGCCCCTTAAGCGAATTGAAACCTTAAGCTTATCGCCCTTTGAAAGAAACTTTTTGGCCTGATTGGCCTTTGTGTTAAAATCGCCGATATCAATATTGAGCGAAAGGCGGATTTCCTTTGTTTCAATAGTTTTTTGCTTTTTGCGATTTTCCTTTTCGCGCTTTGACTGCTCATAGCGGAACTTGCTGTAATCCATAATTTTTGCAACGGGCGGCTTTGCCTGGGGAGCGATTTTAACCAAATCCTGCCCTCTTTTTTCAGCCTCGGCAAGCGCATCCCTTGCGCTCATAATGCCAAGCTGCTCGCCGTCTGCGGTGATAACGCGCAGTTCCTTATCTTTGATTTCGCCGTTAAGCTGCGGAGCTTCCTTGCTGATAAAAAACACCTCACATAATAAATTAAGTGCGAGCACAAAATGCCCGCACTTCAATAAATCATTAATGAAATATTGCCCTTTTTGCCTTGCTGAAGGGGAGAGCGGGATTAATGCTCTTCTTTGTTGTGCAAATATATTAACACAAGATTTCCCTTTTGTCAACAAAAATTATTAATTATTTTCTTTCATAAAGCACATGGGTGAAGCGGATGCCGTTTTCCTCGTTTTCCGCAAGCACGGCGCGGGTGAACAAATCCTTATCAAAACGGGGGAAAAACACCTCTGCATCAGGGCATTCGGCATCAATTTCCGTGAGATACAGCTTATCCGCAATCGGAAGATAAGCGGCATAAACGGAAGCTCCGCCGATGATAAACGCCTCATCATTTCCTGCTTCAAGCAGCGCCTCGCCAACTCCGTTAACGAAATGCGCGCCCTCAACCTCCATGCCCTCTGCACGGGTGATGATAATATTTTTTCTGCCCGGAAGAAGCTTTGGAAGCGATTCATAGGTTTTTCTGCCCATAATCACGGCAGCGCCCATAGTGGTTTCCTTAAAAAATTTCATATCGGCTTTAAAATGCCAGATTAAATCATTATTCTTTCCAAGCTCATAATTTTTGCCGATTGCGGCGATAACGGAAATACTCATAACTTTTCACCTGCATATTTTGGCGGGCGTATGATATCCGCCCCTACGATATTATTGCGCGATTGGGAAGGAAATTTTGCCCAGGTGATTGTAATCAATCAGTTTAACATCCTTGCAATCCCTGCTGTTATCAAACTTGAAGAAATCATCAACCTCCGGATTAAGCCAAAGCTTGGGAGCAGGCAGATCGCCAATCTCATCCATGCGGCGGATTTGCTCCTTAATGCCATCAACCTGATTAACGTAAATGTGGGCATCCTTAATGCTCCAATCAATTGTGCCGGGCTTTAAGCCGCAGGTTGCCGCAAGCATTGAAAGCAGCACTGCATACTGGGTTACATTAAACGGAAGCCCGAGCGGAACATCGCATGAGCGCTGATGAACCCAGCAATTAAGCCTGCCGTTTGTAACATCCCATTCGCTGCTCCAGACGCAGCTGGGAAGCACCGCGGTTTCAAGATAATCATTCTGCCAGAGCGTCATAAGCATGCGCCTGTCCTCAGGATGATTTTTGATTTTATCAATCAAATCCTGAGTCATCCCGAATTTGCGCACAATATAGCCGTAAGCCGTGCCGATGGTGTGGGCATATTCCTTGCCGAAATTTTTATGAACCTCCTGCTTAACGAGGTTTCCGTTTTCATCCGGCAACATTTGGGTTGCATGCCAAATGCCCTCTTCATCAATCTCCCATTCATTCCAGATTTTAACATCGCGCTCCTGNNCTGTGTACCTCCTGCTTAACAAGCCTGCCGTTTTCATCGGGAAGCATCTGCGTTGCGTGCCATACGCCCTCATCGTCTATTTCCCATTCGTTCCAGATTTTAACGTCGCGCTCCTGCAGCCAGCGAACGTCGTTTGACTGCGCCTGATAAATCCAGAGCATTTCAAGAACAGCCTGCCTTATAAACAGCTGCTTTGTGGTTAAAATCGGAAATTCCTCGCCGAGATCAAAATGAAAATGATGTGAAGGAACCTTAATTGTGTTAATTCCCGTGCGGTTTTCAACCTCAACGCCCTCGCTTAAAATACGGCGGCATAAATCAAGATAATCCTTATCCCATTTAGACATAGTATCAAATCCTTTGTTTAATCATATAACTGTTATTTCCAGGGGTATTGCTGCTTTAAGCTTTCAAATTCCGCCGAGGTGGAGGCGAAATGAAATTCGCCCTCAAGATCGGAGAAGAAGAAAACATAATCCGTTTCGGGATGATTGATAACGGCGTTAACAACCTCCATACCAGAATTGGTTATCGGCCCGCTTGGCAAGCCCTCGCAGCGATAGGTGTAATAAGAATCATAAACCTGCTGTGAAAAGCCGTAATCAAGCAGCGCCTTTGCATAAAAATATGTTACATCGCACTGAAGCTTTGTGCCGCTGTTAAGGCGGTTAACAAGCACGGATGCAATATTCTCCGCACTATCCGGTGTGAGCGCCTCCTCCTGAACGATTGAGCAGAGCGTGATGAATTCATAAAGGCTCATATCATTCTCACTGCAATAGGAAAGCATTTTATCCGAAAGGCGGGAATCAAAGGCATCAAGCATTTTATCAACAACCTCTTTCGCAGGGGTGTTAAGCCCTAAATCATAGGTTGCGGGGAAAAGAAAGCCTTCTAAAATGAAGCCGATGTTTTCATTATCAGCCGGAAAATCTGCAAGCCATTCATAATCATAGCCCTCTGCGGTTGAGATTGCGGAATAAAAATCCGCTTCCTCACAAATGCCGTTTTCAGAGAGCGTTTTAGCTATATCAAAAGCATTGTAGCCCTCAGGGATAACAACGGAAACAAGCTGATGGCTGACATCCGGATTCTGAAGCTTCTGCGCAATTTCCTCATAGCTCATGTTCGTATTGAGATAATATTCGCCATTGATGTAGGTTAAATCGGGATAATGCTTATTCAGCCACATTGTCCACACCGAATCATCAATAACAATGCCGTTATTCATCAGCTTTTGCCCAACCTGATATTCAAAATCCTGGGGCTCGATAACAAGAGTGTAATCAACGGCATCACCCTTTTGAGTGCCGTTAATATCAGCCGAAATATAAGAATAGCCGGCAAAAGCGGCAACCGCCAGCACTGCAACAACAAGCACGGCGATTACAATTTTTAACGATTTTTTATTCATAGCTTAAACCTTATTTCTGAAGAAAGCCGATTTTTTTCATTGCCTTATCAAGAGTGCGGCTTGAGATGCGCATTGCCCTTTCAGCGCCCATTTTGCGGCATTCCTCAAGATAAGCCTTATCGCCAATAAACTGATTAAACCTTTCCTGGACGGGGCGCAGCTCCTCAACAACAGCCTCGCCGACTGCCTTTTTGAAATCGCCGTATCCCCTGCCGGCAAAATCAGCTTCGATTTTTTCAAAACTGTCTCCCGTGATAACGGAATATATCGTCATGAGATTATTAATGCCGTCCTTGCCGTCTGCATAACGAACGCTCATCTCGCTGTCTGTAACTGCGGATTTAAACTTTTTCATAATGGTTTCGGGTGCATCGGTAAGATAAACCACGCCCTTTGGATTGGGGTCTGATTTACTCATTTTAGCGGTGGGATTCTGAAGGCTCATAACCCTGGCGCCGCTCTTTGGAATATATGGCTCCGGCACGGTGAAAACGTTGCTGTAAATGCCGTTGAAGCGCTCTGCAATATCGCGCGTTATTTCAAGATGCTGCTTTTGGTCTGCACCTACGGGAACAATATCAGCCTGATAAAGCAGAATATCAGCTGCCATAAGGCAGGGATAAGTGAAAAGCCCGGCATTAACGTTATCACTGTGCTGAAGGGATTTATCCTTAAACTGAGTCATCCTTGAAAGCTCGCCGAACTGGGTGTAGCAATTCAGCAGCCATGCAAGCTGCGCATGAGTTGGCACCTGGGACTGAACGAACACAATTCCCTTTTCCGGATCAAGGCCGAGAGCAAGCAGCATTGCAAAAAGCTCATTGGTTTGCCTGCGAAGCTGCTGCGGCTCCTGACGCACGGTGATTGAATGCAGATCTGCAACTCCGTAAACCGTGTCAAACTCCTGCTGGAAGGATGGCCAGCCCTTCATTGCGCCGAGATAATTGCCGAGAGTCGGCACAGAAGTTGGTTGAATTAAGGATAAGCTTCTTTTTCTTTTTTCTTGCTGAATGTTATTTTCCTGCATAGATAATCTCCATTAAATAAAATTCTTTAAAACGTTGCCCATAATCTTAACGCCTTTAATGATGTTTTCATCGCTTGGGGTTGAGAAATTTAGGCGGATATAGCTGCACGGCGCAGTGTCATCCACCATAAAGGCAGAGCCGGGAACGACGGCAACTTTTTGCTTAATAAGCTCATTCACATATGAAAGCATATCAGCCTTATCGGGAAGCTTTGCCCAGATAAACAGGCCGCCCTCTGGGCGAACATAGCTTATTTCAGGGCAATACTCATCAAGGCAATCGCACATCAGATTAAGCTTGCGGCGATAGATTTTCCTAATGCTTTCAATATGAGCATTAACATCATATTCATCAAACCAGCGCGAAACAATCATCTGATTGAGCACGCCGGTGTGAACATCCGAAACCTGCTTTCCAATTGTGAAGGCAGGGGCAATTTTTTTTGGAACAACAGCATAGGCAACCCTAATTCCCGGGGCAAGGATTTTTGAAAACGAGCCTGCATAAACAACAATGCCGTCCTCATCCATGCTTTTAATTGCGGGCACATCCTCCCCTGCAACGCGCAGATTGCCATAGGGATTATCCTCAAGAATAACAAGATTATTTTCCCTTGCAATTTCATATATTGCGCGCCTTTTTTCAAGGCTTAGCGTTGTGCCGCCGGGATTTTGAAAATTCGGGATGGTATAAATAAATTTGGCATTCGGGTTTTCCGCCACTGCAGTTTTGAGAGCGGATATATTCATACCGTCCTCATCAATCGGAACGCCGGCAAGCTTGCACCCGTGAGAGCGAAAACAATTAAGCGAGCCGATGAAGGAGGGGTTTTCGCAAATCACCGTGTCCCCCTCGGAGCAGAGCACCCTGGTGGTTATATCCATAACCTGCGTTCCACCGGCAGTTATGATGACAGCATCATCATCGGAGCCGACGTTTTCGCGCTCCTTAAGCCATTTGGCAACGGTTTGGCGCAGGGGCTCATAACCCTCCGAAACACCGTAAACCAAGGCAGAAACGGGGTTTTCCTCAAGTATTTCAGCAGAGAGCCTTTTGACAGCATTGCAGGGAAAAGCGGCAGTATCGGGAGAGCCGCCGGCAAAGGCAATCATTCCGGGCTCACTGGTGACCTTTAATATTTCCCTGACGGCCGAGGGCTTCAGGCTTGCAAATTTTTCTGATAATTCATAACTCATAAGATTAACTCTTTTTCAGGATTTCATCAACAAAGCGCTTGCATGATTTTCCGTCGCAAAGTGAAACAAAGCGTTTTTTAAATTCAAGCATTCTTTCATTATCGGCAGTTGCCTGCTTAACAGCCGCGGCAAGTGCATCAAATGAGGACACAACCTCGCCGCAGGAATAAGCGGAATAATCATAATAAAAGCCGCGCCCGTTATTGTAATCAGCCAAATCGGGAGCATACAGAACCGCCGCATTGCCGATAATTGCATTTTCAAAAATAACGGAGGAATAATCCGTTACGAGCACGTCGGTTATAAAGAGAATATCGTTAATCTCCCTTTCATCACCGAAATCAAACACTCTGTCCTCAACCGCAGCGGGTATGCTTACAGGCGTTTTAACAAAGGGGTGCATTTTAATTATAACTGCCCAATCCTTGCCAAGCGCATCTGCAAACGCACCAGCATCAAAAAACTGTTGGGGATAAGCGGCATCATTAACGTTATCCCCCCTGAAGGTTGGCGCAAAGAGGCAGATTTTTTTACCTTTCAGCCTTGGCTCCTTTTCAAAAAGCCTTTCTTTTGCAGAGGAAACATACGCCTCATCGAAGAACAAATCCGTTCTCGGCGAGCCGAGCGGAACAATCTTATCCTGCGAAATACCGAAAGCCTCAGCATAAATGGGCGCAACCTCCGGTGAGGAGCAGATTGCACGTGTGTAATTCTTGTGCGTTAAGGAGCCCTTTTCAGCGGACTGCCTGCCATAGCCGAAGCGCTTAAAGGCGCCCATTGCGTGCCACACCTGGATAAGCTGCTGCCCCTCGCGGAGCTTAAGAACATAAACAAGCGGCTCATAATCATCAACAAGGATAAATTTGCTTTGAGCCATCAGGGCGGCAAGCGCCTTATCATCGGGGCGGTTTTCGCTTGTGATTGCCGTGATTTTAAACGGCAAGTTATTTTTCTCTATATAATTTTTAATTGCCAGCAAATTGCCGCCGAGCCTGCCCTTTGAGGTTGCAAACATCAAAACTGCATCAGGCTGCATCGGCGCTGACTTCGCCTTTTCAAAAAGCGAAATGAAGCCCGCATATCTTGCCCTTTGCAAGGCAGGATAAACGGCTGATTTTAAATTTTTCATAGAATTAAGATTTATAATTATAACGGTTATCGTAAGTTCCGCGGATAAGCTCATCAATGAGCTTGCCGTATTCGCCGGTTATGCTTTCAAATTTCTTGTTAACGTAATCCGCCTTGAATGCGGCTTCCTTATTTTCATCGGCCCTTCGATTTGACGAAATAAAATCGCAGATGCCCTTTGCGCTCTTTGAATAAAGCGCCGGAATATCAAGCCAGAAATCAATATAAAAGCCGCGCTCATCAATATATTTATTGCTGTCAAAGCAATAGATATAAACAGGCAGCTCCTTGAGAAGGGCTTCATAGAGAATGGAGCTGTAATCCGTTATGCAAAAATCGGCAAGCGCCATAAAATCCGTGCCTGTGAAACGCTGCCCCGTTTGAACATTCATACGGGAATCAACATAGATTTCTTCAAGATTAGTGTCCACCACATGGTGCTTGACTATGAGATTAAACTCGCTGTAATTCACCTGATTGACCAGAGCCTGAGTTGCGGTGCGAAGCTCAGCCGTGTCCGCCTCATTATCCCTGAAGGTGGGAACGTAAAGGATGTTTTTCTTGCCGTTATTGAGGGCGGGATATGCATTGAGAATTTCCGCTTTAATGCGACTGTTTTCATTTTCATCGGTTAAATAATCCATTCTGGGAATGCCGATGGGGATGAATTTCTTTTCCGGCTGTCCGAAAGCCTCTGAAAAATGGGGCACGCATTTATCGCCGCTTGTGGCAATGAAATCATAATTATTGTGCATCTTAAATGCCTGCGCCGTTGCGGAGGACTTGCCGCCCTCCTTATCAAGGATTGATTTGCCGAAGCGTTTGAAAGCGCCGAGAGCGTGCCAGATCTGAATAACCTTTAAATCTTTCTTGTGGCGAAGCATTGAAACGAGAATGCAATATCCGTCTATCACAACAACCTTTGAGGTTGCAAGCGCTTTCATCTGGCGCAGCATTTCGCCGATATATCCGATTTTTCCGCCAAGCCCTGACGGAATCATTTTGCAGAGCACAACAACCTCATACTGAGGATAATTTGTTTTCAGCTCATCAATCAGATAACGGAAATCAAGCGACGGAGTTTCGCTTTGGCGTGAAATAAAGGCAACTCTGTTTTGCGATTTTTTCAGTTTAAAGAAGAAATAGAGGCAGTTTAAGCATATTTCAAGAATTTTTGCAGCAAGCCTTTTCATTTCATCACCGCCTTTTAAAACGATTTAACGGGAAGGCGAAAAATCGCCCTCCCTGCCGATTACTTAATTATTCATAAAGAGGATATTTTGCAAGAAGTTCTGCAACGCCGTTTGTGATGCTTTCCTTCTGATTATCAAAATCGGTTACCGCAAGATAAATGAATTCCGCAATCTTATCAAAATCAGCCTCATTAAGGCCCCTTGTTGTTGCGGCAGGAGTGCCGATGCGTACGCCGGATGTGATAAACGGTGAAAGCGGCTCATTCGGAACAGTGTTTTTATTGAGCGTGATGTGAACGTCATCAAGCCTGTTTTCAAGCTCCTTGCCTGTTACGCCTGTGCCGATGAGAGAAAGAAGAACGAGATGATTGTCTGTTCCGCCGGAAACAAGATTAAGCCCTCTCTTTGTTAAGCCGTTTGCAAGCGCCTGGGCATTATTGACAACCCTCTGCTGATATTCCTTGAATTCCGGCTTGAGAGCCTCACCGAAGCAAACAGCCTTGCCGGCGATAACGTGCATAAGCGGGCCGCCCTGTGTGCCGGGAAAAACAGCAGAATTAAGCTTCTTTGCAAGGAAAGGATTGTTGCAAAGGATAAGACCGCCACGCGGGCCTCTTAAGGTTTTATGTGTGGTTGTGGTTACAACATCTGCATAAGGAACGGGATTTTGATGAAGGCCTGCTGCAACAAGGCCGGCGATGTGAGCCATATCAACCATAAACATTGCGCCGTTTGCATGAGCGATTTCAGCCATTGTTTTGAAATCAATCTCTCTTGGATAAGCGGAAGCGCCTGCAACAACAAGCCTTGGCTTAACCTTATTCACCTGCTTTGCGAAAGCATCAAGATCAATATAACCCTCATCATTAACGCCGTAAGGCACGAAATTGAAATATTTGCCGCTGATGTTAACCGGTGAGCCGTGGGTTAAATGACCGCCGTTATCAAGGCTCATGCCCATAACAGTGTCACCCGGCTGAAGAAGTGCAAAATACACCGCCGTGTTAGCCTGAGCGCCTGAATGGGGCTGAACATTTGCATAACCTGCCCCAAAGAGCTTGCAAGCACGTTCAATTGCAATTTTCTCAACAACATCAACATACTGGCAGCCGCCGTAATAACGCTTTCCGGGCAGGCCTTCAGCATACTTGTTTGTGAGCACGCTTCCCATTGCCGCCATAACCTGAGGGGTTACAAGATTTTCGGAAGCAATAAGCTCAATGTTTTCACGCTGACGCTTTAATTCAAGCGCCATTGCATCAGCAACCTCCTGATCGGTTTCGGAAACCTTTGCAATTGAATCATAATAATCAGCAAACATAATCAAAATCCTCCATATATTATATAAATAATTGACGAATATATATTAACATAACAAAATGAAATAAACAACATCAATTTTACACAATAAATGGGCGGTAATTAACCGCCCGTTAGTGAAAATTATTTAATTGTTTTCAACATCGTTTTGGATTTTTGCGGCAGTGAGAGTGTTCTGCATAAGCATGGAAATCGTCATTGGGCCGACCCCACCGGGAACAGGTGT
>DCTO01000047.1 GCA_002329285.1 Ruminococcaceae bacterium UBA1438
AAAATTAATTTTATTGATACTCCCGGCCTTTTCGATTTTGAAGAGGGCGCGGCAGAGGGTATTCGTGCTGCCGATACGGCAATCATCGTTGTTTCCTCCCGCTCCGGCCTTGCAGTAGGCGCAGAAAAGGCATTCAAGAATGCCGGCTCGCGCAATATGGCGCGCATTTTCGTCACCACAAAAATGGATGATGAAAGGGCTGATTTTTATAAGGCATTTAACGGCATCGTTGCCAAGTTCGGCACAATGGTTTGCCCGGTTGTTATTCCTGTTATCACCGGGGGCAAGGTTGCTTCCTATTATAATATGCTTACAGGTAAGGCTTATTCATATAACGGCACAAAGGCAACAGAGGTTGCTTTTGCTCCCGATGATCAGGCGCGTTTTGATGCAATCACTGAGGTGTTTAATGAGGCGGTTGCCGGCACCGATGAGGAGATTATGGAAAAGTATTTCTCCGGCGAGGAGCTCACTGCAGAGGATAAAATCAAGGGCGTAAGAATCGGCCTTGCTGATGGCACAATTATCCCTGTTTTCGCGCTCAGCGGCATCACAGGCGAGGCTTGCGATCAGCTTCTTGATTTCATTGCCGATGTTTGCCCAGCTCCTAAATCCGAATATGCAATTTGCGATGAAGAGCCGATTGAGCTTGTTCCCGATTCAAACGGCCCGCTTGCTGCAATCTGCTTCAAAACCGTTGCAGATCCGTTTATCGGCAAGCTTTCTTTCTTCAAGGTTCTCAGCGGTAAGCTCACCCAGGGCACAGTTGCATATAACGCTAATAAGGGCACTGATGAGCGCATGGGCAAAATCGTAACCATGTTCGGCGCAAAGCAGCTTGAGGCTTCCGAAATCCCTGCCGGCGATATCGGCGCAGTTGTTAAGCTTTCAAACTTTAATACGGGCGACACTCTTTGCTCTGCAGATAAGGTTATTAAGGCAGACGGCGTGGCAACTCCCGGCGCAACCTATTCAATGGCTGTTAACGCAGTTAAGAAGGGCGATGAGGAAAAAATCGCTTCCGGTCTTTCAAGGCTTTGCGAGGAGGATCCGTCACTTCGCTTCACAACAAATAATGAAACACATCAGCAGATCATCAGCGGTCTCGGTGAGCAGCAGATTGATGTTGCAATCGCAAAGCTTAAGAGCAAGTTCTCCGTTGACGTAACTCTTTCCGTTCCAAAGGTTGCTTACCGCGAAACCATCACCTCAAAGGTTTCCGCGCAGGGCAGGCACAAGAAGCAGAGCGGCGGCCACGGCCAGTTTGGTGATGTTCACATTGAATTTGAGCCCTGCGATTGCGAAAGGCTTGAATTTGCTGAAAGAATCGTTGGTGGCTCTGTTCCGAAGAATTTCTTCCCGGCAGTTGAAAAGGGTCTTAATGAATGCATGGATAAGGGCGTGCTTGCAGGCTATCCGATGGTAGGCGTTAAGGCAACCCTTTATGATGGCTCTTATCACCCCGTTGATTCAAGTGAAATGAGCTTCAAGATGGCTGCTTCCCTTGCTTTCAAGGAAGGTATTTCAAAGGCTTCGCCGATTATTCTTGAGCCGATTTCAACCGTTAAAACTCTTTGCAATGATGATGCAATGGGCGATGTTATCGGCGATATCAATAAGCGCAGAGGCCGTGTTCTCGGCATGAATCCGGTTGGTGACGGTATGCAGGAAATTCTTGCTGAAATTCCTGATGCAGAGATGGCAACCTTCTCAACCTCAATGCGCCAGATAACGCAGGGAAGAGGCTCTTTCACAACAGAGTTTGCAAGATATGAGCGTTGCCCTGAGCATATTGCTCAAAAGATTATTGAGGAAAGCAATGTTGAATAATAAAACTTTGGGGGCAGTTTTAAAACTGCCCCTTCTTTGAGAGGCGTTGTTATGCGTAATTTTTTATCTGCAATCAAAAAGTATTCAATTATCATCATGGCATTCACTGCTGTTCTCGGCGTTCTGCTTGTTGCATTCCCGGGTGAAATGCTGGCGTATGCGGCGTTTTTCATCGGCATATCGTTAATCGTCTGCGGCCTTTTCGGAATTATAGGCTATTTCGTTAAGAAGGATTCGCTTTTTGCCCTTATTCTTGGTATAACCTCCGCCATAACCGGCATTATCATATGCGTTGCTTATCAGCAGATTATGGCTGTAATTATGTTTTTGATCGGCCTGCTGCTTCTGATCGGCGGCATAACGGATTTGCTCACCTCGGTTTATGTTGCTATCAGCAGAAACCGCTCCTGGATTTTAACGGTGCTGCTTTCCGTTGCCTCCTNNTGGCAATTTCCAATCCGTTTGACACGCAGGATAAGCTTGTTCAACTGATTGGCGTAGGTTTGCTCATTTTCGCGGCGGTTGAATTAATCAGTTATATTCAGGTTAAAATTATTTCAAAAGAAGTGAAAAAGCATCTTGATGATGAGGCGGCTGAAAAAGGCTCAACGGAGGTTGATTATACCCCGATTACTGATAATGTGGATGATGCAACGGAGGTTCAATTTGTTGAGGTTGATGAAAACTAATAAATAAGCTTAAGTGAGAGGTTATAAAAAACCTCTCATTTTTTATTTAAAAGTTAAAGATTTTTATTGTATTATTAATGTATTAATGCTATAATGAAGCGAAATCATTGATTAAAAATCAGTTTTGGAGGCGTTATTATGACATTTTCGGAAAAATACCAGCAGTGGCTTTCCTTTGCAGACGAGGATACTAAAACCGAGCTTCTTTCAATTGCCGATGATGAAAAAGAAATTGAGGATAGGTTTTATAAAGACCTTGCTTTCGGCACAGGTGGCCTTCGCGGAATTATGGGCGCAGGCTCAAACCGAATGAATAAATACACCGTCGGCAAAGCAACCCTTGGCCTTGCAAATTATTTAAAGAAAAAATACAGCGGTGAAATCAAGGTTGCCCTCGCATATGACAGCCGCAATAATTCCTCCTTTTTTGCAAAAACTGCGGCGGGCATTTTTGCCGCCTCGGGCTTTAAGGTTTTCCTTTATAAAACTCTCGTGCCCGTTCCCGTGCTTTCCTTCACCACGGCTTATCTCGGCTGCAATGCGGGCGTTATGATAACCGCTTCCCATAACCCGAAGGAGTATAACGGTTATAAGGTTTATGATAACCGCGGTTGCCAGTTCTGCACGGAGGATGCTAAGGCTGCGATTGAGGAGATTAATAAAATCACCGATTTCACCTCAATCCCATTTGGCTCTGAAAATTCCGATAATATCAAAATGCTTGGCGAGGAAACCCTTTCCGCCTTCATTGCCGAAGTTGAAACCCAAAGCCTTTATGAGGAAAAATCAGATCTTAAGATTGTTTACACCCCGCTTCACGGCACGGGCAATATCCCCGTTCGCCGTGTGCTTCAAGGACTTGATGTAACTGTTGTTAAAGAGCAGGAGCTGCCGGACGGCAATTTCTCAACCGTGCGCAGTCCTAATCCGGAGGAAAAGGACGCTCTTACAATTGCAATAGAAAGGGCAAAGGAAATCGGCGCTGATTTGGTGCTCGGCACAGACCCTGATTGTGACAGAGTAGGCATTGCTGTTAAAGATGAAAACGGCGAATTCGTGCTTTTCACAGGTAATCAGACCGGCGCGCTCCTTGTTAAATTCGTGCTGGAGCAGAAAAAGGCAACCCTTAATCCTAAATCAACCCTTGTTAAAACAATTGTAACTTCAGAGCTTGGCGCTAATATCGGCAGAAAATACGGCCTTCAGGTTGAGGAAACCTTAACGGGCTTTAAGTATATCGGCGATAAGATTAATAAGTATGAGGACAGCGGCGAGCAGGAATTTGTTATCGGCTATGAGGAAAGCTACGGCTATCTCGTAGGCACTCACGCAAGGGATAAGGATGCCGTTGTCTCCTCAATGCTCATCTGCCAGATGGCGGCGTGGTATAAAAATCACGGCAAAACCCTTATTGACGGCCTTAATGAAATCTATGCAGAATACGGATATTATCTTGATTCGCTTGATGCTTTTGTGCTCAAGGGCAAGGATGGCGCTGAAAAAATCCAAAGTCTTATGACTCAGTTCAGAAACAAGGGCACTGCGCTCTTTGAGGACTTAAAGGAAATAATTGACTTTTCCGAGGGAATAAAGGATTTGCCCAAGGAAAACGTGCTCAAATATATTTGGAATGACGGCTCCTGGATGGCAGTTCGCCCAAGCGGAACAGAGCCTAAAATCAAGGTTTATTACAGCATTCAGGATGAGTTTAAGGAAAATGCAGAAAAGCGCCTTGCCGATATCAAGGCGGTTATGCACTCAATTATTAATGGCTAAAAGCGCGAATTAATTAACCCAAAACGCGAGGATATATTAATGGAAAAAATCAAGAATTATGTTGAAACTGTTTTACAGCCAAAGCTTCAGGGCGATGGCGGCTGGATTGAGTTTGTTTCCTTTGAAAACGGCGTGCTAACTGTTGTTTTCAGGGGCGAATGCTCAAAATGCTTAATTCTTCACCGCTGCGTTGAATGGATTGAGGGCGAGATTAAAAGAGATTTAAACAAAACCGTTAAGGTTAATGCAATTCGCAAAAAGCCTTATTTTCAGGAAGTTTAGGGGGGTTGAGCTGTGGCACATATAAAGGTAGTCAGGCGCTCAATGCGCCCGGAGGAATGGACAGAGCTTCGCTTCGGCTGGCTTAAAAGGCATATTTATTCCGGAAAATGGGAAATCAAAAATCTTGAAATCCGCGATGCCCGCCAGGTTGCGGAAATGGAGTTTGAATATTATTCAGAGGATTACCGCCCGTTGAATAAAGGCGATATGTATTTCACTCCGGACGGCACCGCTTTCATCAGAGCTGATGTTGATATTCCGAAGAGCCTGCAGGGCAAGGAACTTTGGCTTTCTCTAAAAACTGCAGCTGAAATCTGCGTTAAGATTAACGGAAAATATATCGGCGGCGTTGATCCAAACCGTGAAAGAATGCTTCTTTCGCCTTATATTGATGATAAGAAAACCCTTCATTTTGAAATGATGGGCTATAACCGCTCCAAGCCCGATGATGAGCGCAATCCCGAAAGCCTTTCCGTTCGCGGATGCCGCCAGATTTTTGAGGGCGCTTATATCTGCACGGTTAATCACGCCGTTCAGGATCTTGTTTGGGATTTTGAGCTGCTGCTTGATATTGCCGGAAGCGAAGCGTTTAATGAGGATTATAGGGCATTCCTTAATAAAGAGCTTAATAACGCCATGAATCTCATTGATTTTGATGCAGAGGAGCTGACGGGCGTTGCCGAGGCGCAGCAGTATATTAATGAGGCTATTTATGCAAACGATAATTATAAGGGCAACGGCGATGTTGCGCTGATAGCTCATTCTCATCTGGATATTGCATATTATTGGCGCCGGATTCATGCAGTGCAGAAAAACCTGCGCACGGTGCTCATTCAGCTGCGCCTGATGGATAAATATCCCGATTTCAAATACACTCATACCCAACCATATACCTATGAAACGCTTGAAAAATATTATCCGGAGGTTATGGAGGAGCTTAAGGAAAAGGTTGCTTCAGGGCAGTTTGAGCCTGTTGGCGCAATGTATATTGAGCCGGATTGCAACATTCCTTGCGCAGAAAGCCTTGTTCGCCAGTGCTTATATGGCCAGCAGACTTATAAGCGCCTTTTCGGCAAAACGGTTAATAATGCCTGGCTTCCCGATGTTTTTGGCAATTCCTGGATTCTGCCGCAGATTTTGAAAAAGAGCGGCGTCGATTATTTTGTTTCAAATAAGATGTCCACTTGGAATGACACTAACCGCTTTCCGCACAATAATTTTATCTGGCGCGGGATTGACGGCACAGATGTTCTTGCCTGCGTTCCGCCAACGCATTTTATCACCTGGAATATGCCAAGCCAGATTCAGGAAAATTGGGATGCTTATATTGATAAGGATTTCGGCGGGCAAACGATGAATATGTTCGGCTATGGCGACGGCGGCTCCGGCTGTACGGAGGAAATGATTGAGCTTATGCACCGCTTTGAAAAGGTTTCCGTTATGCCAAAAACAGAGCATATGGGCGGCGCCGAATTTCTTGAAAGGAACCTTAAATACAATAAAAATCTTGAGGTTTGGGATGGTGAGCTTTATCTTGAAATGCACCGCGGCACCTTCACCACAAAAAGCGATCTTAAGCGCGCTAACCGCCGTCTGGAGTTTAAGTTCAGAAATGCGGAAATCATTTCCGTTATGAGCGGCAGGAATAACAGAGAGCAGTTAACCGCGCTTTACAAAAGGTTTCTTATTAATCAGTTTCATGACATTCTGCCCGGCTCTCACATCCATCCTGTTTATGAGGATGCCATGGCGGATTATGCTGAAATTGAAGCTGCGCTTGATGAGATTATCGGCACCGGCAACCGCTATTTCAATTCGCTTAACGTTAAGCGTGATGCGCTCACCTTTGTTGAAAGCAATAAGGGCAGTGATATCCGCCTCGGCAAAAGAGGCAATTGGATTGTGCCGATTATCAAGCCGATGCAGAGCAAAAGCCTGCGCTATCTTCAATCCTCTGCGGATTGGATTAAGATTGACGGCCTTGATGCCTTAACGCCTTATTATGCCGTTTCCTTTAATGAGGATGGCTCAATTGCCTCGCTCTATGATCTTGAGCTTGGCAGGGAATGGGCAAGCGGCGATTTCAACAAGCTTCATATTTATGATGACCGCCCCGGCAATTACGATGCCTGGGATATTCTGCCCAATTATAAGGATAAGGAAATTAAGGTTAAGGTTGCAGAGCCGCTTTCCGTCAGCAGCGTTAACGGCGAATGTGCAACCTTCAGAGCTGTGCTTGAAACGGCTTCTTCAAAATGGGTTATGCTCATCCGCCTCTTCCGCCAAAGCAGGGGAATTGAGGTTGAAAGCATTGTTGATTGGAATGAAAGCCACAAGCTTGCAAAGGCTGTTTTTGATTGCAATATTTTAACCCGCCGCGCTTTGTGTGACACTTCGGCAGGCTATATTGAGCGTGACACTCATAAAAACACAAGCTGGCAGCAGGCTCGCTTTGAAACCTGCCACCATAAATGGTGCTCCGTCGCGGAGGCATTCGGCGGTGTTGCACTCATCAATGAGGGGAAATACGGCGTCGGTTTTGACGGCAGCTCAATGAGCCTTTCGCTTCTTCGCGCAACAATGCGCCCGGATGTAACCTCCGATCTCGGCAGGCATAATTTCTGCTATATGATTATGCCGCATAAGGGCGATGCAATTAATGCGGGAATTAATAATATTGCGCTTCAATATAACAATCCGCTAATCAAAACCGATTTTGAGTGGAATTTGCCAAGCTTTGAGCCGCTTTATCTTCAGGCTGCAAAGGAAAGCGAGGACGGCAGTATGGCCGTTATCCGCCTTTCGGAGCAAAACGGCAACCGCGGCATTATCACTCTTGATAAGCCGGTTAAACTGCTTAATATGCTCGAGGAGGAAATCGCCCCGGCAACAAATGTTATTGAGTATTCACCCTTTGAAATTTTAACGATTGGAATTGAAAAGTAATGACTCCTTTTCGGATTTTTTTGATCATTGCCGCTGTGCTGGTGCTCGGCATAATAATTCTTCCGCTTTTTAACCGCCGGCAATTCAGGCGTCTGCCTTATGATCAGCAGGTGCTTGCAATTATGAAGCAGGCGAATAAGCTTGTTTATTTCAAAAATGTTTCCGGCGGGCGCAAGGGCAATCTTTTCTTTGTTAAAAATAAAAGAAAAATTCTGGTTTATCCCTGGGTGCTTGATGAAAACGGCAAGATGCTTATTGTTAAGGATAATCCGTTTGATAATTGGGATTATCCTGAAAATAAGCCTGCCCTCACGGAGGATGAAATCCGCCAGGCAAGGGATGAGCTTGTAAATTATTCAGAAAAATCTGCGGTAAAAATCCTCTTTAATGACCCATTTGAAAAGGATGAAGCAAAGTAAAAACCACAGCGCTGAAAACGGCAGGCAGATTTGCCCCAAAAGATTCATCGGCAGTGCGGAATAATCCCAAACGCCCATATGGTATTTCAGATTAAAAATACAGCCGAAGGCAAATTCGGTTGCCGTGATAATAATCGCGCCTGAAAAGCACTTCTTTAAAAGAGGTGCTTTTTTCATTTCGCCGCTTATATAAATAAGTATTATAAATATAATCCCACCGGCAAAAAACATGCTGTAGTGCGTGCGCCCGCGCCAAAGCATTTCAAGCGTGCAGTAAGCCGTGCCGCCAAGCAAAAACAAAAATGTGTAATTAAAATAAGCTCTCATAATTGTATTATTGCGTTTAATGTGCTAAAATAATTAATGTTAATTTTTGCAAAAGGAGGCAAAGAGGTGCTGATTCCCGATGATGTTAAAAATTTAATATCGCTGTTTGAGCAGCGGGGCTATTCAATGTTCATCGTCGGCGGATATGTGCGCGATGCCCTTTGCGGCAGAAACAAGGGCGATGTCGATCTTGCAACCTCGGCAACTCCTCAACAAACGGAAGCCGTGCTCGGCGAAGCAGGAATAGGCTTTTTTGAAACAGGCCTTCAGCACGGAACGATAACTGCCGTGGTTAATCAGATTCCTTATGAGATAACAACCTTTCGCACGGATGGGGAATATAATGACAGCCGGCACCCGGAATCAGTTTCCTTCGTTTCAAGCATTAATGCTGATTTGGCGCGCCGTGATTTTACAATTAACGCTATGGCTTATAATGAAAAAACCGGCGTTATTGATCTGTTCGGCGGCAGGGAGGATCTGGAAAAAGGCATAATCCGTGCAGTCGGAAATCCTGATACGCGCTTCAAAGAGGATGCGCTTCGCATTATGCGCGCTCTTCGCTTTTCCTCTCAATTGGGCTTTGCCCTTGAGAAAGAAACAAAAGCCGCTGCCCATGCAAATAAGGAATTGCTTAACAATATATCCGCAGAGCGCATTTTTGCAGAGCTTATCAAAATCCTTATGGGCGAAAACGTGCTTTTTGTCCTTTACGAATACGCGGAAATTTTAGGTCAGATTATTCCGGAGCTTCGCCCGTGCTTTGAATGCGCGCAGAATAATCCCTGGCATATCTATAGTGTTTATGAGCATATTATCAACGCCGTAGCTTATTCTGCCGAAAAGCCGGTCATCAGGCTTGCAATGCTGTTTCATGATATCGGCAAGCCGCTTGTTAAAACAACCGATGCGCGCGGCGTGGATCATTTTAAACGCCACGCTGAAAAAAGCGCAGAGCTTGCCGCCGGCATTCTGGAGCGCTTCAAGGCTCCCAATGCCGTTAAGGATGAGGTTGTAACCCTGGTAAAATACCATCAGGCTTTTGAAAACGTTGATGAAATCCGCCCCAAGCGATGGCTGCGCAAGCTCGGCGAGCAATATACGCTTGATTTGTTTGATGTCCGCCTGGCAGATTTAAAGGCGCATAATCCCNNCCCGCCAAAATCGGCTATGAGCTTTCAGAGATTGAGGCGCTTCGCAGCTCGGTTGAAACAATAATTGAGCAGGGCGAGCCCTTCAGAATTTCCGATTTGGCAATTAACGGCAATGATTTGATTGCTCTCGGCTATCGGGGCAGGGAAATCGGTGAAAAGCTTAATGAAATCTTAAACCTTGTTGTTGATGATAAGCTCAATAATAATCGGGATGAAATCCTTTTTTATATTAATAATCAATAATTATATAAACTTTTTATAGGGGGCGGATACAATCCGCCCGTTTTCTTTTTAACAAATAATTATTTTGCCTGTTGACAAATGGAAAATAAAGGCTATAATATAATTAGCACTCGGAGATATAGAGTGCTAATTTCGGTATTTGAAGGTGATTCTTATGAGAAAAAAGCAGTTTAAGGCAGAATCAAAAAAGCTGCTTGATATGATGATTAATTCGATTTACACAAATAAGGAAATCTTTATCCGAGAGCTGATTTCCAATGCTTCGGATGCAATTGATAAGCTTTATTTCAAATCCCTCACGGATAACAGCGTTGGCATCGCACGCGATGAATTTGAGATTAAGCTTGATGTTGATAAGGATGCGCGCACAATCACGGTTTCCGATAACGGCATCGGCATGTCCGCCGCTGAATTAGAGTCAAATCTCGGCACTATTGCAAAATCCGGCTCTCTCAATTTCAAAAATGAAAATGAGGAGGAAACCGCTGAAAAGGATATTGAGGTTATTGGCCAGTTCGGCGTTGGCTTCTATTCCTCCTTTATGGTTGCAAAGCGCGTTGAGGTTGTTTCAAAGGCTTTCGGCGAGGAGATTGCCCACAAGTGGATTTCGGAGGGCGCGGACGGTTACACTCTTGAGGAATGTGAAAAGGATGCAGCCGGCACGGTTATTACGCTTTATCTGAAGGAGGATACGGAAACAGAGGATTATTCCCGCTTTCTTGAGGATTACACCATTACAGAGCTTGTTAAGAAATACAGCGATTATATCCGCTATCCTATTAAGATGGAGCAGACTCACACTGTTCCCGATCCTGAAAAAGAGGGCGAGTATATCTCCGAAACTGCCGTTGAAACGCTTAATTCAATGGTTCCGCTCTGGCGCAAGAACAAGAGCGAAATCAAGCCGGAGGATTATAACGAATTTTATAAGATGAAATTTATGGATTATCAGGATCCGCTTTCCGTTATTCACTTTAAGTCAGAGGGCACGGCAACCTTTGATTCTCTGATTTATATCCCCGCTCACGCACCGTTTGATTTCTATTCAAAGGAATATGAAAAGGGGCTCCAGCTTTACACAAACGGCGTTCTGATTATGGATAAATGCTCTGATTTGGTGCCTGATTATTTCAGCTTTGTTAAGGGCATTGTTGATTCCGCTGATTTAAGCCTTAACATCAGCCGCGAAACCCTGCAGCAGGATTATCAGGTAAAAATAATTGCAAAGGCAATTGATAAGAAAATCAAGTCAGAGCTCAAGAAAATGCTCAAGGGTGACAGGGAAAAATTCGAAACCTTTTTTGATACCTTCGGCGTTCAGCTCAAATGGGGTGTTTATGCAAATTACGGCGCTGATAAGGATAATCTTAAGGATTTGCTCATTTTCAAATCTTTATCAGAGGGCAAATATGTAACCCTTGATGAATATATCTCCGCAATGCCAGAGGGGCAAGAGCAGATTTATTATGCTTGCGGCGAAAGCGTTGATAAGATTGCGCTTCTTCCGCAAACGGAGGCTGTTCGCGCGAAGGGCTTTGATGTGCTCTGCTTCACCGATGATGTTGATGAATTTGCAATCCAGATGCTTATGGAATATGACGGCAAGCATTTTGCAAATATCTGCAAGGATGAGCTTAATCTCTCCTCAGAAGAGGAAAAGAAGGAGCTTGAGGAAAAGAACACCGCTGCAAAGGATATGCTTGATGAAATGAAGGGCTTCCTCGGGGATGCGGTAACCGCCGTTAAGCTTTCCGATTCTCTTGGCTCCCATGCGGTTTGCCTTTCCGCAGAGGGCTATGTTTCCCTCGATATGGCAAAAATTTTAAGCCAGATGCCTGGCGGCTCACAGGGTATGAAGGCGCAGCTCGTGCTTGAAATCAATTCAAAGCATGCCGTTGCGGAAAAGCTCTTTAAGCTTTTTGCAGAGGATAGAGAAAAGCTTGAGAAATACACCAAAATCCTTTATGGCGAGGCTTGCCTTGTAAGCGGCTTAACGCTTGATAATCCAACTGAATTTGCGGATATGTTAACAGATTTAATGGTGTAATTTTTTCTTGACTTTTTAAAAATTTACTGTTAAAATAAACACAATCGAGTAGCGAAAGCGTAAATCCGGATTTTAGGATTTGCGCTTTTTTTGTATAACGAAAACCAC
>DCTO01000100.1:0-23892 GCA_002329285.1 Ruminococcaceae bacterium UBA1438
AATGAATTTTTGAACACCTGCTCAAAGCCGAGGAAGTGCATAATGCTGGGATTAACGCTCGGATGGAAGCGAAGGCCGCCCTTATACGGACCGATAGCAGAGTTGAACTGAACGCGGAAGCCTCTGTTAACCTGAGTTTTGCCCTCATCATCAACCCATGCAACGCGGAAAGAAATGAATCTTTCAGGCTCAACCATTCTGCCGAGTATGTCATCCTCAACATATTCAGGATGCGCCTCGATAACCTTTTCGAGAGAACCGAGAGCCTCTCTGACGCACTGAAGATATTCAGGCTTATCAGCATCTCTTCTCTCAACAGTCTTAATGACCTGTTCAATATAAGCATTCATTGGAAATGCCCTCCTTATAACAAACTTCGATATAATTATATACCTAATTTTTGCTAAAATCAATCAAACATATATAAACAATATTCATAATTTTAAAAATAAAATTTGTGCATTTTGCACATTGGCTTTTTTTGAGCAAAAAGAGCCGCATTGATTGTGAAAATAATTAACCTTTGCTTTTTTTCCATTCAACAAAATCATAAACATCAATTGCGTCTGAATCGTTTAGGCCGCGCAAGGTGTTTATAAGATCAATTTCCTTTTCATTCAAAGCGATGAATTTTGTTTTAAGGGCATATTCGCTGCCATCAGCACAAACAAAAACCTCATGCTTTGAAGCGCCGTTTATACTGTCAATAAGATAATCCGTGGTAACCCCGAAATAATCTGCAATTTTCGCAAGCACCTCAAGCCTGGGCTCTGTTGAAATTTCATATCGGCGATAGGTTGTGCCCTTAATTCCGATTGCATCTGCAACATTCTGGGCAGTGACGTTTTTTTGCTTGCGAAGCCTGATCAAGGTGAGCGCAAGCCCTGATTTTTCTTGCATAAGTTATTCCCCCCCCTAACAACTTAATTGTGATTATTATACACAAAATTCGACAAAATATCAATATCATTCACGTTGTTTTATTATACTATGTAAAATATTACAGTTAGCTTGCAAGTGTTGACAAAAGAGTTACGAAAGTGTTAATATATTTTAAGTTATTTAATTATGTATTTCATTTTTCGAGGTGATTAAATGAAAAGGCGTGCGCTTTGCATATTACTTTCGATAATAACAGCGGTTACTGCTGCAATTCCCTGCGGGATTATTGCATCTGCCGAAACATATGAAGAGCAGCTCAGAAAAGCAGGCTTCACGGATCCGTACATACCGGCATTGGTTGCGCTTCACAACAAATACCCTAACTGGAAATTTGAAGCGCTGGCCACAGGTGTTGATTTCAGCACGGCGGTTTCGCAGGAGCGCACTCCGCATTCACAGCAGCTTATTCAGAAATATTCAGGGAATGACAACAAGGGTTATTACTGCGCATGCTCAAACTGTTATAAGAACGGCAGTTATGTTGCGCAGGAGGGCAAAAGCTGGGTTTCCGCATCGCAATCCGCGGTTGAATACTATATGAACCCAACAAACTTTCTTGATGAAAAATACATTTTTCAGTTTGAATCAACAAGCTATGATTCAGCTCACACAAAAAATGGCGTTGAAACAATAATTGCAAAAACCTGGATGGCAAATTCAAAGATATATTATCTTGATGCTAACGGAAAGGAGCGAATGGTTACCACTAGCGTTTACCCCAATGGCCCCACTTATTCGGAAACCATAATGGAAGCGGCAAAATACAGCGGTCTTTCAGCATATTACCTCGCTTCAAAAATTGTGCAGGAGGTTGGCGGAAAAACCAATTCCGCAACGGGCGCTTGCGGTAATAATTCAAGCTATCCGGGCATCTATAACTATTACAACATCGGCGCATACAGCGGTGGGCTTGACGGGCTGAAATGGGCTGCAACCTCAACTGCGACCTCCGGCGGAACGACATACAAAACAAACACGAACGCTCGACTGAGAAGCGGCCCTTCAACAAGCACAAGCACCCCCGTTACCGTGCCGAGAGGAACATCACTTACATATAATTCCTCAACGAATAAGCAATCTGACGGTTATGTTTGGTATAACGTTACCGTAACCGTCAGCGGCACAAGCTACACGGGATATATCCGTTCAGACCTTGTGACGGTTACGACAAGCTCCGGCTCGACGGACAAATATTACCGCCCGTGGACAAATCCCTTCACATCCATTTACCATGGCTCAAAATACATTGCAACAAATTTCTCATCTACCCAGAACACGGGATATTTTCAGAAATTCAATGTTAACCCGAAATCAACAAACAGATATAACCATGAATACATGGCAAACGTTCAGGCGGCAGCTTCTGAGGCCCTGACCTCATATAATGCTTATAGCTCTGCCGGTCTGCTTTCATCAGCAAAAACCTTTATCATTCCGATTTATAAAAATCTGCCTAATGAAAGCCCATACAGATGGGAGCTTGGAAGCGACGGTTATTGGTATCTTTACGACCAGAGCGGCGTTATGCAGACAGGCTGGAGGCTTGTTAACGCACAATGGTATTATTTGAACAGCGACGGCAGAATGAAAACCGGCTGGCTTGAATATAAGGATAACTGGTATTACCTGACCAGCTC
Organism: Ruminococcaceae bacterium UBA1438; assembly: GCA_002329285.1. GTDB lineage: Bacteria > Bacillota > Clostridia > Oscillospirales > Acutalibacteraceae > Eubacterium_R. Next base: position 2,580 of record DCTO01000100.1, read on the forward strand.
CGGCGCAATGGCAACCGGCATTACCAAAATCGGAGGCAAAATCTATTACTTTGATTCAAACGGCGCCATGAAATACGGCTGGCGACTTGCCGAGGACGGATATTGGTATTACTTTGACAACAGCGGCGCGGCGATTTTAGGCTTCAACACCATCAAAGATAAAACCTATTATTTCAATAATGACGGCAAAATGTTGATTGGTTTCCAGACCATTGACGGAAAGAAATATTATTTTGATGAAAACGGTGCTTTGCAGACCGGCTTTACCAAGATAAACAATGAGTGGTATTACTTTGATGAAAGCGGAGTAATGCTCACAGGGCTTCAGACAATCAAAGGCAAGCATTATTTCTTTGATTCAAACGGCGTTATGAAAATCGGCTGGCGCAAAATCGGCAGTGAATGGTATTATTTCAATACAGACGGTTCAGGAGTAATCAGCACCTTTAAGGCGATAAACGGGCAGACCTGTTATTTCAACAGCACAGGAAAGATGCTGACCGGGCTTCAGAGCATAGACGGCAAAACCTTCTATTTTGATGAAAACGGCGGGCGCCGATATGGCTGGAAACACCTTGGAAATGATTGGTATTACCTCGGCTCTGACGGTGCGGCGCTGACGGGCTTTTCCGTTGTAAAAGAAAAGGATTATTATTTCTACAGCAACGGTAAAATGGCTGTTAACTGGACAAAAGTTAACGGATATTGGTATTACTGCGGCTCTGACGGAATTATCAGGCACGGCTGGCTGAAGCTTAATAATAAATGGTATTACCTTGAGGGCAAGGACGGCAGATGCGTTATCTCCGCAAGCAAAACCATCAAGGGCAAAACCTATAATTTTGATTCAAACGGCGTATGCACTAATCCATAACAGAAAAAAGGCTTTTCCTAAGGGAAAAGCCTTTTTTTAGTGGTCAGTGGACAGTTAGCGGTCACTTCGCTCCGATAATAACCGGTGGTCAGTGGCAGGTTTTATCTTCTTGCCGGGGGCGGAAGCGGATTATCGTCATCATAGCTGTTTCGCTTTTCGCTTTCCTCTGCTGCCTCTGCACGCCTTTTGCGGCGAGCTTCTTTCTTTTTATAATTACTGTAAACCATAGAGGCATAAATAACAACAAACAGCAGCAAAGCAAGAAACGCGATTTTAACGGCTGTTAAGCCTAAAAACGCTTTGATACCGTTTATTAATTTGAGGAAGGTTGAAAGCTCAACGGTTTCAGCCGCAACGAGCTCAACGGTTGCAACAACCTCATCGCCGTAAATGATATCGGCAGAGCAAACATAATCGCCCTGCGATATCGGGGCTGAAACGGATTCCGGCTTATTCTGCGGCTTAATAATAATTGTTGATTTATCAAGGCTTGCAGGCACGATTGCAGTTATATCCGTTTTGGCAACGAGGCGCACACTGTCCGCATCCTTGCCGTCATTAACCACAATCTCATCAAGCATTTCATTCTGCTGAACGAGAGTTGAATATTTAAGGCTGTTGAACGCCCAGTTAAACAGCGTTGCGGCATCGATAAAGGAGCATTTTTCATCATAGCCGTCATTATTATAATCAATAACCGGGGCGCCCATAACCACGGCAAGATAATTATATCCATCCTTGCTGGCAGTTGTGATAACGCAATAACCGGCCTCTGTGGTTGAGCCTGTTTTGATGCCCTTTGCATACTGATAATAATAAGAAACATAGCCCGAGCGCAGCATCAGATTTGTGTGATAAAAATTGCTGCCGTTATATTCATACTGAACAGTTGTTGAGATATTCATAAAGGTTGGATTCTGAACGGCATCAATCGAGATTTTTGCCATATCGGAGGCAGTGGTGTAATGATCATCATCATGAAGCCCGTCCGGATTAACGAAATGAGTGCCCTCACAGCCGAGAGAGGCGGCATAATCATTCATCATCTGAACAAAGCCTTCCCTGCTGCCGCCCACATATTCAGCCAAAACCTCTGTTGCATCGCAGGCAGAATGAACCATCGTGAGATAAAGCAGCTGCTCTATCGTTAGGGTTTCGCCTACCTTAAGCCCGGCGACCTGCGCACCCGTGCCGAGAAGCACATCATAGGCAGACTGCGAAACGCTTGTTGTTGCCGTTAAATCAGAAACGTTATTAAGCGTTACCATCGCGGTTACAATTTTGGTTAGCGATGCGGGATACATTTTTTCATCCTGATTTTTCTGGGCAACGACGGGATAATTGGCATCATCCAGATTAATAAGCATATACGCCTGCGAATATAATTCAACATCGGGAGTATAAACAGCGGCACTGACGGGAACTGCAGACAAACTAAAAATCAATGCCAGAATTATAGCTAAAAATAATGACGATATTCTTTTCATATACTTGACACCTAATAAAAGAAAATATATTATATAAATGTTGTTAATCTTTAAGATAATAATATATTAACACTTTTATCTTCAATTGAAAAGACGAAATTTATATTTTTTAAGGTGAATTATGATTTATGTTACCGGTGACACCCACGGGGATATTTCTTTTTTCAGAAATCCGAAGCTTAAAAAGCTGAATGAGAAGGACATTTTAATCGTTTGCGGCGATTTCGGCTTTCTTTGGGACCCACATAATGAAAAGGAACACAAAAACTTTGATGCGCTACGCAAAAAGAAATACACAATCTGCTTTGTTGACGGTGCTCATGAGAATTTTGATATTCTGAATTCCTACGCCCCCTACCGCTGGAAGGGCGGTAACACGCATAAGATTGCGGACAATATTTATCACCTGATGCGCGGCGAAATCTTCACCTTTGAAGGCAAAAGCTTTTTTGTTCTTGGCGGAGGAGAAAGCGATGACCGCGATATGAGACAGGAGGGCGTTTCCTGGTGGGAGGCAGAAATGCCGAGCGCAGAGGAAATCAAGAATGCCGAGGAGCATCTCCGGGAATGCGATAAGAGAGTTAACTTCATCCTGACCTATGAGGCTCCCGCCGTTGCAAAGGACTTTCTGAAGCTGCACACAAACGAGGCTGTTAAGCTTTCCCCGCTTAACACATATCTGCAGGAATTAACAAAGGATGTTCAGTATTACCACTGGTATTTCGGCTCAATGCATATGGACATTCAGATAAGCAAAAAGATGACGGCAGTTTTCAACGAGATTTACGAGATTAAATAATGGAAAAATATGAAATTGACGAGCGCCTTAAGAAGCAGCTTGACTTTATATTAGAAGCCGATAAGGAAAAGGAAATCATCAGACGCACCCCGCTTTCAAGCGGAGCAAGATTTGAAAATGATTCCGAGCACGCCTGGCATATGGCGCTGATGGCGGTTTTGCTTTCGGAATATTCAAATGAAAAAATCGACGTGCTAAAAACAATTTCAATGATTCTGATTCATGACATTGTTGAAATTGATTCGGGAGACACCTATGCTTACGATGAGGATGCAAAGAAAACGCAGGCCGAGCGCGAGCAAAAAGCGGCAGACAGGCTTTTTAACCTGCTGCCTGCAGACCAGGCTGAAAGCCTTTATTCCCTTTGGAGAGAGTTTGAGGACAGAAGCACGCCCGAAGCAAGATTTGCCNNAACGGCTCTGAAACACTTTGGAATTATCAGCTTAACGGGCTTATTCTTCCGAATGTTGACAAGGGAAACCTTATTGACGACACGGAAAGAGAAAAGACATAATTTAAATTATTATTAATAAACTTATTGAATAATTGTTTTTTACAAAAAAGTGTGATAGTATTATTTATCATTGAAATAAAACCAAGGATACCCATAGCATGTTTATTTTGGCAGGCGGCATTGCAGCATTAATCTGCGCCGCAACAGAGATTATCTTCTTCAGAAAAAACAAAAAGGTGTTAAGCCTGATAGGAATAGCAATAAAACACTGTGCAATTGATTTATCGGTTGCACTTTCACTGCTTTTAAAGGTGTTTCGATACAAGCATTTTCTTGACACCTCTGCTTACGGAGCAGCCAGCTTTCTCAAATTCTTTGCATTGACTCTGGGTATTGGCGCAATTGTGCTTGCAATAACCGCATTCTGCGAGGGCTTTGCAGCATTTGAATATGAAGAATTCAGGCGCAACAAAAAGGGCAAGAAGCACAAGGGTGCGCTTGCGCTAAGCATTCTTTCAGTTATCTTTATATTTCTTGCCTGCGTTTGCTTTTTCGGCATGGAATGGAGCTTTGCCTCCTTTGGCAACGTTACCGCGGAGCAGCTTGTTATTAACATGACCGCGCCCGGAGGCGCGGAAAGCAGCGTTTACGCCTCCGTAATTGAGGGACCTTTTGTCTACACAATGGCAATCACCTCGCTTTACGCTTTTTTCATATTCTTGCCCTGCAGGCTGATATATAATTCAAAAAAGGAAAAGCAAATTGTTTTTAACAGCATGGCAAGGCGCATAGTTGCTTTCGTTCTGGCACTTGCAATGCTGATCACCGGCGCAACATACGGGATCAAAAAATTTGAATTAAAGCAACTTTATTACGCTTATTTCAAAACCTCAACAATTTTTGAGGATGAATATGCAAACCCGAAAACAACGCAGCTCACCTTTCCGGAGCAGCCGCGAAATCTTATTCACATCTATCTTGAATCCCTTGAAAACAGCTTTCTTTCAAAGGATCTTGGCGGAAACATTGATGTTAACCTGATGCCGGAGCTGACGGAGCTTGCTTATGAGGGCTACGTTTTCTCTGACACAGACAGAAAATTCGGCGGCCCGCAGGAGGTTATGGGCACGCAGTGGTCTATCGCTTCAATGGTTAACCAAACATCAGGCATCCCGATGAAAATGCCAAACGATCAGAACCAATACGGCTCTGAAGGAAATTTCCTTCCCGGTGCCTGGACTCTGATGGACATTCTGACCGAGCAGGGATATGAGCAAACCGTTATGTTTGGCGCAGACGGCAACTTCGGCGCGCTGAAGTATTACTATATGGCGCACGGCAACACAACCGTTTTTGATCTCGGCTATGTCAGACGCAACAGGCTTGTACCGGAGCATTACAAGGTTTGGTGGGGATTTGAGGACGACAAGCTTTATGAATTTGCCAAGGATGAGCTCACAAGAATGTATGAAACCGGCAAGCCGTTTAACTTTATGATGGAAACGGCGGACACCCACCGCCCCGGCGGATACCTGAGCGAAAACGCGCCGACGCCATATGAAAGCCATTATGCAAACGCAATTGCTTACAGCACAGAGCAGGTTGTTGAATTCGTGCGCTGGATTCAGAAACAACCGTTTTATGAAAACACAACAATCATTCTGATTGGCGATCATCTGAGCATGGACACCGAGTTTTTTGAAGAATACGGGTTTGAAAAGAGCTATGACCGCAGCCAGTTTAACTTAATTCTTAATCCTGCTCCGGGCGTTGACGTTTCAAACGATGAAATATTCCATAACCGCCAGTGGTGCAATTTTGATATGTTCCCCACGATTATGGCGGCGATGGGAGTTAAGATTGACGGAGATATGCTTGGGCTTGGCACAAACCTTTTCTCAGGCAAGGAAACGCTGATTGAAAAAATGGGCGTTGATGAGCTTAACAAAAATCTTCAGATGAAGAGCGAGCTTTTCAACAATGAAATATTAATTAACCCGAATGAAAAAAGCGAAGAGCAATAATTATTCGTGTTAACATTAGTTATTAAAAACACAGAAGAGAGGGATATTATGTTTTTTGTAACAGGAATAATTGCAGTTATAATCTGCACCGCAGCCGAGTTTTGGCTTTGCTGCAAAAGCAAGAAGGTTAAAAATTTTGTTGGAATTCTGATTAAGCATTGCGTGATTGATTTATCCGTTGCGCTTTCACTGCTTATCAAGGTGTTCCAATACCAGCATTTTATTGACACCTCTGCTTANNAGGGCTTTGCAGCATTTGAATATGAAGAATTCAGGCGCAACAAAAAGGGCAAAAAACACAAGGGCGCAATGGCACTCGGAATCATAACCGTTTTTCTTGTTTTCCTTGCATGCTTCTGCTATTTCGGAACGGAATGGAGCCTTGTTTCATTCGGCAAGGTTACAGCAGACCAGATGATTATCAACCTTACGGCACCGGGAGGAGCCGAGGGCGGAGTTTATTTATCAATCATTGAGGGCCCGCTGGTTTACACAATTGCAATCACCTCTGCATTTGCATTCATTGTTTTCCTGCCCTTCAGGCTGGTTTATAACGGAAAGAAAAACAAAAAGGTTTTCTTTAACAGCCTTGCCCGCCGCATAATCTGCTTTGTGCTTGCAGCGGCAATGCTTGCAGGCGGCGTTGCACACGGGTTTAAGGAATTCGGCCTTAAGCAGCTTTATTATTCATATTTCAAATCCTCAACAATTATTGAGGACAATTACGTTGACCCGAATGATGCTAATCTTGTTTTCCCGGAGCAGAAAAGGAACCTTATTCACATCTATCTTGAATCCCTTGAAAACAGCTTTCTTTCAAAGGATCTTGGCGGAAACATTGATGTTAACCTGATGCCGGAGCTGACGGAGCTTGCTTATGAGGGCTACGTTTTCTCTGACACAGACAGAAAATTCGGCGGCCCGCAGGAGGTTATGGGCACACAATGGTCTATCGCATCAATGATTAACCAAACCGCCGGTCTTCCGATGAAGGTTCCGAATGACAGAAATCAATACAGCTCCGAAGGAAATTTCCTGCCCGGAGCTACAACACTGATGGATATTCTTACTGAGCAGGGTTATGAGCAAACCGTTATGTTTGGAGCTGACGCAAATTTCGGCGGCCTTGAGTATTACTACTCTTCCCATGGCAACACAAAGGTGTTTGACCATATTTATGCAATGAAAAACGGGCTTATCCCAGAGCATTATAAGGTTTATTGGGGCTATGAGGACGATAAGCTTTATGAATTTGCCAAGGATGAAATCACAAGAATGTATGAAACCGGCAAGCCGTTTAACTTTATGATGGAAACCGCTGACACGCACGCGCCGACAGGCTTTATCAGCGAAAACTGCCCTACTCCCTATGACGATAAATATTCAAACGCAATTGCATACAGCACATCACAGGCGGTTGAATTCGTTCGCTGGATTCAGGAGCAGCCGTTCTATGAGAACACAACAATCGTTATTATCGGCGACCATCTGAGCATGGCAACCGAATTCTTTGAATATTACGGCTTCACTGAGGATTATGACAGAAACACCTTTAATCTCATCCTCAATCCCGCTCCAAACGTTGACGTTTCTAACGACAAGGTTTTCCACAACCGCCAGTGGTGCAACTTTGATTTGTTCCCAACCATTCTCACCGCAATGGGTGTTACATATGACGGCGATATGCTTGGACTTGGCACAAACCTTTTCTCCGGCAAGGATACGCTTATTGAAAGATTCGGCCTTGAGGTTCTTGATAACGGTCTACAAATGAAGAGCGATTTCTATAACACTGAAATTCCGAACGACCCGAACGCTTTTGACGATTATGAAGAAACCACAGAAGCGGAAACGACAACCGCGGCAAATTAAATAATCAGCATAGAAAAAGTTCCGTATCATTCTGATACGGAACTTTTCTTTTTGAATTCTGCATTTATTATATAAATGCCTATTGAAACAAGAGCCAAAGCAAGCAGATTTTTAGGTGAGAACGCCTCCCCTGCCTCACCGAGAATCAGCGCTGAAAGCAGCACGCCGAACACGGGATTCAGAAAGCCGAAAACCGTTACCCTGGAAACGGGATTATGTTTGAGAAGGATGCTCCAAACCGTGTAAGCCACAGCGGAAAGCAACCCGAGATAGAGCAGCAAGAGCACCGCTTTGGCAGAGGCATTAAAGCTTATTCTGCCGCCGATGGCAAACCCGAAGGCAGACATTGCGAGGCCGCCGACGAAAAATTGCCAGCCGGAAAGCAGCACGGGGCTTTCCTTTGCCGAAAAGCGCTTAACCAGAACGCCGGAAACTGCGGAGCACAGGGTTGAGAGCACAATCATGCCCTCTCCGAAAAAAGAGAATCCGCCAATCCCGCCGCCATCAATACTGACAGCAATTACGCCGAAAAAGCCCGCAACCGTGCCAAGGAGCTTGAGCCATGTGAAGCGCTCCATTTTCAGAATCACGGCAGAAATAATCAGCGAAAAGAAAACACCGAGCGAAACCAGAATGCTGGATTTAACGCCGCTTGTGCGTGCAAGTCCGATATAAAACGCAATATACTGCAAAACCGTTTGAAACAGTGAAATCACTGCAACATGACCCCACTGCCTTTTACCTTTCGGAGCAACGGCTTTCTTTTCGGAAATGCAGGCAAACGCGATAACCAAAACGCCGGCAATGGTGAAACGCAAACCTGCGAAAAGAATTTGGGAAGCACTGTCATCAGCCGCGATATTAAAAAGCTGATAGCCTGTTTTAACCGCGGGAAAGGCAGAGCCCCAAAGCAGGCAGGAGAGCGCCGCCAGCGGGAGAAGAAAATAAATTTTTGTTAGTTTTGAAGAATTATTATTCATAGCTATTAATTAAAAAAACGGAGGGGAATAAAAATCTCCCCTCATCCGTCTGCTGCATTCGCAACATCCACCTTCCCCCGAGGGGGAAGGTTAATATGTTTAATATTTAATCGGCATTTGCAAGCCATTCATATTCGGGAATATAAATCCTGGTTTTATCCCACGGATCTCCATCAAGATGGCGTATGAGCCAAACATAATACATCTCATAACCAGGTGCAGTAACCTGCTGATGGGCGTTGCCACCCCTGATGCAAAGGCAGGTGCCGTTTTCGGTTTTATAAGGGGTGTTTCCCTCAAAGCCTGCGCCAAAGCCCTCCGGATGATCAAACTGATAATAATAAAGCTCCGGCTGTGGATGATGATGAGGCGGATAAGACGACCATTTGCCCGGCTGATTAAACACCTCGCCCATAACCATATTTGAATAAGGAGCGTTATCAAGATCAAACATTGTTGACACAATTCTGTGACCTGCGCCGCCCCACTGGCCCTTGCCGAATTCCTGATAAAGGCAATTATCCGGGTTATAAAAAACGGGCTGCCAAGCCTTATCATTATCTGTTTGCTGAACGAGCACCTCGCTTTCCTCAAGCGCGGTTACAGCTGCCTTAACACATTTCGGGAAATGCACGGCATACGGTGTTTTTTTGAAGGGATTTTCCCTTTCACAGGTTTCATCAATGCTTTCTCCAACCTTAAAATTAACCTTGCCTGAAAGCAGAAGAATTGCACANNCATTTGCCTCTTCAAAAATCTCAAGAACCTCGCCCTTTTTGAGCTTTTTGACATAAATATCCATTAGCATTTCGGAATTCACGCCACCCATTTCGCAAAGCACCTTTTTGCCGTTTTCATCATATTCGGGTTTAAATAACATTTGACTTACCCTCCTGAAATAATTATAAAACCTTGGTTTCAATGAAACTGCTGATATCGGCATAAACCTCATCCTTATTTAGCTCATTGAGAATCTCATGGCGGCAATCAGGATAAAGCTTTAAAGTTACCTTTGTGTGCCCCGTGCCGATAAGATTTGCCTCAATTGTGCGAAGGCCCTTGCCGTATTCGCCGACGGGATCCATTGCGCCGCTGATAATAAGAATAGGCAAATCCTTGGGAACAGAATTATACCAATCCTTTGTGTTAGAAGCAATGTTAAGCTTAACAAGATCATTCATACCTTGGGCAGAAAAAAGGAAGCCGCAGTATTTATCAGCAATGTATTTATCAACGATTGAATTATCCCTTGTGAGCCAGTCAAACGCAGTTCTGCCCTCAAACTTTGAATTATAAGAGCCGAAGGTGAGCTTATCAAGGGTTTTGGACTTATGAAGCCTGCCCTTGGTTTTTGCAACCAAAGCAGAAAGCATATCACCCATACCGGCAATAGGATTGGGCCCTCCGGTGCCCATGAAAACTGCACCGTCAATCTGTGCGCCATACTGAGCCGCAAAGCAACGAACGATGAAAGAGCCCATTGAATGGCCGAAAACAATGATTTTCTTTTCTGGATATTCTTCCTTTGCTTTATCAAAAACAGTTTTCAAATCAGCAATAAGAGCTTTATAGCCATCCTTTTCTCCGAAATAGCCACTGATGTTGAAATCCTCATTTGATTTGCCGTGATTTGCCATATCATGCATAAAAACGGCATAACCCTGTGAGGTGAGATATTCAAAATATGCCTGATATCTTTCCTGATGCTCCGCCATGCCGTGATGCATAACGATAACAGCTTTAACCTCGCCTGCATCAGGAGTATATTCACAAGCATATATATCGCAAACGCCCGTTGCAGATTTAAAGGTAAATTCATTTTTATTCATAATTTCTACCTCTTAAAAGCAAAGAGCCTTATATAGATTAATATACAAGGCTCTAAGTATTAACAATATTTCTTTAATTCCTTAAAGTCATTAAATTGAAGCTTACTCCTCTGCAGTCTCTTCCTCTTCGGGAAGCTCTGATGTGCAGTGCGGGCATCTTGTTGCTTCAAGCGGAATTTCGCTCTTGCAGAACGGGCATTCCTTGGTTGTAACCTCTTCCTCCTCTTCCTTGGAAACAAGGGACTTTGCCTTGTTTGCGGATTTAACAATGAGGAAAATAACAAAAGCAATGATTAAGAAATTGAGGATTGCGGAGATGAATGCGCCGATATCAACCTTTGTTGCTTCGTTGCCCTTAATAATCTCAAAAGCAAAGCCAATGCTGTCTGTGCCGCCTATGCAAGCAATAAGAGGATTAATGAGATTATCAATAAGCGCATTAACAATTGCACCAAAAGCGCCGCCGATGATTACGCCGACAGCAAGATCAAGCACATTGCCCTTTGAAATAAACTCTTTAAATTCAGCAAAAAACTTTTTCATAATATAATTCTCCTTTTTTATAATTTTCTGCATCTTTAATAGTATCACATTATTCCCGTAAAATCAAATGCTGGGATGAATTTTTTTGAAGAAGATGAAAGTTTTTGCAAAAAAGCCTTCCGAAACCCCAGTTTGATTGCATAATCGCAAACCTTTTCATATTCCCTTGCAGTGATTTTGCGGTTAATTTCATCATAAGCTGAAAGATTGCCGCACGGAACATACTGCGCCATTAGCGAAATATATGTATCCGGAAAATGCTTTGCAAGATAATCCAGAATTTCAAGTGATGAATTTGTGTTAGCAGGCAAAATCAAATGGCGGATGATCATTCCCCTGTTCATAATGCCGTTTTCAAATTCATCCTCCGGGCACTGGCGGCGCATTTCAGAGAGAGCCGCCATTGCAATTTCAGGATAATCCGCCGCTTTGGAATAACGCTGAGCTTTATCGCGCCTGATATATTTGAAATCCGGAAGATAGATATCAATAATCCCCTCAAGCCTTTTGAGAGTTTCAACGCTTTCATAGCCGCTTGAATTATAAACAACGGGCACCGGGCATTGCCATTTTGAAAGCAGCCCTGCAAGCCGATTTGCATAATGAGTTGGATTAACAAGATTAATGTTTTCCGCCCCCTGCTCAATAAGGTCTTCAAATATTCCGATAAGCTCATCATCTGAAACACTTTTTCCATTATTTTGGGTACTGATTTCATAATTCTGGCAATAAACGCATTTCAGATTACAGCCGCTGAAAAAGACAGCGCCGCTTCCGTTCCTTCCGCTGATGCACGGCTCCTCCCAAAAATGGAGCGCCGCACGGGCGAGGCGAAATTCATCCGGAGCGCCGCAGACGCCGGGCGCGGATTCCCTGTTCGCCCCGCAATTTCTGGGGCAATCGCGGCATTCATTTGCGCTCATTTGAGAAGCCCCTTATATATATCAGCCTTTTTAAACGGAGATTTTGCGGCAATTTCCTTTGAAGCCTGATTAATGCTCATTCCGCCGTCAACGAGCGCCTTTGCCTGCTGCACGGCGTCGGCAAGAGAAAGCTCCTGCGGCTCATTCTTTTTGCCCTCAACAATCAGCACAAGCTCGCCCTTCAGGCCACCGTCCTTAAATTGCTCGGCAGCATCAGAAAGCGTTGTTCTGATAACCTCCTCGTGGATTTTAGTCAGCTCTCTGACTATTGCAAGCTGCCTGTTTCCGAAAGCGGAATAGAGATCCTCAAGCGTGTTTGCAAGCTTATGAGGGGCTTCATAAAAGACCATCGTTCGCTTTTCATCCTTGAGCTCATCAAGATGCTCAAAACGCGATTTTTTTGAAACGCTTAAAAAGCCCTCAAAGGTAAATCGCCCCGTTTCCATTCCCGAAACGGCAAGCGCAGTTGCAAACGCAACCGGACCGGGCACGGCGCAAACTGTTATCCCAAGCTCATGGCACTGGCGCACAAGCTCCTCACCCGGATCTGAAATTGCGGGCATTCCCGCATCGGTGACGATTGCGCAATCCTCGCCTGCCAGAATTCTTTGGCAGATAATCTCGCCGCGCTCGCGCTTATTATGCTCAAAATAGCTGACCATTTCCTTTTTTATGTTGAAATGATTAAGTAATTTCAAGGTTACCCTTGTATCCTCTGCGGCAATAAAATCAACCTCATTAAGAGTTTGAACCGCACGCGGTGAGAAATCTGAAAGATTTCCTATAGGGGTTCCCACAACAAATAGTTTTCCGTTCATTTATCATAACCATCGGCATAAGAGCCGTATATTTTTAACATTTCATCGGTGAATTTGCCGTTTGGCTTTTTGATTGAAAGCTGGGGCTCAATGCGCAAAAAGGGCTTTGAATTCTTTTTTCCCTCAACCAGAAACAAAAACGGCTCCTCCCCATCCTTATCAACAACAAAGCGCAAGCGCTTCGGCTCAAGGCGATAGCGGCGCATTATATCAAGCGCATCAACAAGCCTTTCGGGGCGGTGGCACATGCAAAACCTGCCGCCGTATTTCAGAAGAAACGCCGCTGCCTTAACTGCATCCTCAATATTGCAGCAAAGCTCATGCCTTGCGATTTTGGCGCTTTCGCCGAGGGACTCAATACCCGTGCCAAGCGGCTTATAGGGGGGATTCATCGTTACAAGGGTGAAGGTTTCAGCAGTGAATTCCTTTTCAATTTCGCGCAAATCGCAAAGATGGGGCACAAGCGCGCCCTCAAGAGCGTTATGAGCGATGCTCCTTTGCACCTGCCCAAACGCATTTTGCTGAATATCAAGGCAATGAAGCTCTCCGGGCGGCTTTTCACGAAGCCAGAGGAAAGGAATAATTCCGCAGCCCGTGCCCATATCAACGGCAATATCGCGCATTTTAGGCCTTGCAAAATCCGCAAGGAGCAACGCATCCGTGCCGAAGGTGTGCTCCGGCGTTACCTCAATATAAATATTATCTGATAATCTTTCGTAATCTGCCATAATTATTTATCATCATCGGAGGAAAGCTTGAGAATTGCCATAAACGCCTCCTGCGGAACCTCAACGGTGCCGAACTGGCGCATTCTCTTTTTGCCCTCCTTCTGCTTTTCAAGCAGCTTTTTCTTTCTTGTTACATCGCCGCCATAGCATTTTGCAAGCACATCCTTGCGCAGCGCCTTAACGGTTTCGCGGGCAATAACCTTGCCGCCGATTGCAATCTGAATCGGGATTTCAAACAGATGGCGCGGGATATGCTCCTTGAGTCTTTCGGCAATTTTTCTTGCGCGCGGATAAGCCTTATCAGCATGAATGATAAATGAAAGCGCATCAATGATATCGCCGTTTAGGAGCACATCAACCTTAACAAGCTTGCTGCGCCTGTAATCCGAAATCTCATAATCAAAGGAGGCATAGCCCCTTGTGCGTGATTTGAGAGCATCAAAGAAATCATAAATAATTTCATTGAGCGGAAGCTCATAATTAATATCCACACGATCCGGCGTAATATAATCCATCGTTTTGAAAACGCCGCGCCTGTCCTGGCACATATCCATAATCGTGCCAACAAATTCACTTGGCGCATAAATATGGGCATCGCAAAACGGCTCTTCGCAATAATCAATATAAGCGGGATCCGGATAATTTGTCGGATTATCAATCTCAACCATTGAGCCATCCGTTAAATGAATTTTATAAACAACGCTCGGAACGGTTGTAACCAAATCAAGATTGTATTCTCTTTCAAGCCTTTCCTGAATAATTTCAAGATGAAGAAGCCCGAGAAAGCCGCAGCGAAAACCGAAACCGAGAGCACCGGAGGTTTCAGGCTCAAAGGAAAGCGAAGCATCGTTGAGCTGAAGCTTTTCAAGCGCCTCGCGCAGAGCCTCATAATCAGCGCCGTCTGCAGGATAAACGCCGCAGAAAACCATCGGATTAACGGTGCGATAGCCCGGGAGCGGCTCATCGGCAGGGTTTGAGGCAAGGGTGATTGTGTCACCCACATGGGCATCATGAACGGTTTTGATTGAGGCAGTTATGTAACCAACCTCGCCGGCAGTAAGCTCCGCCGCCTTTTCCATTGAGGTGGCGCGCATATAGCCAACCTCAACAACGTTGAACTCCGCGCCGGTTGCCATCATACGCATCGTGTCGCCGGCTTTGATTTTGCCCTCCATTATGCGGACATAAACGATAACGCCGCGATAGGAATCATAAACGGAATCAAAGATGAGCGCCTTGAGAGGCTTATTATCATCTCCCGAAGGGGGCATAATTTCATTAACGATATACTCAAGCACCTCTTCAACATTTTCACCTGTTTTGGCGGAAACGCGGGGCGCATCCATGCAGGGGATACCGATAACGTCCTCAACCTCCCTCGCAACCCTTTCGGGCTCTGCTGCGGGCAAATCAATCTTGTTGATGACGGGAAGAATATCCAGATCATGATCAAGGGCAAGATAAGTGTTTGCAAGAGTTTGCGCCTCAACGCCCTGTGAAGCATCAATAATCAGGATTGCGCCCTCGCAGGCGGCAAGGGAGCGCGAAACCTCATAATTGAAATCCACATGGCCGGGAGTGTCAATCAGATTGAACACATAATTCTCTCCGTTTTTTGCCTTATAATCGAGCTTAACTGCGTGCGCCTTAATGGTTATTCCGCGCTCACGCTCAAGCTCCATATCATCAAGAATCTGCTCCTGCATATCGCGCTTTTCAACCGATTCGGTAAGCTCCAATAGCCTGTCCGCAAGGGTTGATTTGCCGTGATCAATATGAGCAATTATTGAAAAATTTCTTATGTTTTCTTTATTAACTGACACAGATATCCTCCGTAACTACTTAATATTTTTAATTTCCTTTTTAACGCTTTGGCGGTTATACTTCCATCTTTCACAGATTCGTTTTAAATAATAAAACGGCAAAAGATACGGCGCCTTTTCAAGCTTTTTATAAGTGCTCACCATAGTTTTTTTGGGAGGGAACGCCCTGCGCAAAATATATGAAAGCTTGCCGCCGGCTGTTGAAAGCTTCTCCTTATGCTCAAAATTGCTGTGAAAAAGCCCGCCGTTAAACATACCGTCAAGCAAGATTTTTTCATCATCAGCCAGCTCCTGCTTATCGCCGAACACGGCATCGCAGAGCCCTTCAACCGATTTTTTGAGCGGAAGAAGGCGAAGCGAATCTAAAACGGGAAGCATATAATCCCAATCATAGGTTTCATTTTTCATGAGGACATACATATCAACAAGAAATCTGATTCCGCTGCCGCCGAGGGAGCGGTGCTTTTCCATGTGATGAAGCGTGTAAATATAATTATCCTCTTTATTAATCAGATATTCGCAGGTGTTACCCTTTTGCGTGGCGCGCTGCCAGGCGTCAAGATAGCCCCAGCTCTCCTTATGCTCCGTAATCTCGCGGTGAAATTCCAAAGTTACGGGCGGCTTTTTGAAATCATCAGATATTCCACCGCCGTCCGCAAGATAAAAGCCGTGCTTTTTCATGATTTTAAGCAAATCCTCTCTGCGGGAGGCATCATAAAGAATATCATTATCGCTCATCTGGCGCATTGAGGCCTGAGGATAATAATTGCGCAAAACAAGGCCCTTAAGAAAAATATATTTTATTCCCTTTTCCTCAAAATCCGCAAGCACTGCCGCTCTTTCATTATCAACTATAATCGTTTTCTTCAAATCCGAAAGGCGGAAATTGTTCCAGCGCTGAAGCTCCTTATCAGAAAGCGCGCCTGTTTGCTCAAGGCAGGGCATAACAAGGCTGTATACCTGCTGTAAATCAGCAAGCCTGAAAAGCCTTTCCATATCAATCCCCTGCGGCTGCGGTGCCTGTTCATTCAAAATAGCACAGCGAACAAGAGTTAAAAGATATTCAATTTCCCTGTCTTCAAGCTTAATCATTTTGATTATTCCTCTAAAATTCCTGCATTTCTTATGGTTTCAATAACCTCTTTAACATCCGCCCTTATTTCCTCTTCAGAGGCGTCATATTTCTGAAGCATTGCTTCAACAATGCTGTCCTCCGTCTGCTCCGTCTGCAGAAGGGTGAAAATATAATTTGCGGTTGGGTTATTTTTAATTATGCCGTTAAAGCTTTTTGCAAGCTTTCCCGTTGCGATGGCAAAATCATTGCCATCAATATTTCCAAGCATTATTTCTTTATTAAGCTTCATAATTATTTCTCCTGTGTTTTTATTCTTTCTTTAGTTAATTCAAGGGCTTCCTTGCCCGTTATATGCTCCGGTGTGAATTCAATGCAGGCAAGCCCCGCCCATTCACGCTTGATTTCTTTCTCAATAAAATCTGAATCGCTATTATATTTCAACCCAAGCAGCCTTGCCGCCTGATAAATCTCCTCATCCGTTTCAAGCACCCTTACCCTGCCGAAGGCAATCACACTTCTGAAATGAGTTAAAAGCCTTTCAGCAACGACATCATCCTGCGCAATAACGCAGAAGGAGGCTTTATCACAATTCCTTATGGCATCAAGCTTGTGCCCTTCCTTTGCGCCGTGAAAATAGATTTTGCCGCCGCTGTAAACATAATTGAGCGGCACGGTGTAAGGATAACCGTCATCGCCGAGAACGGCAAGCACGCCCGTTTTTTCGTTTTCAAGAATCCGAACAGCCTCTTCATCCGGAAGCTGCTGCTTAAATCGCCTCATTTTTCTGAACATAATTTAACTCCGTAAGTATTAAAAATCATTTTCTTTCAAACAGCGCAATCGCTTCGCAATGGACGGTGCGCGGGAAAAGATCAACTGCCTTTAATCGCTTGATTTCAAAGCCCTTTTGAGCAAGGATTGCGGCATCGCGCGCAAGAGTTGCGGCATCACAGGAAACATAAACAATGCGGTTTATGCAGAGACTGTCAAAAACATCAAAAAGCTCCTTTTGGCAGCCCTTGCGGGGAGGATCAACTATTGCCAAATCCGGCTTAACGCCCATTTTGGTTATCTGCTTTGCGCCATCAAAAGCATCAGCGCAGATGAAGCGCGCGTTTGAAACGCCGTTAAGCCTTGCGTTTTCCATTGCATTTTCAACCGCAGAGGGAACGATTTCAACCCCGATGAGGCTTTTGCATTTATCGGCAAGGGTTAAGCCGATTGTGCCTGCACCGCAAAACATATCAAGCACGGTTTCACCGCCGGTGAGATCAGCAAACTCTGCGGCGGTTTTATAAAGCCTTTCGCACTGGGCATGATTAACCTGATAAAAGCTTTCAGGCGAAATCACAAAGCGCCTGCCGAGAAGCTCATCCGTGATTTTATCGCTGCCCCATATAGTTTTGGTTTTACCGCCGAGGATAACATTTGTTTTTTTCTTGTTTATATTCAGCGCAACGCTTTTGAGATTTTCAAAGGCGGATTGCAGCTCGCTCACCAGATAATCCGCATCGGGAATATCCTCGCCGTTAATAACGGNNAAAAAAGCCATAACCTGCCCGGTTGCAAACGCCTTGCGAAAATAGATGTGGCGCAAAAGGCCTCTTCCCGTTTTTTCATCAAAGGAGGTTATGCCGTTTTTCTCAACCCATTTTGCAAAGGCGGCAACGCCCTTTTCAAATTCAGGCGGCTGGAGAAGGCAGGATTCGCAAGGAATAACGCGGTGGCTTTTATTGGCATAAAAGCCTGCGGTTAGCCTGCCGCCTTCAATGCTGACGGGATACTGCGCCTTATTGCGGTAATGATTAATTTCATCGGCGCCGAGGATTTCCTCTGCCTCAAAATCAATGTGGCCAATGCGTTTCATAGCATCATTAACGCGGGAAAGCTTATATTCAAGCTCCGCCTCATAGCTGATATGCCGAAAGGCACAACCGCCGCATTTTGAAGAAACGGAGCAATCGGGATTTACGCGCACGGCGGAGGGCATAATTATCTCCTTAACAATACCGACGGCGTAATTTTTTGAAGCCTTAATTATATGGGCAAGGATTTCATCACCGGGCGCAGTGCCGCTCACGAAAACCGCCATGCCATCATATCTTCCGATTCCGCTGCCCTCGGAGGTTAACGACTCAATATTCAGTTTGATTTCATCATTCTTTTTAAGAGCCATCTTTTTCTCCGAAATGCAGGTAAACATAATTATACATTATATATAATAGCATATATAATTTAAAATATAAAGAGAAAATTTCAAAAGATATGTCCTGAAAGACAATTTCCGCACAATTTGCAATATATCAATCAATATGATAAAATGAACGTATTAATTATTGGCGGTGAAAAAATGAGGAAGCACGAAACTGTTGAGCTTACAAATATGTGCATGGTTTATGACGATAACGGTAACATATTAGTGCAGAACAAAAAGAGCAAGGTATGGGGTGGCATTACATTCCCCGGAGGTCATATAAAAAAGAAAGAAAGTTTTGTTGAGTCAGTAATCAGAGAAGTTAAAGAAGAAACCGGACTTGACATTAAAAGCCCAATTATTTGCGGAATAAAGCAATTTGAACTTGAGAAAAACATTCGATATATTGTTGTGTTTTATAAAACAAATAAGTTCAGCGGCACACTGAAATCCTCGAAAGAGGGCGAAGTCTTTTGGGTCAAAGCAAAGGATCTGTTAAACTATCCGCTTGCAAGAGATTTTGATGACATGTTTAAGATATTCACTGACGACAGTCTTCAGGAATTTCAATGGGCATTTGAAAACGGCGAATGGATTAAGAAAATATATTGAGGTAAATTATGATAACTGTTCCTTATAATAAACTTGTAAGAGATAAAATTCCCGATATAATTGAGGAAAACTGTCAGAAAGCTAAAACAATCGTTCTTGATGACGAGCATTACACCGCTGCTCTTGAAAAGAAGCTTAAAGAGGAAGCAAGGGAATATCTCCGCAGCAGAGAGCTGATTGAGCTTGCCGATATTCTTGAAGTGGTTGAAGCTTTAGCTAAAAATCAAGGCTCATCCTTTGATGAAGTGCTTGAGCTGAAAAAGCATAAGCAGGAAAAGAACGGCGCTTTTGACAAGCGAATTTTTTTGGTAAGTGTTAAGAGGTAAAAAATGCTTGGAAAGCGAGTAAAGGTTACGGTTGACAGACCGTTCGGAACATATCATCCGCAGCATAAGGAGCTGTATTATCCGATTAACTACGGATATATTGAGGGAATAATTGCACCCGACGGTGAGGAACAAGACGCTTATATTCTCGGCGTTGATAAGCCTGTCAGCGAATTCGAAGGTGTTGTCATTGCGATTGTGCACAGAAAAAATGACATTGAAGAAAAATGGGTGGTTGCACCCGAAGGCAGCGTTTTCTCAAAAGAAGATATTAAAACTGCAATAGACTTTCAAGAACAGTACTTTGATTCCGAAATCATTATGACTGAAGTTAAATTCTATAAATCGGTTGACGAAGCTCTATTAAAATTTGCCGTTATTGCTGCAAAGGCGGACGGCAAGTGGGTATTCTGTAAGCATAGGGAAAGGGATACTTATGAATTTCCGGGTGGTCACAGGGAAAGCGGCGAAAGAATAATTAATACTGCCCGCCGAGAACTCTGCGAAGAAACAGGGGCTAATAAATTCGATTTGAGGCCTCTATTCTACTACTCAGTTACTGCACCCAATCTTTTCAACGGCGAAGAAACCTTCGGACTGTTTTGTTATGCAGAGATTACCGAATTTGAAAACGAATTACACAGCGAAATTGAAAAGATAATTATTACGGATGAATTGCCGGATAAATGGACTTACCTGTTAATTCAGCCGTTGTTATTAGCAGAGTTAAGAAACAGGAATATAAGGAGAAATCCGACGTGTGAATTGCTGGTGTTTAATGATTTCAGCGGCGTTGATATTCAGGAGTTTTTAAATATTTACAAGGAATCGTCTGAAGAAAATTCGAAACACCGGTATCCCGAATTAAGTGAAAAAGAAGCGCTTAAAAAATACGAGAACGGCTACACAGAATATATGAAAAATCACTTTTTCACAGACAGCAGAAAACTGTTTGTGCTTGCGGACGTGAATCATTATTTATCTGCTCTCAGACTTTCTAAAATATCGCCAGGCAAATATTATCTTGAAGCGCTTGAAACAAATCCACAATTTCGCCGAATGGGATATGCCGGGGATTTGATATATCGGACGGAGAATTACCTTAAGAAAAGAAATAACAAGTTCATCATCATATCCCATGTTGAAAAAAGCAATACTGCAAGCCTGAATACTCATTTTGCAGTTGGGTTTGAAATCACTGCTGATTATTATATTGAAGACGGCGAGTGCTTTGGCAGCGACTACGAACTGACATACAGCTCTGAAGATACAAATAAGATTTCAGATAAACGAATTACACAGTAAACAGAAATCTCAAATAAAGCAAGCCTCCGAAAAAAATCGGAGGCTTGCTTTTATGCAGAAATAAGCGGCTGCAATGCAGCCGCCATAAATGTTTCTATTTCTTTTCAATTGCTCTTTCAATGAGCTTAACAATTTCAACAACAGGAATAACAAGAATAGCCAGACCCATTGAGGTGAAATACTCTGCACCGGAAATCTTTGCAAAATCAAATGCATTCTTAAGGAACGGAACGTAAATAACAGCTGTTGAAAGAATCAGGCTGAGCACCATTGCGCCCCAGAGGAACCGGTTTTGATTTTTCATTGAGAAAATCGAAGCCCTGCGCGAACGCATATTGAAGGAATGGAAAATCTCTGCCATTGAAAGGGTTAAGAATGCCATTGTCATTCCGTTCTGATGAATAAGCTCTGAATCTGTTGTTCCTGCCATATGAATTCCGCAAACATATGCAAGCAGAGTAACAACCGTTACCATAATTCCCTGCCAAGCGCAATCTATGCCCATGCCGTTTGCGAAAATGCCATCCCTGCTGTTTCTCGGAGCACGCTTCATAATATCCTTTTCGCCGGATTCCATTCCGAGTGCAAGCGCGGGGAAGCAATCCGTGATAAGATTAATCCAGAGAAGATGAACGGGCTCAAGAATT
>DCTO01000100.1:23929-26134 GCA_002329285.1 Ruminococcaceae bacterium UBA1438
CTATGGTTGCAAAGTTATCATCGGCAAGCACCATATCCGCAACGTTTTTCGTTACATCCGTGCCGGTGATGCCCATGCCGACGCCGATATCGGCATTTTTGATTGAAGGAGCGTCATTAACGCCGTCGCCGGTCATAGCGGTAACCATGCCTTTTTTGCGCCAAGCATTAACGATTCTGGTTTTATGCTCCGGCTGAACGCGGGCATAAACGCTGTATTTCTCAATATTATTTTCAAGCTCTTCATCAGAAAGCTTATTAAGCTCTGCGCCGGTGATTGCGCAGGAATCATCCTCTGCAATTCCAAGCTCCTTGGCAATGGCAACAGCAGTGTCCTTATGATCTCCGGTGATCATAATCGGACGGATGCCGGCCTCGCGAGCCTGAACGATTGAATCAACAACCTCCGGACGAACGGGATCAATCATACCTGCAAGTCCAATATAGCAAAGACCGTTTTCAAGGAAATCAGGCTCTTCGCTTAAAGGCTTTTCCTTATATGTTTTCATCGCAACGCAGAGAACGCGAAGCGCCTTATCGGCCATTTCTTTATTTAAAGAAAGGATTTGCTCCTTAACCTTGGTTGTCATATCAACACGCTTGCCGCCAATAAGAGCCTGTGTGCAACGGCTTAAAACAACATCGGGAGCGCCCTTTGTGTACTGAACAAAGCTTTTTCCCAAAGACTGATGAACGGTTGACATCATTTTTCTGCCAGAATCAAACGGGGCCTCTGCAACTCTTGGAAGTTCCTCTGCAAGGGTGGATTTTGGCATTTCAAGCCTGTTTGCCCAATCAACAAGCGCCGCCTCAGTGGGCTCGCCCTTAACAACGCCATCCTCAATATAAGCATCGGAGCAAAGCGCCATCGCCTGGGCAACCATCTTTTCCTCATCGCCCTTAAAATCAACAACTGTCATCTTATTCTGGGTGAGAGTGCCGGTTTTATCAGAGCAGATAATCTGCGTGCAGCCGAGGGTTTCAACCGCAGTTAAGCGGCGGATAACGGCATTGCGCTTGCTCATCTTGGTTACGCCGATTGAAAGCACGATGGTTACAACTGCGGCAAGGCCCTCAGGAATTGCAGCAACCGCAAGCGATACGGCAACCATGAAGGTGTCTAAAAGGCCATCGGGTGTTATTCCTGCGCCGCTTATAAGCGAGCGGACTACATCAAGCAGGAATATGAAAAGGCAGATGCCGAGAACGATATATGAAAGAATTTTTGAAAGCTGATTAAGCTTGATCTGAAGAGGAGTATCCCCTTCCTTGGCGTCATTAAGCGCATCTGCAATTTTGCCCATTTCGGTTTCCATGCCTGTTGCAACAACAACGGCTTTGCCCCTGCCGAAAACAACATTTGAGCCCATATAGCACATATTCTTTCTGTCGCCGAGAGGAACATCATCAGACCCAAGGGCGTCAACAACCTCAATCTGCTTGTTAACAGGAACGGATTCGCCGGTGAGCGCCGCCTCCTCAATCTTCATTGAGGCACACTGGATTATGCGGCAGTCTGCGGGAACGCTGTCACCCGCTTCAAGCTCAACAATATCGCCGACAACAAGATCCTCTGACGGCACTTCAATATGCTTGCCGTTTCTGATAACCTTGCTGGTGGCGGCGGCAATCTGCTGCAGCGCTTCAATTGCTTTTTCAGCCTTTGATTCCTGATAAACGCCGAGAATTGCATTGATGATAACAACAATCATAATGATAATAACATCTGACGGAAATTCATTATTGTGCGCAGATGTGAATGCCGAAATAACAGCGGCAACAATCAGGATGATTATCATCGGGTCTGCAAGCTGCATTAAAAATTTGTGCAAAAGGGTTTCCTTTTTGCCCTCTGCAAGCTTGTTTTTGCCGTTTGCCTCAAGGCGCTTTGCGGCCTCTTCTTCAGACAAGCCATCGGCAGACGAAGCATTTGCAGCCAAAACCTCTTCAACTGAGCTTAAATACTCCTTCATATTTTTACTCCTTAAATTTATTTGAGAGAATTAAAAAAACCCGCATATGACAATGCACGGCAAAGCCATATACGAGTCTTGTTCATTATTGCTAAACCAGCCGAAAACGGCATGTTTGTTGATTTAGCTCGCGCTATGTTAGCCGTGCGCGGAACTACTCCCTCATATGTGAAAATTATAACATTATTAAAAATAAAAGTCAATCGCACAATGAACTGCCCCAGATTGTGCAG
>DCTO01000058.1 GCA_002329285.1 Ruminococcaceae bacterium UBA1438
CCCAGGTTTTCCGGGCCGAAGGCCACGTCCTCTTCCACCACGCCTGCCACCATCTGGTTATCCGGGTTTTGCAGCACCAGGCCCACCTGGCGGCGCACGTCCAACTGGGTCTCCTCCACGCTGGTGTCGATGCCCCCCACCAACACCTTCCCCGCGGTGGGGATGAGCATGCCGTTAAAGAGCTTGGCCATGGTGGACTTGCCGCAGCCGTTGTGCCCCAACAGGGCCACAAACTCCCTCTCCTCAATGGAGAGGTCCACGCCGTGGAGCACCTCTCTGGCGTCCACGGTTTCGGCATCGTAAGAAAAACGCACTTGCTGCGCCTGGATAAAGGACATGAAAAATCACCTTTTAACAAGAATTCTTACCGGAACATGATCTGCCGGGAGCCTTCCACTTTACTGGCTCTCCCAGATGGCCGTGCTGCCGCAGGGCAAAGTCAGTCCGGTGCTGGTCACCGGCAGGCCGATCTCGTCGGAGCTGATCCTGCCGCCGAACCGCTTTTGCAAAAGCACCCCCAGCAGGTACTCCATCACCGAGGGGGAAAGCCCGGTGGTGTAGGAGTTCAAAATGAAAAACAGGGGCTTCTCGCTTAAAATAGGCAGGCACATGTCAATGAGGCCGTAGAGCTGCTCCTCCAGCTTCCACACCTCGCCCNNGGGCCCTCTGCCGTAGGAGGGGGGGTCCATGATGATGCCGTCGTAGGTGCGGCCCCGGCGCTGCTCCCGCTGGACGAACTTCACGCAGTCGTCCACCAGCCACCGCACCGGGCGGTCCGCCAGGCCGCTTGCCTGGGCGTTCTCCTTGGCCCACTGGACCATTCCTTTGCTGGCGTCCACGTGGGTTACCGCCGCTCCCGCCTTCATGCAGGCCAGGGTGGCGGCGCCGGTGTAGCCAAACAGGTTCAGCACCCGCACCGGGTCTTCCGGGGGACGGTGGGCGCCCTGGATCTTCTCCATGGCGAACTTCCAGTTCACCGCCTGCTCCGGAAAAATGCCCGTGTGCTTAAAACCCATTGTTTTAACATTAAACGTCAAATCCTTATAGCTTATCTGCCAGGCGTCAGGTATGTGAGAAAACACCTGCCACTCGCCGCCGCCCTTATTTGAGCGCTGATAGCGGGCATTCGGAGAAAACCATTTAGGATTTTTCTTTTCACTTTTCCAGATAACCTGCGGGTCGGGTCGAACAAGTATCTGATTGCCCCAGCGCTCAAGCTTTTCGCCTGCGGAACAATCCAGAAGCTCATAATCCTGCCAATCTTTTGTATATCTCATCAGCTAAGTCTTTCTCTGACAACATCTGCAATTTCGTTGCCAAGTCTTGTTATTTTATCAATATCTCTGCCCTCAAGCATAACGCGGACGAGCGGCTCCGTTCCCGAAACGCGAACAAGAACACGCCCGTCGCCGTGGAGCTCCATTTCAGCCTCCTGAACGGCGGAGATAATATATTCATCATTGTTATATTTCTGCTTGCCCTCCGGGGTAACCTCAACATTGATGAGCACTTGGGGATAAACAGTCATAATCTTAGCAAGCTCGCCAAGAGTTGCTCCGCTTTTAATCACGGTTTCAATAAGCTTAACGCCGGAAAGCTCGCCATCACCGGTTGTGGCATAATCAAGGAAAATAACGTGGCCGCTTTGCTCTCCGCCGATGTTATAGCCCTTTTTGAGCATACGCTCAAGCACATATCTGTCGCCAACCGCAGTTTTTGCGCAATTGATATCATTTTCCTCGCAGAATTTGAAAAAGCCCATATTGCTCATAACGGTTACAACTGCCGTGTTTTGAGCAAGCTTGCCCTCCTGCTTCATCTGCGTTGCGCAGATTGCGATTACCTTATCGCCGTCAATAAGCTCGCCGTTTTCATCAACAGCAAGCATACGGTCCGCATCGCCGTCAAACGCAAGGCCTAAATCAAGCTTATTTGCCTTAACGAATTCCATCAGCTCATCCGGGTGGGTTGAACCGCAATTGCGGTTGATGTTAACGCCGTCCGGAGTGTCTGAAAGCATATGGCATTTTGCGCCGAGGCGGGTAAAGATTTCCTTTGCACATACAGAAGCGGAGCCGTTTGCAGTGTCCAGAGCGATATTCATGCCGTCAAAACGGACATCGGAAACCGAAACAACATGGTTAATGTAATCCTCAACGGCAGTTTTGCAGAAGGTTCTTTTGCCGACTGCGCCGCCGATTTTAAGCTCTGCCTGCTTTTCATTATCAAGAATAATAGCTTCAATTTCATCCTCAACCGCATCGGGAAGCTTATAGCCTGTGGACTGAAAAATCTTAATGCCGTTATATTCACACGGATTATGCGAAGCAGAAATCATTACGCCTGCTGCGCAATTATATTTGCTTACGAGATATGCAATCGCCGGAGTCGGCACAACGCCGACGGACATTACGTTAACGCCTACGGAGCAAAAGCCCGCTGTTAGCGCCGCTTCAAGCATATCGCCTGAAGCGCGTGTGTCCTTGCCAATCATAACGGTTGGCTTTTCATCGCTGTTTTTAGCATCCTTCATCAGTATTTCAGCGGCAGCCATGCCAATCTGCATTGCAAGCTCGTTTGTTAAATCCTTATTTGCAACGCCTCTGACGCCGTCTGTTCCGAATAATCTACCCATAATGAAAACTCCTTAAATTACAGTAAAGTTTGCTGACCATCCATTTCAATTCCGAGATGCTTATATGCAGGAGGTGAAACTACCCTGCCCCTCGGGGTTCTGCCGAGAAAGCCAATCTGCATAAGATAAGGCTCATAAACGTCCTCAATTGTAACAGCCTCTTCACCAATGGCAGCAGCAATCGTTTCAAGGCCAACAGGACCGCCGTTATAATTTCTGATCATTGTTGTGAGCAAGCGCCTGTCAATTGCATCAAGGCCGAGCTCGTCAATTTCCATTTTTGAAAGCGCGCTTGAAGCCGCTTCCTCGGTAATTACGCCGTCAAACTTAACCTCAGCATAATCCCTGTTTCTCTTAAGAAGCCTGTTTGCAATTCTGGGAGTTCCCCTTGAGCGTGAGGCAATCTGCGCCGCGCCCATTTCATCAATATCAATTCCGAGAATACCCGCGCTGCGCCTAACAATTGAGGCAAGCTCATTCTTTGTGTAAAGCTCCAAGCGGAGAATAACGCCGAAACGGTCACGCAGAGGGGCGGAAAGCTGGCCCGCCCTTGTGGTTGCGCCAACAAGCGTAAAATTCGGCAAATCAAGCCTTATTGACCTTGCAGACGGGCCCTTACCGATGATAATATCGAGCGCTCTATCCTCCATCGCAGGATAAAGCACCTCCTCAACGCTGCGGTTTAGGCGATGAATTTCATCAATGAAAAGCACATCGCCCTCCTGCAGATTGGTGAGAAGCGCTGCAAGATCACCCTGCTTTTCAATTGCGGGACCGCTGGTTATGCGGATATTAACGCCCATTTCATTGGCAATGATGCCGGCAAGAGTTGTTTTTCCGAGACCGGGAGGGCCATAGAGCAAAACATGATCAAGCGCTTCGCCCCTTGCCCTTGCCGCTTTAATATATATTTCAAGGTTTTCCTTTGCCTTTTCCTGGCCTATATAATCAGTGAGCTGTTTCGGGCGCAGGCTGTTTTCAATATCGTTATCAGCCTCTGTAAACTCAGTTGAAACAATTCTGTTTTCAAAATCCATTTCCTGCATAAGCTAATTCCTCTTACAAATTTCTTGAAAGCTGTTTTAATCCGAGCCTTATCATCTCATCAGCAGAGAGTGATTTATCCATTTGGCCGACAGCAACAGCAGCATCGCTTTGGCTGAAGCCGAGCGCAACAAGTGCCGCAACCGCCTCTGCGGCATCACTTTCCTCAGCAATAGAGGAAGCGGAAGCAACCGAGGATGAGGAATCGCCAAGCGATATGCCCGCCATCTTATCCTTCAATTCAAGCACAATGCGCTCCGCCGTTTTCTTTCCGATACCGTTTGCACGGGTGATTGCCTTAACATCGGAGGAAGCAATAGCGATTGCAAGCTTATCCGTTGAAAACTCCGAAAGCACGGCAATTGCCGCCTTAGGACCAACGCCGGAAACGGTTATCAGCATTTTGAATGCTTCCATTTCAGCCTGATCTGCAAAGCCATATAGATCAAGAGCATCCTCCTTAACTGCAAGATAAGTGAAAACATTAACCTTGCTGCCAACCTTGCCGATGCTTTGAAGTGTATTTAAAGAGGCAAAGCATTTGAATCCGATTCCGCCGCATTCAACGACAATAAACTGCGCGTCAGCATAAGTTATTTCGCCTTTTATGTTATTAATCATATGTTCACCTCATAATTATTTTCTGTAGAAATCCAGCAGGCTTGAGCTGCTGTGTCCGTGGCAGATGGCCATTGCAAGGGCGTCCGCCGTGTCATCAGGCTTCGGGATTTTTTCAAGGTTCAAAATCACCCTTGTCATCTCCTGCACCTGTTTTTTTACCGCCCTGCCATAGCCGGTTACGGATTGCTTAACCTGGAGCGGAGTATATTCATAAATCGGAATGCCGTGAAGCTGTGCTGAAAGGGTTATAACGCCCCTTGCCTGGGCAACGTCAATAACGGTTTTTTGGTTATTGTTGAAGAAAAGCTTTTCCATGCTCATAACCTCAGGATGATGCTTATCAAAAATCTCATTCATTCCCTGATAAATCTCCTGAAGCCTTATTGCGAAATCCGTGTGAGCCTCGGTGGTTATTGCGCCGTAATCAATCACGCGAAATTTATTTGCCTTATATTCAAGAACACCCCAGCCGATTATGGCATAACCGGGGTCAATGCCCAAAATCATCATACGACATAATACTCCATTATAATTTTAATAATTATAACACACTATAAATTAATAATCAACATAAGTTTTATAAATAATATATAAAGGAATTGAAAGAAGTATGCTTAAAAGGAAAGCAAAAATATCACAGCAGGACATTGAAAAAATCGTTTGTGACGGAAAAAATATTATCGGAATTGATGGGCTGACCTTTATCGGAAAAAATTGCGCGCTTGCAAGCGCAATTATACCCTCAAGAACCGAAATTCAAACCGCTTGCGATGCAATGAATGCCGCTTCAAAGAGGGCTGAATATGCGTTTAATATCAGCCTGATTCTGCGCCCGCTCCCCACCATTATCAGCAACAATTCCGAAGGCAGATATAAAGAAACGGCAGAGCTGATAATCAGTGATATTAACAAGGATTTTGAGATTATAGATTTTCATTCAGACGAGGATAATGAAAAAATCATTTTCAGCTTTGAGTTGCTTGTTCCCAAGGAATATGAAAAAAATAATGCCGAGCTTCTGATTGAACTGAAAAGCCAATTCAGGAAGCTCAGCAACAAAATAATTATAAATGCAATGATTATTCGGAATCAGAAGAATAAAGCTCATTAAAATCATAAACCCTGCCGTTTGCTTTATAACCGGGAAAGCCGTTTAAATCAAGATTATGAATGCTTTCAAATATGCTTTTTTCAACATCCGGATAATCTTTCTTAAGGCGCTTAATAAGCCTTTTTGCTTCAAGGCGCTTTGAAGAGGAGTTATCATCCTCCTCAAGCTCGCACTGCTCTGTTAAGCGGCACGCACAGCGGATAAACTCAAGGGAATTAAAATCGCGCCACTTAATAACATCCTCCTCATTTACGCAATAAAGCGGACGGATAAGCTCCATTCCCTCAAAATTTGTTGAATGGATTTTCGGCATCATGCCCTGGAGCTGTGAGCCGTAAAACATACCGATGAGTGTTGTTTCAATAACATCGCTGAAGTGGTGGCCAAGCGCAATTTTGCCGCAGCCAAGCTCCTTCGCCCTTGCATATAGATGCCCCCTTCTCATCCTTGCGCAGAGATAGCAGGGATTACCTTTAACGCTTGCCGTAACATCAAAAATATCGCTTTCAAAAATCTGCGCGGGTATTTCAAGAAGCGCGCAGTTTTTCTCAATCTGAAGCCTGTTTTTCTCGTTATATCCGGGGTCCATAACAATAAAAACAGGGGTGAAATTAATATTGCCTTGCCTGTGCAGGAGCTGGACAAGCTTTGCAAGCAGCATTGAATCCTTGCCGCCGGAAATGCAAACGGCAATCTTATCGCCGTTTTCAATCAGCTTGTATCGCTTTACCGCATCAAGGAAAGGAAGCCAGATTGTTTCTCTGAATTCTGAAGTTATGCTGTTTTCAACCGATTCACAATAATTCATAGCATTAATCTTTCAATAAATCCTTGATAACCTCTTTTGCCAGCATAAGCCCGGCAACGCTTGGCACAAACGCAGTGCTTGCGGGTAAGCTGCGGCGATTTGACTTTTCCTCGCTTTCGGCAGGGGTTAACGCCTCTTCCTTTGAATAAACGCATTTGAAGCCGTTTATGCCCCTTTTGCGGCATTCCGTGCGCATTACCTTTGCCAGAGGGCAGACTGAGGTTTCATAAATATCCGCAATCTCAAACATCTCCGGATTAAGTTTGTTTCCCGCGCCCATTGCGCTGATAAAGGGCGTTCCTGAATCCTGCGCACGCTTTGCAAGGGCAAGCTTTCCGGAAACGGTGTCAATCGCATCAACAACATAATCATATGCGGCAAAATCAAAGGAATCAGCCGTTTCGGGAAGATAAAAAACATTATGCTTATTAACAGAGATTTTCGGATTAATTCTCTTTATTCTCGTCTCCGCAGCATCGGTTTTCATCATGCCGACTGTTTTGAGATTTGCAACAATTTGGCGGTTGAGGTTTGTTATACTGACGGTGTCATTATCAATAAGATCAATCGTGCCTACACCTGNNCGCCGCATAACCGCCAACGCCGCCCACGCCGAATACGGCAACCCGGCAATCGGAAAGGCATTTTTTATTTTCACCATTTAAAGTAACCATAAGCAAACCAATAAATAAAATATAATACGGTTTATTATAACACATTGCAATTATAAAGCAACAATAAGCACAAAAATTTCAATATACAAAGTTTGTATATACACATTTTGCATAAAGTTTGCATAAATTTTGTTAAAAGGTGTTGATTTTAATTTTAAGAATACTATAATAATTTCAGCAAAAACAAATAAGGCTATGGTGATCATTATGGCAAAAATCAAAAAAANNAAGTTTTCTCGATTATCTCAAAACGGCGTTGTTTATTATTATCGGAAATGCGCTACTTGCCTTTCTTGTTGCAGCGTTTATCATCCCCCACGGAATCATAATGGGAGGCACAACGGGAATTGCAATTGTTATTAACCGCTTTTTCTCAATAGACACGGCGATAACCGTTTTTATCCTTAACGCTTTTTTATTAGTTCTGGGGCTGATTGTTTTGGGCAAAAAGCTGTTTATGACAACAGTTGCAAGCACTTTGCTTTACCCCATGTTTCTCGGCATTATGCAAAGGATTCCTAATATTGAAAAGCTAACTGACGACACTTTGCTTGCAGCGCTTTTTGCAGGCGTTCTTATGGGCCTTTCGCTTGGACTTGTTATGAGAGTAGGCTCATCAACGGGCGGAATGGATATTGCAAATCTGATTATGCACAAATGGTTTCACAAGCCCGTTTCCGTGTTTGTTTATATAACGGATTTCATCGTTGTTGGCGGACAGGCAATTATTTCAAAGCCGAATCAAATTCTTCTTGGCATCGTTGTTTTAGTGCTTGAATCGCTTGTGCTTGAGCAGGTTATGATTTTCGGAAAATCACAAATTCAGATTTACGTAATTTCAGATAAATTTGAAGAAATCAGAATTAAGCTGCTTTCACAGCTGCAGGCAGGCGTAACGCTGCAATACATCGAAACCGGCGCTATGCAAAAGCAGCAAAAGGCGGTTATGTGCATTATCCCGTCAAGAAAGCTTTACAGAGCAACAGAGCTGATTCACGAAATTGACGGGGACGCTTTTATAACCATAACAAAAATTAAAGAGGTTCGCGGCCACGGCTTCACACAGGAGCAAAGACCGATTCAAATTGAATATTAAATCATAAAAATAAAACGGCTGACTCAAGGATGACTCCATTGCTTCAGCCGTTTTTATTAATAGTTTTCTTCCCGAAGTTCGTAATAAGCCTGTGGATGTGAACACACCGGGCAAACTGCAGGAGCGCTTGTGCCGACAACGAGATGCCCGCATTTGCGGCATTCCCACACCTTAACTTCGCTTTTTTCAAATACCTGATTTGTTTCAACATTGTTAAGAAGCGCTCTGTATCTTTCCTCATGTTTCTTTTCAATTTGAGCAACCTGCCTGAATTTTTCCGCAAGCTCCGAAAAGCCCTCATCTTCAGCAGTTTTGGCGAAGGCTTCATACATATCTGTCCATTCATAGTTTTCGCCGTCTGCCGAAGCAGAAAGATTCTGAGCAGTTGAATTCAGCTCGCCAAGCTCCTTTTGCCACATTTCAAAATGCTCTGTTTCATTATCAGCCGTTTTGCTGAAAAGCGCACTGATTTGCTCGAAACCCTCCGCCTTTGCGGTGTTTGCAAAAATTTTGTATTTTGCAACCGCTTTTGCCTCAACTGCAAGGGCAGCATTGAGATTTTTCTCTGTTTTAGTTCCCTGATATTTATTCATGGAATTCCCTCCGAATAGCATATTTCAATAGCTATTTTGAGCAGAAAAACTGCTTTTATTCGCTTTTAAGGGTTATAGGACAAATCTGCCAAAGCATACAGATTAAGCGGTGATGAAAATGTTTTCTGCTTTAATTTCCTTACTGAGCGCAAATCTTCTTTATTTCATTCTGCACATAAACAATGCCTCAAGCTTTCCGAAGCCGCTTTCGCCAAAGGAAGAAGCAGAGGCACTTGAGAGAATGAAACAGGGCGACAAAGACGCAAGAGGACTTTTAATTGAGAGGAATCTGCGCCTTGTGAGTCATATAGTTAAAAAGTATTACTCCCGAACAAACGACACTGACGACCTGATTTCAATAGGAACAATCGGACTTATTAAGGCAATTGACAGCTTTAATCCGGAAAAAAACATTAAACTTGCAACATATGCAAGCAGATGCATTGAAAATGAAATTCTGATGCATTTCAGAAACATCAGAAAAAGCGCAAATGACGTTTATCTGAACGATTCGCTTGAGAGCGACAAGGACGGAAACCCTCTGACTCTTCAGGACACAATCAGTGACAGCCGCGACCTTTCAGAGGAGCTTGAAAACAAAATCCGCTGGGAGAAGGTTTCAAAACTGATTAACGATCTTGAAGACGAGCGGGAAAAGGAAATAATCATCCTGCGTTATGGACTTAACAACAAAAAACCACTTACGCAAAGAGAGGTTGCAAAGCGGTTGAATATAAGCAGAAGCTATGTTTCAAGAATTGAAAAGAAGGTTTTGGATGACATCAGAAATCAAGTTGAATAAAAAAGCACCGAAAGCCGATTTCGGTGCGCTTTTTATCTTTCAAATATATTTCCGCCGCTGCAATCGATTGCAACGGTAAGGGGAAAACTTTCAAATTCAAGCTCTTTAACTGACTCGCAGCCAAGATCATCATAAGCAATAACCTTGCAGCTTTTGATGCACTTTGAGGCAAGCGCACCTGCTCCGCCGATTGCGCAGAGATAAACCGCTTTATTTCGCCTTATAGCCTCGCAAACCTGCTCATTTCTCTCTCCCTTGCCAATCATGCAAACAACGCCCTTATCAAGCAGCAACGGCGCGAAAACATCCATCCTGCTTGAAGTGGTCGGCCCGCAGGCACCGACAGCCAGACCTTGAGGCGCAGGAGTTGGCCCGGCATAATAAATTGAAGCATCCTTAAGCTCATAAGGCAAAGCCTCACCGTTTTCAATTGCGCTGACAATTCTTTTGTGCGCGGCATCGCGCGAGGTAAAAACCCTGCCGGAAAGGACAACCCTGTCCCCCGCCTTCAGCTTTGGTGCATATTCTCTTAACTGATTAGAATTTAAAATATATTCCATATAGCTTAATCCTTTTGATTATTCCGGAGCCTTTCATTTTCTTCTTCAAGAGCCTGGAGCGTTGCAATATTATTATTCAGCTCTCTTTCAGCTTCCTTGAGGCGAAAATCAAGATTTGCATTAACTATTTCCAAACGCTGGCATTCAAAATTAGCATCCTCAAGCGCTGCCATGAGCTTTGAAACCTGCTGTTTCAGTTTTTCAACATCTGACTGATTTGCCATAATGCACGCTCCTTTCACAAGAATAATTATAATTTACAACAAAAGAGGGCCGCATTGCAACCCTCTTTAACAATATTTAACCGAATTTTAATTAATGGTCAATATCCGTATCCTTTTCAATATAGAACTTACCGAACCAATTGAAAGCAACTGTGTAAGACTCACTGAGAGCATCAACAGCTGATGTTGAAGCAGCAGAAGCAAGCGCATCACCGGCTGTTTTCTCCCAAGCAAGTGTGCCTGTCTGGCCAACGTAATACATTACATGATAGCCGTACTGGGACTGAACGATGCTTGTGTCACCTGTCTTTCTGCCGTCTTCAAAGCACCAGGTGTTAAAGGTGTCAACCATCTGGCCGGGATAAACGTCCTCATAAAGGCCGCCGTTTGTGCTTGAGCCGGTGTCAGTTGAATTTTCAGCTGCAAGAATTGAGAAATCATCCTCTGTTCCCTCTCCCGCATTAAACTCATCAAGAAGACTTTGGGCGGTTTCAAGCGCAGTTGCCCACTGCTCTGCAGAAGCATCGGTTGCGGAGGTTGTGTCTTCGCTGTCAGTAATCGGGCTGATAAGAATATGACGAACATTAACTGTTTCAACATCATAAACATCAACAGGGGCAATTACATAAACAACTGAGGTTGAATACTGATAAGAATCTCCGTTTGCGCGGTCTGTGCTGAACAGCCAGTCAAGCCCCTCGGAGGTGCTTTCACCGCTTTCCTCATCTGTTGAAGACGTTGCAATTGCATAGCCGCCGTTCTGAAGATTGGCTCTTGTTGCATAAAGCTTTGTTGAAGCGCCGTCAGCAGCATAATATTCCTTATCAAAATCGGTTGAAGCATAGTTAACGCAAAGCTCTGTAAAATTAGAGCCGTCAGAATTAAGAGAAGCATAGAATTCTTTAGCCTCATCTTCACTTGCAGCCTCAAAAATTCTAATGCAAACGCTTTCAAGATCCGCGGTGTGCTCTGATTTATAAGCCTCAAGCTCCTCTGCGGTGTGTTCGGTTTCGGTGGTTTCTGTTGAAAGCTGCTCCTTATAATTCTGTGCGATATATGAGCGAACCGCTTCCTGGCGGAACACCTTTTCTGTTACGCCCTTACCGAAGACCTGAACAAAATAACCGGAAACGGTGAAGCCGTAGCCGTTTGCTGATTCTTTATACTGGCTGATTGTGTCATCAAGCTCTGCCTGCTGCTCCTCCGTGATTGCAGGCTCCTCGCCGCCGTTTGCCTTAACTGCCTCATTATAATACATATAAGTATCCTTGATGGTTTCAAGGGTTTCCTCATACAAATACTCAAGCCAGGTTACTGTTTCATCGTTATCATTGGTTGTGGTCTGGCTTGAAAGTGATTTTTCAAAATCAACATCAAGATTCATGCTTGCCAGATCAAGACCATACTGCTCATACTGGGACTGGGTTGATTTCATATTATTATAAAGCATTGCAAAATAATAATTAAAAACCGAAACCGGCACATTGGTTTTATTGCCGTCTTTATCAGTTACGGTTACGGCAGTGATGCCGGTTGTTAAACCCAGAGTTGAATGAATAAAGCCCTTGCGAACCGTTCCGGTTGCAACATAAGCAACAAGGAGCGCAACGACGAGCACGCAAGCAACAACTGACTTAATTGTTTTTGCAGCTTTTTTTGAAATGCCCTTCTTATTCTTTTTGCCGGGAGCTTTTTTTGCTTTTTTCTCAGCCTTTCCCTTTCCTTCTTCAGAAATTGAGGCGCCTGAGAGAACATCCTCATTTAAATCTTTCTTTGCCATATTTTTTCTTCCTTTATATAACAACAAAATTTTACCAAGTTATTTTACACTATAACGCAAAATATTACAAGTGAAAATTTAAAATTATTTAATTTGCACTATTAATATCCGGTGCTTCCCGAATAAACCATTTTATCACCGGGCTTTGCGGAGTTAACCTTTTTGAAGCCGAGCTTTTCCTTAACAGTAAGCGCATCAACGCCGTCATTTTCTTTCTTTTCAAAGCAATCCTGGCGAGCATATATTACATACTTTTGTGTCTGCTCAACGAAATACATAATGTGATATCCGTAATCGCTTTTAACAATATCAACATCACCGTAACGTCTGCTGCCGTCTGTTGCCCAGCTTTCAAATTCCGGCACCATTGCCCCAAGATCTACTCCCTCGTAAAAGCCGCCGTATAATCCACTTGAGCCGTTTGTTGTTGATTCGGTATCCTCGCTGTATTCCTCTGCCAGCTTAGCAAAATCAATCTCCTTTTTATCGGTGCTGTTATACTCATCAACAATTGATTTGGCTTGCGCATAAGCGTCTTCCCATGCCTGGCTATCAGAATCCTCGGCCTCTGCCCCATCATCCGTTGCTTCATCGGCTGTTTCATCAATTGTTGCTTCATCAGCTGTTTCATCTATGACATCTTCATCATTTTCTAAAACAGCATCATCCGTTAAATCTTCGGAAGTATCGGCAGTTTCTTCAGCAGACTCCGGCGTAATAAGAATATGACGGACAGAATATACCTCTGATTCATCAAGAACGGGATCTGAAGCCTTCATTATAATATAGATAACGCCTCTGTATTCATCAGGATAAACCATTGTTGAGAAGACTTCAGTATCATCGCTGAACAGCCATTCTGCAACTTCAGCTGAAAAAGTATTTTCAACAACTGATTGCCTCTGAGTTTGCTCGCATGATTTTGTAATAGCCGCAATAGCCTCATCAACAGTTAAATACCGACCGGCGTTGACATAATTCATGGCCATTTCTTCGCTATATTCCGGAATTGCTGCTTTTAAAGAATCAACGTCAGTTAAGGTTTCGCTTATCTCCTGAGCGGACTGAATGGAAGTGGCAATTGTTGTTTCATCAGTAGTGTCACACGGCACACCCATAAAAGCATAGCCCACAGATTTGCAGGAATCCTCATTCTCTGCCAAATACTGATTTACTTCATCCTCCGTCGGTCTGTCATAAATCTCTGACTGATAATAATAAGTTCCTGCTATATAGGACTGTTCGCTGATTTTACGAAGAGTTGCTTCACCGCAGTATTCTGCATAATTCTCGGAAATGTATTCATCAATGCTTTGGTTTGACTGGGCGGCATTTGCCTCAAGCGTTGCAATCTGATCATCAATGCTTTTTTTCTGTTCATCGGTTAACTCAATGCCTGCCGCAACGCCTTTTTCATAATAATACATATAAAGCTGCAACGTTTCCTTT
The DNA here is from genome assembly GCA_002329285.1 of Ruminococcaceae bacterium UBA1438. GTDB lineage: Bacteria > Bacillota > Clostridia > Oscillospirales > Acutalibacteraceae > Eubacterium_R. The sequence goes on from DCTO01000058.1 coordinate 13,398, forward strand.
GTTTTCTGATCAAAGAATTCGAGCCAGGATATCTGATTGCCGTCATCATCAGTTGTATACTGAGTTGCAAAGTCGGAATTCAAGTCAATATCATAATCGCCGTAGCTTGCATAAGCTGTGTATTGATAAACAGTATCGCTATAATAATAATTATACATACCGATCGAAACGTCTGTGTTTCCGATTTTAAGGGCAACGTTGCCCGGTGTCATTCTCTCATCGCTGTTTGGAACAGCAAAATACCAATATCCAACAAAAGCAACAACAGCAGCAACAATCAATGCCGCAACAGCAATGAGAGTTATCTTTATTGATTTTTTTGAGATATGGATGCTGTCACTATCCTTATCAGGCGTTTTATCCTCTTCCGTATTTTGATCAGCATCATCTTCAAATTCAACCTGAAAATCCCCGTTGCCTTCAGAGGTTAAGAAATCGTTTTCCAGCGACTTTGCCGAAGCCTCAAATTCCCAATCGCTTTTTTCAGCGCCATCTGATTTTTCAACAGCGTCGGCGGAAACCTCCTCCGTGCCTTCATCGGAAAGATTGCCGAAAAGTTTTTTTGATTCTTTATCTTTTTCACTCATAATCAAATAACTCCTTAATGATTATTTTTAAGTTCCGAAACATTATACTATAAAAATTAATAATTTTCAACAAAAATAATAGCAACAAATCAAAAACGGAAATTCTGCTTAAATTCGGCAAAAAAAATAATATTGAAAAAAGCAGGGAAATAGTGTATTATTAGTNNTTTTATACACTATCGGAGAGTTTTATGAGCTCGGCTATAAATCGTTTAAAAACTGAATACAGAGAAAATCCGAGCTGGGTTTGGCTGCTTTTCGTTTTGTTTCTTTTTCCGATACTGCCGGAATATATCAGCCCCTTTATTTTGTTTGCCGGATATATTGTTTTTAAAAAGCACTGGTCAAGCCTTGGCAACAAGGCGCTTCTCGGCGACATAGGAAAAAGCATTTTCGTTTACACTATATTCATGGTTTTTTCGGGAATATGGAGCAACACACACATTTTTTCTTCGCTTGTTGGCATGCTTTGGATGGGCTGCTTTTTGATGTATGCTTATTGCGCAAATGCAATTAACAGCGTTAAAAAGCTTAAACTCGCAATAACAATTATCAATATTTCATCAGGAATTATCGGAATTATTGCTATTGTTGAATTTATAAGCTTTTCAATTTCGCTTCTTGCAGATAATCCGGCGCTCAGATTTCCAAATCCGTTATATTTTGATATTAACACCGCTTTTTTTGAGCGATTGCCCTTTGAGGTGGTATATAAAAGGTATTCATCACGAGCTTCTGCAACCTTTGACAACCCGTTAATTCTTGCAACATATTTAATCATAACCACTCCTTTTTGCGCATTTGGCTCAATATTTTTTGAGCATTCAAAAAACAGAAAAATCAGCAGAACCTGCTGGGTTTTTTCTCTGGCAGGAATAGTTGCCACAACATCAAGAGGGGCATATATAGCAATAGGCCTTGCGCTTATAATTATTCTTTTGAGCTTAACTAAAAACAGAAATCTGTTTAAAAAAATATTGCCTTTCATCATAATAATGGCAGTTGCAATTCCGATTGGGCTTGTTATTCGATATAAGAATTCATCAACAGATTTTTTGTCTTCAAACACTAACAGATTTGATGTTTGGACAGGATGTTTTAGCATAATAACCTCAAATGTTAAAAATGCAATGATTGGGGTTGGCGCAGGCACAGAAAACATTCACACCCTTCTCAGAGACATCTATCATATTGACAGAACCCACGCCCATAATCTGTTTCTTGAGATACTTACAGAGGGAGGTTTGATTGGCACTGCACTGTTTGTATGGATGTTTGTTTTAACCGCAAAGGAGCTTTATAATATTTCAAAAAGCTCAAATAAGAGTTTTACTAAATACAGCGTTCTTTATATTTCTTCTTTAATAGGCTTTTTAACAATGTCACTGTTTGAACACACATTGCAATCTCCTAAAGAGCTTATGTGCTTCTTTATGCTGTTTGGAGTTATTGATGCAACAAGACGAATTGCCAACAACGAAATTCAGGCAACGCCCGATGTTGATACTGAATATACATTCAAATATGAACAAGAAGAAATAAAAGAAACAGTTGATATAGCTTAATAAAAGAACACTGCTCTGAATGTATTGAAATACAGAAAGAGCAGTGTTCTTTTGTGTTTATTTATTTTGACTTTACAAACAGTGAATAATCCTTTTCGGAAATAACCTCCTGATAGTTTTCGTCATATATAAGTGAATTATATAAAACGTAGGTCTTTTTCGAAATAACAAGATGAGTGAAGCCGTATTTATCAAAATAATCTTTATAATATATTTTTCCGTCCTCTGCATCAAGCATTTCATTATAATAATCAAACTCATGATTATTTTTTTCAAAGAAAAGCTCTGCCCTGGCATCCATAAAGGTTTTAACGCCCCTGTATTCAAGATACGGGCCGCTGTTAAAGCCGTTGAAAAGGCACATATCTTCAGCGTTTTCATTATTAAGATATTCAATAATTACATCAAGCTGGGCAGTTTCGGATTCTTCTTCCAAAGAGGCTGACGCCTCATTGCCGTTAACCGCGCTTTCGTTAGCGCTGTTCATATAAAAAACGGAGGCGCCGCAAACAACCAGCATTGCCGCAAACACAATTCCTACCTTCTTATAATCAAACGATTTCTTGGAATCATCCTCATTTATTTTAAAGCTGAAAGTGAAATCCTTAAAATATGATGCGCAGAAAAGCATTAATCCTATTGTTAGATAAGGCAGGCTTTTGAGCGAGGAAACGCCTAGATACAGAGTGCCGATAAACATAAGAAGATGTCTTGTTTCAAAACGCCCTGCTTTATATAATTTAACGAGGACAAAAACAATGATAACAATCAGAAAAACTGCTTTGCCGATTGAATCATTAACCGTTAAAGGCAGCATTTCCTGAATATAGTTATTAATGGTTGAATAGCCATAAGAGCTGAAAAGATAAAACATTGCCTTTGTGCCATACGGATTAATAAAGCCGGCAGCAAAGGATACAGCAAACGCAACGAGTAAAGCAGCAAGGCTGCAGCAGGGCTGCTGACGAAGCCTTTTGAAATTCACAGGAACCGCATTCAGAATATAAGGCACCATAAACACAAAAAGCATCAGCCACATTGATGAATGAAAATTCACAAGAGCAAGCGAAATCACGGGCAAAACAATTAATACAGCCGGTTTTTTGGTTTTAACAAAGCTTTCAAGCACATATATTTCAATCAAAAGGAAAATATAAGTGAAAATTTGCGGTCTTGTTGTTATAAATGCAATTGAAATAAATACCGAAGCAGAGGCTGAACAAATATAGGAAACCAAAAAATTCTCCGAAACCAGCTTGCAAACCTTATATGATATGCAATAAAACAAAGAAACACAAATATATTCAAGCGCAATTAAGCCAACCATTTTGAGTTTTGAGCCGACGAGGAAGAAAATAACAGCGGACATCCATTGCTGAACGATTATGCTCATATTACTGTGCCAGGTTAAAAAATCCCTTGTGGGAAAGCCGTTATTCAGAACATACTCCCCGGTTGGATACAGAAAATAAAAATCGTTATCAACTTCTTTGCCGATGAAAATTGCAAAAGCAACCAAGGGGATTATTATCAGAAAGATCTTGAATGCCTTTGGCGTTTTATTTATATTGATATAAGAGGTGCTTTTCATAGCTTCTTCCTCCGCAATTAAAGTATATAATAAGTATAGCATCAAACTGAAACTTGCGCAACCAATAAAAAATATTCAATAAAAAACCGCCCCTTGTTTTGTGCAAGATAAATAAAATAATTATGAATATTTTGTGAATTTTATTAATTGTCAAAATTAAGATATAATGATAAAATAATGGTGATAAAAAAATACAAAAATTCATTATGATTTCGGAGTATGTTTTAATGTTCAGTTTGCTCACTGCAATTGTTTTTGCAGTTTTAGGAATAATTGTTGGGTTTCTTTCCCTTCGTCTTGCAAAAAAGCAAATTGAAACCAGAGTCAAAGCCATTCCGGAGCTTGGAGAAAAGTTTAATCCGGCATTGCTTGAAAAGAAATGGATTTCGATAATCTGGGTTATTGTATTTGCAGGTTTATATTTAACCGCCCTTTGGGTCAGCACTAATATANNGGTTTTTATTATTTTCAATTATATTTATATTCTGTGCGGCTAACATATGCGCAGTTGATTTGGCAATAAGAAGAATACCTAATGAGCTGCTGCTTATTCTTTTAATTTCAACGTTGGCTTATGATATTGCTGAACCGATTATCAGCAAAAACTATGTTGATATAAAAGCTAATCTGATTTATTCCCTGATAGGAATCGTCGGCGGCTTTATTCTTTATCTGATCCCCAGCAAATTCGGTGTTTATATCGGGAACGGAGATATTAAGCTCAGTGCGGTTATCGGATTTTCATTAGGAATCATCGGATATATTCAAGCGATGTTGATTATGGGCGCAATCATGTTCGTTTATTTGATTGTTCTTCTTATCACAAAAAAAGGCGGATTAAAAACAACGGCGCCTATGGGGCCTTCACTTGCAATCGGTGCGGTGGTAACTTTGCTCTTCCCTATTTTGCAAGAAAATGTTAATCTGTTTTGATATGGTAATTCCCGTATATTAATACGGATTACATATTATATCGGATATCATAATCTGATAAATAAAAATAATTTAAGAAGGAGGAAAAACTAATGAATAAGCTTATGTCATTCTTAAAGGATGAGGACGGCCAGGGCATGATCGAGTATGCACTCATCATCGGCGCTATTGCTATCGCAGCTATCGTTGTTCTCTTTGCTATGGGTCCGAAGATTAAGGATAAATTCGAGAACGTTAACAATCGGCTTAAATAACAAATAATGCAAAAGGAGACTAAATGTATGAGTCGGCTTATTGCGCTTATTAAGGATGAGGACGGCCAGGGTATGATTGAGTATGCACTTATCATAGGTGCAATCGCTATTGCGGCTCTTGTTGTTCTTGTGGCTCTCGGTCCTAAAATTAAAGCCAAATTCCAAAATGTTAATAATAATCTTGATGATTAATTATTAACAAAAACTAAATAGTATTTAGTCAAAACGGGGACGGCGTGGGGCAACCCACGCCGTTCTTTTTAAGGTGAACATTATGTTGAATATGTTAATCAAAAAGAAGGTTAAAAGTGAGGAAGGCCAGGCTTTGCTTGAATTTGCGCTGGTACTCCCTTTAATTCTTATGATATTATGCGGCATAATTGATTTCGGCTGGCTGTTTTATAATCAGCTTAATGTTGATAACTCCGTTCGAGAGGCTGCCAGATCAATTTGTGTTGACTGCTCAACTATGAACTATGATGAGGTTAAAAACAAGGCGCAAACCATCGTTGAAAACAACCTTCACAATAAAGACATGCTCCCTGTTGACGGTGTTACCGTTACATATTTTGACAGCAGCGGCAACACTTTGTCTTCAAATTCAGGCGCTTCAGCTGAAATGGTTGGTGTAAGCGTTAAAATTAATATGCCTGTTTTGACATTCGTTATGCACGCCATTTGCAGAGGTGACACAAGAGTTGTGACCTCTTCTGCTACATTTAGAATCGAAAAAAGCAATGCTACAACTGCCGATAGTTTAGGCGGTTAATGTATCATTTTTTATATATTTTAATTTTAAAAAACTAAAGATTAAGAGGGATTATTATGAAAAAAGTTTATTTAATCGCAGTTATAGTTGCACTTGTTGCAGGCTTCGCAACATTCCTTTTTGCAAATGAAATTTCCGAGCGTTCAAGCTTTTCTGACGCAAAAAAGAAAACCATTATCACGGCAATTGCAGATGTTCCGCAGAACACAACAATCACTGAAGAAAACTTTTCTACATATTTTGCAGCGCAGGATTATATTGACGCATATGCATTACCGAATGCAATTACTTCATCCTCAGAGGCTCTTAACACAGTAACCCGTTATGCAATTTTTAGAGGCGAGCAGCTTACTCAGAACAAGCTGATCACATCAGACAGTGAGGATACAACATTATCACTCACCATTCCGCTTGGTTATGTTGCATACCCGATTGCAGCAAGCGGCACAAACGCTGCTGACGGTTATATTGCTGTTGGCGATAAGGTTGACATCTATGTTTACCAGGGAATGACCACAACAATCCCTCTCAGCAATCTTGAGGTATTCAAAGTTTCCAACAACACAGCCAACAAGACTGCCGAAGCTAACAATTCGGAAATCACCGATTATTCAACACTGACCTTCATAGTTACGGAAGCACAGGCTCAGCAGCTTTTCGAGATTGAAAACGGCGGGCAGAGATATAAGCTTGTTCTCAAGCCAAGAGTTGCCGGAGGATCGACAGTTGACATCACACCCGAAGCAACAGAAACCACACCCGAAGGCTGATAATTAAGAGTTAGAGAGGCAGGTAATAGTTATGGACAGAATTAATGTTGTTATTCTTTCAGAGGAAACCCAGTACAAGGTTAAGATAAAGAACAAAATCGTGAGCGAGGATATCGCGATCGTTGGTTATTCCGATTTCAAAGAGGAATCCAAGCTTAAGATTGAAGGCTACTTTCCCGACGTTCTTATTTGCGCACTTGACCGCAATGATATTGACGATGCTTTCTATAATTTCGTTGGCGGAATTAAAGAAACCACAACCGGCTGCGCTGTTGTTATTGTTACTGACAATGTTAACGTTGACCTTGTTAACACAGCTGCTAAGCTTGGAATCAGACAGGTGCTTGATTTTGAGATTGAGCCACAGGAATTCACCAATAAAATTATCGAGGTTAATGAATTAGAGCAGAAGCTTTTAGGCCAGCTCAAGATTGAAAGAAGAGTTCGCTCAAAGGTTTATGCTTTTTACGGAACCAAGGGTGGCTGCGGCACAAGCTCAATTGCTGCAAACGTTGCAATTTCACTTGCAAACAAGGGCAAAAAGGTTATTGTTCTTGACTTTGATTTGCAGCATGGCGATCTTAATTTGATGTTTGACCTTGATCCTAAAGACACAATCGTTGAGCTTGCAAGAGATCCGGAAGGCATCTCTATTGAGAAGGTTAACACTTCCGTTGCGCTTCATCCGGCAGGCTTCTCCGTTCTCTGCGCTCCTAAGAGCCCCGAATACGGCGATTATGTTGAAGCTGATCACATCAGAAAAATCATTGAAAATGTCAGACCGTATTTTGAATACATAATCATTGATCTTGGCTGCAACTATGCAGACACCACTTTAACCGCTCTTGAGGTTTGCGATGAGATTGAGCTTATTGCCAATCTTAACATTTCCTCACTTAAGGGTATGAAAGACATTCTTAATGTTCTTCAGAATCTTCGTGTTTCCGAGAAGGCTAATTTCATCGTTAACAAAAACAGATCAAGCCTTATCAAAATTGCAGATTTTGAAAATCTTATGCAGAAAAAGGTTTACGCCACCATCGTTGCAGACCGCAACGCCTGCATAAACGCATTAAACAGCGGAAGCCCTGTTATTTCAAGTGCTCCGCGCTGCGCAACCTCAAAGGACATTAATAAATTTGTTGATATTCTTATTGAAGACAAATCAAATGTTTCAAAATAATCTTTTTTAAACCGAGGTAATTGTTTATGGGACTTTTATCCAGAATGGAGGGCATATCCCCCACGCCGACCGTTTCCGTTGCGGCAGGCGGAAATCAAAATAAAGACGAATCACGCCCAAGAGAAGCAGAGGATCGTTATCTTGACGTTAAAAACAGAATCCATGTTTCGGTTGTGAATAATTTCAATCAGGCAGGCTCGGAATTAGGAACAAATATTGACCCTGAAGCTATGAAGCAATTCCTTACAGAAGAGGTTGCAAAGGATGAATATAATGTTCCCCGCCCTGACAGAGCACAGATAGTTGTTGAGCTTTTCAATGACATTCTCGGTTACGGTCCCATCCAGGAGCTTATTGATAATCCCGATTATTCGGAGGTTATGGTTAACGGGCCCAAGCAGATTTATGTTGAGCACAAGGGTAAGCTTATGCTCACCGATGTTCATTTCAGAGATGACCAGCATCTTATGAACACGATTGACAGAATTGTTAACGCTGTTGGCCGTCACGTTGATGAAGCAAGCCCGATGGTTGACGCCCGTCTTGCTGACGGATCCCGTGTTAACGCAATCATCCCTCCTCTTTCTCTTGTTGGACCTGTTTTAACCATTCGTAAATTCGGTAAAGATCCGATTACAGCAAAGCAGCTTATTGAATTCGGCTCATTAACGCCGAATATGCTTCATTTCCTTGATGCATGTGTTAAAGGAAAACTTAACATTATCGTTTCCGGCGGTACCGGTTCAGGAAAAACAACGCTTCTTAACGTTCTTTCCTCCTATATCCCCGGAGATGAAAGAATCGTTACTATTGAGGACTCTGCTGAGGTTCAGCTGAAGCAGGAGCATGTTGTTACTCTTGAAAGCCGACCGGGCAATGTTGAGGGCAAGGGTGCCATCACAATCAGAGATCTTGTTGTTAACGCCCTTCGTATGAGACCTGACCGTATTATCGTTGGTGAGGTTCGTTCAAAGGAATCCCTTGATATGCTTCAGGCGATGAACACCGGCCATGACGGTTCTCTTACAACCGCCCACGCCAACTCACCGCGCGATGCAATGTCCCGTCTTGAAACAATGGTTATGATGAGCGGAGCAGAGCTTCCTTCAAAGGCTATCAGAGATCAGATTTCATCAGCTATCGATTTAATTATTCAACAATCCCGTTTAAGAGACGGAACAAGAAAAGTTACTGCAATTTCTGAAATCACCGGCATGGAAGGTGATGTTATTCAGATTCAGGATATTTTCCGTTATGTAACCTCCGGTGAAACAGACCGCGAAGGCAAATTCGTTGGTGAATTTGTTGCAACCGGCATTGTTCCGAAGGCTTGCAAAAAAATAAGAGAAAACGGAGTTACTGTTAATCATGACTGGTTTACAAATTAAAATGATTCTTGTTGCGGCGGTTTACGGACTGCTTGCCGGATTAATTGCTTATTTCGTTACAAAGGCTGTTACCGCTGCAAAAAGAAGCACTGACGAAAGAGTTAAAAACCTTATCGGCAGCGGCATAGGAAATGAGGTTGTTCTTGAAAAGAAGCAAAAAAGCTTTAATTTCAAATTCAACATCTTTACAAGGCAACAGACTAGCGGTTTTACTCAGAGAAGGGGCCTTATTAAAAGAATCGGTGATGCGCTTGAGGATGAGCTTTTTGCTTCCGATATCGTTATGAAGCCTGAGGAATTTGCAACAGTTTGGATTGTTCTTGCATTTGTTCCCGCTTCACTTGCCGCTCTCTTCGTAACAAATCCGCTTGTTCCGATTATTCTTGTTGTTGCCGGCGTTTTCGGACCGATTGCCTACATAAAATTCAAGAAGAAAAGGCGCACAAGCCAATTTGAAGATCAGCTTGGCGATGCTTTGCTGCTTATGTCCAGCAGCTTGCGTTCAGGTCTTTCTCTTCAGCAATCCATGGCAACCATTTCCAAGGATATGTACCCCCCTATCAGTGATGAATTTGCAAGGGCTGTTAACGAGGTTAATATGGGTTATTCCATGGATGAGGCTATGGAGCACATCAACAGAAGAATTGACAGCGCTGATTTCAGAATCGTTTCCGTTGCAATTGCTGTTCAGAAAACCACCGGTGGTAATCTTTCCGATATACTTAATATTATCTCCACAACCATTAAGGAAAGAGCTGCTTTAAAGAAAGAAATCAAGGCTGTTACGGCAACAGGCCGTATGACCGGCACTGTTATTGGTGTTATGCCTCTTATCATTGCGTTAATACTTAACGTTGTCAGCCCCGGATATCTTGACCCGATGTTTGAAAGAACCGGCGGTCAGATTGCACTTGGCGTCGGCGTTGCACTTGAGGTTATCGGCTTACTGATTATTAAGAAGATTACAACCGTTAAATTCTAATTCAGAGGTGAGTTAATTGGTAATTAATTTACTTGTTATAAGTTTCAGCGTTCTTGCATTTATTTTGACAATTCTTCTTTTATCCAAAAGAGGAAAGGCAAACGATGCCAGAGCCAGAATGATAAGGCGAATTACACAGGAAGAGGAATTAATCAAAATTGATGATTCCGAGCTTGAAAAATCCTTCTATGAAAGGTTTTTTGCACCGATCGTTGCAAGATTAACCGGCAACGTTGAAAAANNGGCCAGGTTGTTAACGAACGCCAATTACAGCGAATTGAAAAAACCGAGCAGCTTCTTCGCATGAGCGGTATGCACACAACCTATCAAAACTATAATTTTTTCAAAACCGCTTTTGCAATCATTTTCTCAATCTCCGCTGTAGGTCTCACACTTATATTAAGATTAGAATTAATCTACACTGTTCTTGTTATTGTCTTGGGTGTGTTCTTTGCATTCTTCCTTCCGGATTTCTTCCTGAAGAGCAAGGTTACCTCTCACCAAAACGCCATCAAGCAGCAGCTTCCGGACGTGCTTGACCTTTTAAGCGTTTGCACAGAGGCCGGCCTTAGCTTTGACGGAGCGCTTCTTAAGGTTATTGAGAAGATGGACGGAGCTCTTATTGATGAGCTTATGACGGTTTTCCGCCAGATGCAGATGGGCGTTTCAAGAAACAAGGCTTTGGAAAGGCTTTCGGAATGCACTGATATTCCGGAGCTTAAAACCTTCGTTTCCGCAGTTATTCAATCCACACAGCTTGGTATTCCGATTAACAACGTTTTAAAGGTTCAGGCACAGCAGATCAGAGACAGCCGCCGCGAAGGCGCGAGAGAAAAAGGCAATAAAGCAGCATCTGCAATGGCAATTCCAACGATGGTTTTCATCTTCCCTGCCCTGTTTATCGTAATTATGGGACCGACTGTTATGAACCTTCTTAAATTAATGAAATAAACCAACATATTATAATGAAAAAGAAATATCTTATTATTTCTCACAATGGTGAGATTATCTGCGGTGAATGCGAAAACGCAAACACTGTTATCACTCGCTTTTTCGGCCTTATGCATCGAAAAAGCATGCCTGACGGGCACGGGCTTTTGCTTGAACCATGCAATCAAATTCACACCTTTAATATGCACTTTGACATTGATGTTATCACAATGGACAAAAGCAACAAGGTTTTGGCTGTGTTTGACAGCGTTCCGCCCCGCAAATGCAAAAGGGCTGTTAAGGGCGGCAGAAAGGTGCTTGAGCTGAATTCAGGCGAAGCCGGAAAATTCAACATTAAATGCGGCGATATTTTGGAAATTGCCGAGCAATAATAACTTAAACTATTTCGCACCAGGAGGTTTTCATATGGCTGCTTTTGATTTAAATAAGAATATTGACGAAGAGGAAAACACCTTTGATTTTTCAAAGGTTGCAAGAGGATATAAGCCCAAGGAGGTTAACAACTTCATCTTTGAGCTTAAAAGATCCAACGCTAACATAATTAAGAATTATGAAAGCAAAATTGCAGATTATCAGAATGAAAACGAAATGCTGCAATGCGAAATCAATGAATTAAAGGCAACACTTGCAAGCCGTGACCGCAATGAAAAGGCGGCAATCGAATCAGCTGATAAAGCAAGAGAAAAGCTTAAGGCAGTTCAGAGAGAAATCTCCGAAATTGAAACAATAAAAGCAGAAGCTGCAAGCAACAAGGCATTGGCTGAAAAGCTGCAAAAGGAAAACGAAAAGCTGCAAAAGAATTATGTTATTGCAGATGCCGATAAGAAGCTGCTTAAGGAAAAGCTGGAGGCAGTAAAAAAGGAATACAGCGAAGCTAAAAACGCCTATAAAGAGGAGATTGAGCAGATAAAAAATGATTATGCTCAAAAAGCTCAGGAAGGCGCTGATGTTGCTGCACAATCCGCTGCTGCGGCTGCTGCAAATGATGATGAGCTTCAAAGAGTTATCGGGGCTTACACAATTCATTTGAAGAAGACCCGCCAGCTTGTTGACTCCCTGCAGGAGCAGCTTGATAAGGCAGAGGATATATTGTAAACAATTTGTAAATTTGCTCGGGAAGGTATGTTTTTGTTAACTCCTTTCCATTTGGCATATAAAAATGGGGGCATTTTTTTACAGGAAAAAACAAGCGGCTCTCCCCCGCGCCGCTGAAAAATTTGTGAGTGATGAAAAGAGCTTTAATTTGCGGCAACCTTCATCCTCATAGTGTGGTGATTTTTATGAATAAAAAAATTAAGAGAGGAATAAAAAACGAGCACGGCGCGATTATGGTTGTGCTTGCAGTCGGCATTGCTGTTTTCCTGGCTTTTGCCGCTCTGGTTATTGATATCGGTTTATCATATCACCAGAAAGCAAAGCTGCAAAGCGCATCGGACGCTGTTTCTCTTGCCGTTTCCAGCATGGTTAGTGAAATTGCAGACTTTAACCCAACCAAGAATGCGAAACAGGCTAATAACATGAAAAACTGGGTTCAGAGTTATTACGAGGAAAACGGAATCAATGCTTTCCAAAACATTTCCGGTAATCTTTCTGATACCAATATTTATGTTTACAACATCAAAAACAAGGAAAGCGTTATAAACACGCTTGATCCAAACAAGGATGCTGTTTACGTTTTTTGGAAATCTGTTAACTCAACTGATGATGTTGTTAGTTACAGATATATTGAGGTTTATTCTCATATGAAGACCAACGCCATTTTCGGTGGAGTGCTCGATATTGATTCCTATAACCTCACCTGCGATTCAGCCGCAAAATGTGAGGTTATCAGAGGCGGAAACCCTGATGCGCTTAACTATCAGATCCTGAATTTAGGCTCTGACGAAAGCTTTGACATCACAGGCCCGATTGAAAACACCTTTGTTAAATCCATAACCAATTTCATGGAGAATGGCCTTAATATCGGGCTTGATTTCCTGCAGAATGACACAAGACTGATTTCTAAATATATCATGGGCGGCAAGGTTAGATATAAATGCCCAAACCCCGAATGCCCATATGTTAATGAGGACGGCACCCACGGCTATATAGGCTCTGAAGATGAATTTTGGCTTGATGCATCTGCTTCACCAACTGGCCAGGCAGGATATTTCTGCCCCAAATGCAGCACAGAATGTACAGAGGATGATTCAAACAGGGTTGATGTTAATATCACAACATCTGCTGCTGTTGTTAACGGATATATCCATTCTAACCACGGCGCAAGCATTGATATTGACACCTTCCGTTTAAGAAGCTCGCTTTATTCTGCAGTTCAAACAGTTACCTGCGAAAACCCAACCTGCGGATATGTTGGCGCTCCGGAAGAGTTTGAAACAAGATATGTTGATTCTGAGCAGAATTCAGGCAGCAAAGACACCATCATTTTCACATGCCCTAAATGCGGAACTGAAACCACACTTACCGCAACAGAGCTTGCTGAAGCAAATGACATTGATACAGAAAAATCAAACGAGTTTTGGACTGTTTATAAAAACGGAGTTAAGGAAAGCAACCGACCCCTGCTTGAACTCAGCGGCTCATCCGATGATTTGATTATTAGCGGAAACAACAACAACGATATTTATTTCCTTGGCGATCCCCTGTTCATCTACGGGCAGGACAGCTCTGTTTCATATTATTTCAGAACAGTTTATAAATCCGCGCAGGATGCTAAACCATGGGATGCTGCCCGCGTTAACAAGCAATTTGTTTTCGGAGCTGCAGAGGTTGCAGACCCCGGATTTATTGAATACATTCACACACGCTTTAATTATGACACAATTGCTGACACTGATAACACCGTCAATGTTGGCTCAATCACAAGGCTTACCTCCGGCTCAACCTATGCCGTTCAGTTTGGCGGCACTGCTTCCGGCGGTGAGAATTACAGTTGGGATGAAGGCAGCGGCACATTAACTATTAGCGGTGCTTCAATCCCGAATTACACAAGAGGCAACCCTGCTCCGTGGAAGAATTTATACGGAAGCAGCGTTCAGAAAATCGTTGTCGGCCCCGGCGTTACATCCATCGGTGAATATGCATTTTACGGGCTTAACAACGTTTCATCGGTAACCCTTTCCGATTCCGTTTTATCTATCGGAAGGAATGCATTCTCCGGTTGCCGCAGCCTTACAAGCATCTATATCCCCTCCTCCGTTCAGATTATTGACAGCTATGCTTTCAATAACTCCGGAGTAAGCACCTTCTATGGTGTTGAAGGCTCATATATTCAGACCTGGTGCTCATCAAACCGCAAGGCATTCAGCTCTGATTATGCTGACACCGGCGTTTCCGGCTCTGCAGTTGCAAAATTTGATATGGCGGTTGATCCCCTTTCCCTTCTCGATGAGATTGACCTGGGTAATGACACCGCTTTACCGAGCGTTTATTCGGTTTATGATAATTACAACCGCTTTGATTACAACTTTGACGGCGTTTTGGATTCTGTTGGCGATGTTATTAACAACACCGTGCCAATGGTTGAAAACGGAGATGCAAATGTTTTCAATTCGCTTAACCCGGTTGAAAAGGTTATTTATGACAAGGGCTTTAATATTACAGCCGGCGCAGGCGGAGATGACAGCGCTGAGGACACCGTTCGCCCGACGATTGACGCAAAGGTTACTGCAATCACAGGTGACATTCATAACGAGGCGCTTCGCGGCGATGACGACTTTAAATCATATTACGACATTAACATCTCTAAAGCTGTTAACACAAAGAGAGCTGCAATGCAGGCCTCGCTCAGCACCATTGAAAACAACTACATTCAAAGGGCAATCACAGGCGGCGCATATGCAAGCGGCAGCATTGCGGATAACGTTTCAACAAAATACACTTATAACCGCAATGAAATGAAGAGAGAGCTTTTCGGCGCAAACACACAAACCGGATCACTTTATGACACGCCGATTCTTTACAGAACGGCTGACACTCTTTATACCAGCTATGTTAACCAAACAATGACATCACTGCAGCCGACTCATTTCCAAATTGGCGATGACGATTATAATGCAGAGGACTTCATTGAAGGACGCGACGGCGTTAAGGTTGACGGCAAGGTTCTTGAGCTTGTTAATAACTACATTCAGGATGCTCCCGATCCTCCGACAAATGATTGGCAGACGCAGTACAATAATTACACCGGAACATGGACAAAATCAGTTTGCCAAACCGGAACAAATTGGGGTGCAATTACCGGAACTGACAACAAGTGGAAGAACGACCCGCAGATTTCCGGATATGCTTATATTTCATATATTAATACACCGAGATATAAGAAATCCTGGACAACAACCACAACGAGAAATGTTATTTTCAACGGCGGATGCAAAGCATATGTTGACGGCGATACTTCATTCACCTCAAGTGACGGAAAAGGAATTCAGATTCAATCCGGCACAAGCGACAATTACACATATGTTTATTTCAGAGGCAATGTTTCCTTTAACGAAAATGAAGACACCTTAACAATCGGCGATAACTGCGTTGTTATTATCGAGGGTGATGTTTATGTTTGGACAAAGGGCAAGAGCATCTCTATCGGAAGCAATTCAATTTTAGTTGTTAAAGGAAAAATTCAAAACGGCCGTGGCGGCGATTTTAATATCGGAAACAATTCAAGGGTTTATTGTGCAAATTATTACGGCGCAACAGAACATTCATCAGGTCTTTGGGTTCCTGCAAACAACAATATTAACGTTGGAACAAATTCTTATTTCTTTACAACAGGAACACTTGATTTACAGGATGGAGGCGGAACAGTTACCGCAAATAACGGCTCTGTGATTTCAGTTGGCACTGATTTTTGGTTTAATAACGGCGGTAACGTTGTTTTAAACACAACAAGCCAGATGTTTGTCAACGGCTATATGCGAGTTCAAGGTTATAACAATAATAACGGCAATGTTACCATAAATGACGGATGTTTACTTGTTGCAGACGGCTTTAGAATTTATAAGGGAGGAACAACTACCCTTAACGGCAGCGCAAGAATGATTGCAACAGGAAACGGAAGCGGTTCATCAGACACATCTGACAGCGGTGCAGGAAGTTATTCCGGCGTTGTTGACTGCTCTGAAATTGTTTCATCAACATCGGCAACAATATCTGCTCATAACAGAGTTTTTTCAGGAGGTAATAACGGTCTTTCCGCAATAGGAAATCTTTTTGTTGTTAACAATGTTGAAGCAACAAAAAATGATATACATGTATACGGTAAGGCTGTAGTTGGCGGCACGGTAAGCGTTGGCTCTCACACAACCTATGTTGAAAACAATGCCGTTTTGGTTACGCCTTCAGTTTCCGGTGCCCTTTCAATGGGGGCAAATTCCGTTACCGTTGTTGAATCAAGCGTTAATTTGGGAAGCAGTGATTTAACCTGCGATAACTCAACCCTTTACTGCAGCGGAACGCTGACTGCAAAGGATTTATACATCAAATCAAATTCAAAGATTCATGTTGATGAAAACATCAACCTTTCCGGCGTTATTTTCGGAACGAATGACAATGCGCAAAACTGGGTTCTTTCCTGCAAGGGCGACATCACCAGCACCGCAGGCACGGGCGACAGCGTTAACAGCGTTGCAACAGGAAGCTATATTTTCTGCGAAGGAAATATGACTTTCACAAACCGCGCATTTACAAATAACGGAACGGTTTATTGTTTCCAGAAGTTTAAATCTAAGAGCCTGGTTAATAGTTCAGGAGCTAATTTCTATGTTAATGCAAGCTCTGAAAATGCAATTGAAATAGACGGCTCTATAAAGAATTACGGCAATATCTATGCCGGCACCGGCGGCATTTACTGCACAAGAGACAGCAGCAACACCGGCATTGACAACTTTGACGGCGCTGTTATCGTTTCAATGGGCAAAATAGACCAGAACGGAAACGGCAATAATTCAAGCATTACGAACAAGAGCGGCAGCCGAATTTATGCTGCAGGCGAAATGCACTGCTATAAATTCAAGGGTGAAACAGGGCAATACACGCTTTGCGAAGGCAACCTTAACCTTTGGACAACAAATTCTGATCATTATTCCGATTTCAGCGGGCAGACGGCAATCGGCAAGGCGCTTAACGGCAATAATAATGCCGGCATTAACGTTTACGGCAGCTTAACCGTTAACGGCCTTGATTGCAGCGGCTTCAATTTCAACAGCATAGGCGATGATTGGAATTCAAATGGCTCTGCAAGCGACCCTGCCCTTGCAAATGCAACAAAGGGTATTTTTGCACGCTATCTGCATGTTCGCAACGGCGGCAAAATGTACGTTCGCGGCATGGTTTATGTTAAGACCGGCGAATTTGATGTTTATAACAGCGACGCTAATAACAACTATTTCTCAATTGCAGTTATTGACGGCGGCATTGGCAAGATGAACCACGAGGTTCTGCACACCGGCTCATATATGAGCGTTGACAGAGGCGATAATAACAATGCCTACGCTCAGCTTTATGTTGACGGAAACGCCTATATCGGCAGTTCAAGCAATAATTCAATTTACCTTAAGGACGCCTGCTATATGAGAATCACAGGCACGGTTAAGGTTAACCGCGGTATTGTTGGCGGAAATGTTCAGAACAACAGTTTTATTCACTTTGGCGGCTATCAGGTTGAAGGCGGCGACACCTCTATCGGCACTGCCGGAATGGAGCAGACCGATGCAGACAACACAGTATTCTATGTTGATAACAATGTTGAATGCTGGGGCGGTAAGCTTCATAACTATGCAACAACATATATCGGCGGCAATGCTTATATTGGCTGGAGATGGTCTGACGGAATGTTTGACTTTGCAGTTGATGACAAAGCAACCGTTTATGTTGGCGGAGATGTTTTTGCTGCTTATTGGGCACAGTTTAATTTTTCAAACGCATTCATTGCCGGAAATGTTAACGTTGCATCAGGTGGCTTCAAGCAGCTTAATGAAAGCGGAGACAATGGCGAGGTAAGCGGCACTGCATACATTGTTGGCAACATCGTTTCAAACGGCGAGATTGTTAACGAGGGCATCGGCGCTATTCTTTCCGGCGGCAATATCACATCCACAGGTGCAATCACAGGTGATTCTGATGAGGGAATTATTTATGCTGCGGGCAATATTGAATTTAACGCAGCAACATCAAGCGTTTTCTCCATCTTCTATTCAGATGCAATTATCAGATCTAATTACAGCACTGAAAGCACAATAAACATTGTGTTTGCATCTAATCTTCAGTATGAAAGCCTTGTTAACTGCCGCAGCAGTATAACAGACTCCTCATCACTTTACACATATGTTTCATTAACGAGAGACTCCTCTTCCCTGCTTGACAAATTCACGGTTGTTGGCGATAACGCGATTTATAATGAAAACAACCCGAATCTGAATAAGAGAACCGTTATTGATGTTACCGGATATAACCTTATTCTTTCCGGTAAAGAGGTTAGAAACGCCGGCATAATCATTTGCCGCAAGGACAGCAGTGGCAGAGGCGGCAGCATCACCATCAAGAAGAAAGGCGGCACCTGGTCTTATCTTGTTAACACAGGAACAATTTATTGTGACGGCAATCTTAGGATTGAAGGAACAAACACCGGTCCGGAGGTAACAGTTCCGTTTAACGTTGGCGAAACCAACTACGGTTTATCACTCCAAAACGGTAACAGCCAGAGCGTTAAGGGCGATATCTATGTAATGGGTGAAATCTTAACCTATGGCGCAATCGATAATTACAACAAGATTTACGCCGGTGGCGATGTTCACACCACAACCTTGATCAAAGGTACAACAAGCACTGACAACAACGGTCTTGATAACGAAGATAATTCCGTTTTGATGGCAGGCGGAAGCATTACTGCCGACATCAACCCTGACAACAACAACGAATTCGATTCTGCAAGAGTTAAATCCGGCGTTGCAACCAATCAGGAAACGGATGAAACCATCATCGCAAGAAGAAATTCAGTGTTCCTCGCTCTCGGCAACGTTCGCTGCTCATATGCATTCATTGTTGGCGACCATAACTTCTATGATTCCGCTAACACTGCAACAACTCAATTCGGCAGTGAACAATTTAAGTATCTAACTCAACAAAGTTATCACGGCTTTGACAGAAGCGCGGCAGGTTATGTCAGAACAAATATGACCGATGTTTCTGCAATTCAGCTCACGGCTGATGAAAACGATGTTAACTATTACGGCAATTTCACCGATTTGCTTTATGATGAAACCGGAAACAAGATTCTTAATCTTGCAGGCGAGGTTGGAAATTACTTCACCTATTCCGCAACTGCAAACGGCAAAAACGGAAGCACTTATAATGATTTCGGCTTTGCTTATATCGGCGGAACGCTGACAGCATCTAACAGACAGGATGCTAACGGCGGCAACAACCAGAGAAACTACATCCGCAATTTCGGAAAGAGCGTTATCTATGTTGCAGGCAACACCATTAACGACGGATATCAGAATCCACGCGGAAATGCGCTTGAAACATACTTTATGTATCTCTATCCGTATTCAAGAATGTATGTTGGCGGTAACCTTGAAACTCATGGCGGTTATCAGAACATCTTCTCATCTAATAACGGACTTGCGTTTGACTCCTGGTTCTATGCACATCTCTATGTTAACGGCAATGCAACCTTCCCGAACGGCAAGGCAAAGGTTCGTGACTGCACAAAAACCCTTATTGCCGGCAATCTTACCCTCACCGATTACTTTGAGCTTGGTAAATCACCCGATGAGGGCGAAAGAGATGTTAAGGAAGCTTACGACCAGAACAATTTCTGCTTCATGCAGATTGGCGGAAACTTCCAGTGCGACGGCTACGTTAAGATTTTTGAACGCTCAACAATGAATGTTAACGGCAATTTCTCAAATCTTTCAGGCTGGAGCATTCCAAATCATTATCTGACAATGCGCCATCACTCTGCTCTCCGCGTTGGCGGAAACATTGAGTGCTCAAAGGCGGATATCGGCTCTAACTCAACTGTATGGGCAGGCGGAAGCTTCAAGGCCGGCGCAAGCACAATCAAGATCAGAGATAACTGCGATATCTCCGTTGGCGGCAACGGCGCGGGCGACATTGTTGCTCTTTCATACATTGAAATCGGCAAGCATGAGAATGAGGCTTACAAGTATAAGACCTGGGCTGAAAACAGACCGCAGGGCGTTTATGTCAGCCAGGATGACATCATTAATGATGAAGGCGATGCTGACGGGCCTGAAGAGGCTTCCGGTGTTGACGTTGATGTTAACATGACCATCACCTGCCCCAACTGCGGCAGAGAAGGCACAATCAGCGGCGGCCAGTTTACATGCGATGCGAGCACGGATGACGTTCAATACACCTGCGCATCCTGCCACGAAGTGTTTGATGATTCTGCAGACGCATTTGAGGGCGACACGGCAATCGGCTCCAGAGTTTATGTTAACGGCACAATCAACACCAAAACAAGCTATCTGAAGCTGTTTGCAAACACCCAGGCATATGCAACAAGCAGCATCCGCTCTTACAGATATATTGCTCTTCGCCATCATGCAGGTCTTTATGTAACAACACAGACCCCGCAGGCAACAGGCATTATGTTTAACTTTGACAGCCAGAGCAGATTGCTTGACACTAACGGAAATGTTGTTAACCACTTCTATGTTGACACTGATGAAAACTCTTCCGAATACGGTAATATCTATTACTGGCCGGCAAGCTTCCAGTATCAGGATGCGGATAACAACGCCCAGCACAAGGACAATCAGAGGCTTTACGGCTTCACGGTTATCATTGACGAAAGCGAATCCTTTGATGTTGACCGCTCAAAGGGCAGACTTGAGCAGAACATGCTTTACTTCTATGAAAATGGCGTTAAGACATATCCTTACACCGTTCTTGAGGTTGAATCTGACGGCAATATAATTGAGCAATTCAATTATGTTTACATTGATTCAAGCCTGAATGCTGTTCAGGACGAGAGCGGCGACGATCACCTTAACGGCGATGTATTCAACGGCGGCTCTGCAATTTATATTGATCTTCCGGTAACTGAAGGCTCTATCGTTTCTTACGGCGATCTTGACGTTAACACGCTGGCAACCTGCTATGCAACGGGTGACATCAAGTCTTATGGCAAGACCTATATCGGAAACGAGGCGCTTATCTTCACCAAGGGCAATTATATGTGCACAAGCCTGATTTCACTTGGCTCGCTGTTTAACGGCAGAAGCATTTGCGGCTTTGAAATGAAGCACGGCCATCTTTATGCTGACGGCGATGTTAAGATTTACAGCTGCTCGCAGATTGGCGGTGGAACAATTGATGCGGTTGGCGATGTAACGTTTGACAGTGTTTATACACATTACGAATATGAATATGTTGACGAAAACACCAATCCTTACACTGATCCGACTGACATTGACCTGTTTATCGCTTCGGAAGACGGAAATATTAATTTCAATTCCATTTACAGCTACACCGGCGGCGTAACCTACGCTCCTAACGGAACAATTGCCGCAAACGGCATTGCATTCGTTCATTATGGCTGCTTCATTGCAAGCGATAACAACATTAATGCGTTTTACATTAATCTTCACCGTCTTGCAAACCTCAGCAGTCTTGATCTGAAATGGACCGCTCCCGGCAATGTATTCCTTTGCGAGCCAATGGATAATTAATCATCAAAGAAGCAGGGCATACAGAAATGTATGCCCTGCAAAGAATTTGACAGATAATAACATTTTATAATGCCTGAAAGGCTAAACAATTATTATGAGATATTTTTTCAGCAATCTTTCCGTTACAATAAAAGAGCTTTTTCAATCCTTTCTTGAATTGGATTTAAAGAAAAAAATCATATCTGCTCTCTGTGTGATATTAGCCATCGCGGGAATTATCACCGGTGTGGTTTTGACAAAGCAATCAAAAAAAACCAATAAGGATCCCGATAAAACCGCTTATTCATATGTTGAAAGCTTCGCAAATCATGATTATTTAAATGCTTATGAATATTCAATTATCGGCAAAAACGGTGTTTATAAATATCTTGAAAAGAATTATTTTGACGGTTACAAGCACAAGGACACGCTTTCTGAGCAGGAAGAGATTGATGCCCGAAACATTGCAAACACGCTGAATGCATCCCTTAATTCTTTTATGAACACATATGGCATAAAGGATTATGATAATTTCTTTGGTGCTTATTTTGACAGCGCTTCAGAGCTTGTTAATAACTTCTTGGATGATACGGAGCTTACAGACGCCCTGATGATAAAATCTCTTGAGCTTGGGCTTGCGGCAAATAAGGAG
Organism: Ruminococcaceae bacterium UBA1438; assembly: GCA_002329285.1. Taxonomy (GTDB): domain Bacteria; phylum Bacillota; class Clostridia; order Oscillospirales; family Acutalibacteraceae; genus Eubacterium_R. The sequence continues at coordinate 35,702 of DCTO01000058.1, forward strand.
CAATATATTGCAAGCTTAAATGAGCAATACAACAATAATTATGAAATCAGCATTTCTGAGCCAACAATCAAAGAATTCTCTGATGAGGATACAGCAACATATATTGCAAACAAGAGTGAAGCGGCCGTTGAGATTTTTGAAAAATCCGGACTAAAGCCGGAAAAAATCAAGAAATTAAGGCGATATGATTACAGCATTTATATAAATGATCTGGAAACAAACGTTTTGAGCGTTTATCTTGTTAAGATCGGCGGAAATTGGTATGTTGATTTAACAACGCTTGTTTATTAATAAAGACAAAGAGCAGAGGTTAATGCACAAGTCCGTAAAAAAATGGACAATAGAAAAAAAG
>DCTO01000004.1 GCA_002329285.1 Ruminococcaceae bacterium UBA1438
CGTTTCGGTTGTTGCCCTTCCAAACGACGATATGAAGGGCAGAATTATCGGCAGAGAGGGCAGAAACATCCGCTCTATCGAAACTATTACGGGCGTTGAGCTTATTATTGACGATACGCCAGAGGCTATCACAATCAGCTCCTTTGACCCCGTCAGAAGAGAGATTGCAAGGCTTACTCTTGAAAGACTTATTCAGGACGGCAGAATTCATCCCACCAAGATTGAGGAAATGTTTGATAAANNATTCATCCTGAGCTTGTTAAGCTTCTCGGTAAGCTTAAATACCGTACCTCTTACGGTCAGAGCGTATTAAAACACAGCCTTGAGGTTAGTTACATCGCAGGTCTTATGGCTGCCGAGCTCGGCGCTGACGAAAGGCTTGCCCGCCGTGCAGGCCTTCTGCACGATATCGGTAAGGCGCTTGACCACGAGATGGAGGGCAGCCACGTTGCTCTCGGCGTTGAGTACGCCCGTAAGTATAAGGAAAACGAGGCTGTTGTTCACGCAATTCAGGCGCACCACGGCGACGTTGAGTGCAAAACCGTTGTTGCCTGTCTTGTTCAGGCGGCGGACGCTGTTTCCGCAGCACGTCCCGGCGCAAGACGAGAGAATATTGAGAATTACATCAAGCGCCTTCAGCAGCTTGAGGAGATTTCAACAGGCTTTGACGGCGTTGAAAGGGCATATGCAATTCAGGCAGGCAGAGAGGTTCGCGTTATGGTTAGCCCCGATGCCGTTAACGATGAAAAAATGCCTTTCATAGCGCATGAAATCGCAAAGAAAATCGAATCCGAGATGGAATATCCCGGCCAGATTAAGGTTAACATTATCCGCGAATCACGCGCATATGACGTTGCAAAATAAATAAAAACAGCTTTTACCGCAGCGATTGATTAAGCATCAGCCGCTGCGGATTTTTTATGCGAAAAATATAGTTGTAATATTTTTAAAAATGTTATAAGATATTAATATATTGTTTTAGAGGAGTTTTTATGAGCCCGGATATTATTTTTGCAACGGCCTTGTTTACGGCGCTTTTCCTTTTCGCTTTGCTTTTTCGCAAATCGGAAACAGTTTGCCTGAAAAATGAAAAATCGGAAAAATGTATTGATTTTGCAGTGAGCCTTGCGGTTGCATTAAGCTTTTCTGCATTCTTTTCGCTCTCCCCGTTTAATGATGAATTGCTTTCAACGGATTCACTTGTGTTTATTTATATCGGCAAAAAAATGCATTTGGGTTATGTGCCGTATAAGGATTTGTTTGATCACAAGGGGCCTGTGCTTTATTTTATCCAGTATCTCGGCACCCTTGATAAGCATCAGCTAACCCTATGGGTTATGGAAATCCTCAATATGCTTGGGGCGGCGGTTTTCCTTCTTAAAACCGCAAAGCTTTTCACAAACAAAAAGGCTTTTCAATATTTTGCGGTCTTTTCCTCAATCATCGTCTGCGGGGCGGACACGTTTGACCGCGGCAATTACACAGAGGAATGGGCGCTCCCGTGGATTGCAGCCGCGCTCTTTATATGTTTAAAGGCGCTTAAAGAGGATAAATATTCCTTCAAAAACATGCTTTGGCTGGGCTTTGGCTTTGCCTTCGTGCTTCTGCTGCGTGTTAATATGGCGGTTGCCTGGGTCGTTTTCATCCCGATAATCGGAATAAGGCTGCTGATAAAAAAGCGCTGGGCGGATATTTTCAAATGCGTGTTTGGCTTTATTGCAGGCGCTGCGGTTGTTATTGTTCCCACTGTTATTTATGAGCTTGCAACAGACAGCTTCGGTGATATGCTGAAATATTATATAGATTTTAATTTTGCTTACACCGCTTCGGATGCAACGGCCTTTAATATCATTGCAATTATGTTTGTTTTGCTCATAGAAATGAACATTCTGCTGGTTGCTGTTTCGCTGTTTCTTTCGCTTTCAAAAAAGAATAAGGGAAAGCTTTATTGGTTTAATCTTGCTTTCCTTTTCATATCCCTTTTTCTCACCTCAATCAGCGGCAGGCAGTATAGTCATTATGCGGTGATTCTCATTCCGGCAATGATTGTGCCGCTTGTAACCGGGCTTGAATTTGTTTCGGAAAAGCTTGAAAAAGCCGAAAAGCCGCTCAAATCAGCCTCAATAAAAGCCGTGCCGCTTCTTTGCGTGTGCCTTGCTTCTGTTTTGGTTTTCTTTGCAGCAGAAACGGTTTTTGATAATGTTGAGCCGGAGGATAGGGCAAATCCCGTTCTTGCCGAATATATTAATGAAAACACCGGGGCAGAGGATGATGTGCTTGTGCTTGGCAATAATGCTTATTTTTATTATGCCTGCAACAGAAGCACGGAAAATAAGTTTTTCTATCAGGGCCCGCCCGTCAACGTCAGCGATAAGCTTTATGAGGAATTTCTGGCGGAATGCGAAAGGGTTCCCTCTGATTATATCGTGGTTGCCGAAAGCACTGCCGATTATGAAACGGGCGATTCAAATCTTTGGGATTTTGTGCGCCGGATTGAAGCCGGTGTTGAAAGCGGCAGCTTCACGGCAGATCGCTTTGAGGATTTCACTGTTTATAAAAGGGTTAAATAATAACGGAGCGTTAATTAATGGATAAATTATACGTAATCATTCCTGCCTATAATGAGGAGGAGAATATTGAAGCGGTGCTTGCAGATTGGTATTCAGTTGTTGAAGCTCATCCTGCAAACGGCGAATCGCGCCTTGTTGTTATTGATGACGGCAGCAGGGATACCACCTTTGAGCTGATGCAGAGATTCGCAGAAACGCATCCGCTTTTTGTTCCGCTCACAAAGCCGAACAGCGGCCATGGCGCAACGGTTCTATTTGGCTATAACCATGCGCTTAAAAACGGCGCGGATTATGTTTTTCAAACAGATTCCGATGGGCAGACTCTCTCCTCTGAATTTGAGCAGTTTTGGCAGTGCCGGCAGGAAAATGAGCTTGTCATCGGATGGCGCAATCACAGGCAGGATGGCGCTTCAAGGGTGTTTGTAACCTTCGTTTTAAAGCAGGTTGTCCGGCTGATCTTCCATGTCAGCGTTAAGGATGCAAACACGCCGTTCAGGCTTTATCAGGCGGAGGCTTTAAGGGAGAATATTTCGTTTGTTCCAAAGGATTTCAATCTTTCAAATGTTGCTCTCTCGGCAATTTTTGTCAAAAAAGGCTGCAGGGTTAGGTTTATTCCGATAACCTTCAGGCCGCGCCAGGCAGGGAAAAATTCAATAAATCTGCCAAAGATTGCAAAGCTTGGCTGGAATGCTTTAAAGGATTTCAGAAGTATAAATAAAAGTCTGGAAAAATGAGGATTGAATTATGATTAAGCATATCGTTTGTTTTAAATTAAAGGATAGCAGCCCCGCAGAGGTTAAAAAGGCTGCGGATATTCTTCGTTCAATGGAGGGCAACGTGCCCCTGCTGCGAGGAATTGAGGTTGGCACGGATTTTCTCCATTCACCGCGTTCATATGATATAATTCTGCAGGTTAAGCTTGATGATGAGGCGGCGCTTGATGCTTATCAAAAGGATGAATACCACTGCAACGTGGTTAAGGAGCATATGCACAAGGTTGCCGAAGCCTCAATCGCGGTTGATTATTATATGTAAAAATAAGCAAACAAAATGGCAGGAGATTTCTCCTGCCATTTTTTCTGTACGCTAATCACTGGCCACCGGCCACTCAATTTATGCCTTTTTGCAGGCGAAAACGCACCAGCCCTTTTCCGCAAAGCTTTCGATTATCTCAAAGCCGTTTGCGGCGAAGGAGGCTTTAACCTCGTCTGCGCGGCTGTCAATAATTCCGCCTGTGATATATACGCCGTCATCGGTTAAAAAATCGCCAACCTGCGTGTTGAATTCCATAATTATGTCTGCAACAATGTTTGCCACGATAACGTTGAATTTGCCGCTCACTTTATCTGAAAGATTGCCGTTAACCGCGTCAAACACTGGCGGCTCAAAGCCGTTTTCCTTTGCGTTTGCAAGCGCGGTTTTAACCGCCAGCTTGTCTATATCAACGCCGAAGGCGGATTTTGCGCCAAGCAGCAGGCTTGCAATTGAAAGAATGCCGCTGCCGCAGCCGATGTCCAGCACGGTTGAATTCTCATCAATGTATCTTTCCAGCGTTTCAAGGCAGAGTTTAGTTGTGGGGTGGCTGCCCGTGCCGAAGGCAAGCCCCGGTTCAAGGTGCAGCACCTTTCTGCCGCCTGCGTCATATTCCTCCTCCCAAATCGGGCGGATAAGCAGCTTTTCGCCGATGGGCATCGGGTGAAAATATTGTTTCCAGTTATTAACCCAATCCTCCGTTGCGCAGTTTTTCAGCCGCCATTCGCATTCAATCCCAGCATTTTTCAGGCGCTCCTCAATAAAGGAAACCGCCTCCGTCGGGTTTTCATGCGGGTTAACGTAAATGTGGATTTTTGCCTTTGTGCGGTCTGAATTAATCAGGCTTTCCTCAATCAAATCAATGTGCGCAATCTCCATAACCTCGTTTTCAAGGTCTGAATAATCCTCAATATAAATGCCATATGGCACAACCATGTTGGCAATTGCCCCTGCGGTTTCGGCGTCCTCCGCCGCAACGGTTATTTCAATTTCATTCCAAGCTTCGTTTTCCATTCTCAATCCTCAAAATTAACCTTGTGCTCCGTTGATGAAAGCCCGTGATTATAAAGCTTTCTGTTATCAAGCGCCCATTGCCTGTCAGTAAACTTGCCGGCTTCAACCTTTGAGGTGGAATCGTTGATTTCAAAAATGGTTGCGTCCAGTGTATCAAGCTCTGAAAGAATTTCCGCCTCAAGGAACATCGGGCGCACGGGGGAACCGAATTCCGGCACGCCGTGGTGGCTTAAAATCATATGCTCAAGCAGAGTCGCCTTTTCTGCTGAAACGCCAAGCTTTTTTGCCGCCTCATCAACGTACATTGCGCCCTTAACAAGATGGCCGATAAGCTCGCCCTCGGTTGAATAGCTTTTAACAAGCCCCGTTTTGCCGAATTCAAATTCCCAGGTTTTGGCCGTGTCATGCAAAATTGCGCCTGCAAGCAATAGCTCTCTGTTAACGTTTGGATAAATTTTGCAGATTGCCTCCGCCATTTCAACGATGGATGCGGTGTGCAGCATTAAGCCTCCGAGCATCGCGTGATGCAGCCTGTAAGCCGCGGGGCAGGTGATTAGTTCCTGCTTTTTGCCCGTGATTATTTCAAGCACAAGGCGCTTCAGCTCATCGTCCTTAAAGCCGTTAACCTTTTTAACAAGCCTGTTATAAAGCTGCTGGCCGCCAACCTCTGAGGCCGGCACTAAATCCGAAAGCTGATATTCATCAGAGGCTGCCGCAGGGCGGATTTGGGAAACACGAAATTGATCCTTGCCATTATATTGCTCAATATTGCCCCTGATTTTAACAATCATTTCCTCCTCAAAAAGGCCGCCGTTGTAATCCCACAGCTTTGCGGGAAGCTCGCCGTCCTTATCTCCGATAATTATATCAAGATAGGTTGAGCCGTTTTTTGCTTTTTTCTCCTCGCACTTTTTCAGGATAACAAAGCCCTCGCTCATTCCGTTCGGTAAAGATTTAAAATTCATTTTGTTCACCTTATTTCTTATCGTTTCAAATATTATATAACAAACCGCCGGCATAATCAATAAGATAAATTTAAGAGTCCGCTTTCTTGACAAACCGGGCGCGGCTTGCTAAACTATATAATGGTTTAATATATATGTATCTAAAATGGAGTGTTAAAAATGAACCTCATTGATAATTTGTGCATGAATTGCTTTGAGCAGTTAACCGAGGGCAGCGTCTGCCCGCATTGCGGCTTCGATAATGACAGCGTTTCCGATATGCTTTTCCTTCCGCGCAAAACTGTTTTGAAGCAGCGCTACGTTGTCGGCAACGTTATCTCGCAGGAAAGCGATGCGGTAACCTATGTCGGGCTGGACACTCAGTCAAAGCGCCTGGTAACGATAAGGGAGCTTATTCCCAAAAATATCGGCAATCGTCTTGAGGGCAATCCCGATGTTCATATCAGGGAGAGATATAAAAAATCCTTCCTTGATTTCAAGGAATCCTTTCTCAAGCTCTGGAAAACCCTGCGCAGTATGAATAAGCTTTCCGCAGTAATTCCCGTTATTGAGGTTTTTGAGGAGAATCAAACCGCTTATGCAGTTTGTGAGAAAATGGAATATGTTACCCTGCGCGATTTTCTTATTAAAAATGAGGATAACATCATTGATTGGGATCAGGCAAGGCTGATGTTTATGCCCGTGCTCACAACGCTTGAAAATCTCCATTCAAACGGAATTATTCACGGCGGCATTAATCCCGATAATCTTGTGCTTTGCAGGGATGGCAAGGTGCGCCTGCTCGGCTGCTGCATCAGCGAATGCAATTCTGCGCAAAGCGAGCTTGAGTTTAATGAAAACAGCGGTTACACTGCGCTGGAGCAGTATGATAATGCTCATAAAATCTGCCCTGCAACGGATATTTATGCCTTTTCCGCGTGCATTTACCGCGCGTTGGTGGGCACAAATCCGCCAAATGCGGTTTCCCGCGAAACCAATGATAAACTGATGATTCCGAACAGAATTGCCGAAACTATTCCGGCTCACGTTATCAAGGCGCTCGGCGCAGGGTTTCAGATTTATCCCGAAAAGCGCATACAGCAGATCTATGATTTCAGAGAGCTGCTTAATGCCGCTCCCTCCGTCGTTGCAAAGGCTGATGGCGGCAAAGCAGAAAAGGTTGATTATGTTGAAACTGAGGAGGAGCATATCCGCAATCAGGAAAAGCAGGCAAAGAAAGCTCAAAAGGGCGGTGGAAAAACGGTTGCGATAATAATTATTCTTATTGCAATTGTTGCGGCAGCTGCGGTTTACGTTATCGGCTTCACGGATTGGCTTGATAAAAATGAAGAAACAACCACTGCGGCTGTTTCCGTTAATCAGGTTCAGGTGCCCGATTTCTGCACTGCGGGTTACACGGAAAGCGACGTTAAAAACAGCGGCAGCTGGAACAAGCAGTTTAACATCACCTTTGAATATGAGTTTAGTAAGGATGTTGCAGAGGGCGTTGTTTTCAAACAGAGCATTGCCAAGGGCGAAACGGTTGATGAGGGGGCAGATATTGTTCTCACCGTCAGCAAGGGCATTGAAATGGGAACTGTTCCGGATGTCGGCGGCCTTTCAAAGGATGAAGCCGTTGCAAAGCTTGAGGCAGAGGGCTTCTCGGTTAAGATCGTCAGCATCTATAATCTTGGAGAATACACGCCGAACACTGTCAGAAGGCTGAATGGCATGGCGCCTGCTGCAGGCACGGAGCTTGCCAAGGGTGAGGAGGTTACGATCACCGTTTACGGCGAGGTTGAAACCACAACCGAAGCAACTACAGAGGCCACCACTGGAATAACAACTCCATAAACAGCTTAAAGGGCAACGGATAATTCCGTTGCCCTTTTCTTCGGAATTTGACTATTTTCTCGTTTTAATGTATAATATATTAACTCTGTTTTGGAGGTTTATATTATGAAAAGAGTTTTAAGCCTGCTTCTGGCGGTGGTGATTATGCTTTCCGTCTTTGCGGGCGTTGAAATAAATGCGCAGGCAGCAACCTCCGGCGAGCAGGTTGTTGCTTATGCAAGGCAGTATGTAGGCTATAATTATGTGAGCGGCGGCAGCTCACCCGAAACGGGCTTTGATTGCTCCGGCTTCACAATGTATGTTTACGGGCATTTCGGCGTTTCTCTGCCTCACAGCTCAAGCATGATTTATAATAATCCCGAGAATTACGGCACGCTCATCGCTTCAAACGATTATTCTAAGGCGCTGCCCGGGGATTTGATTTGCTGGATGGGGCATGTCGGCATCTATTCGGGAATTTATGAGTATAGCGGCACTTATCGCGGCTTTCTTGTTGATGCTGCAAATGTAAAAAGGGGAGTTGTTGAACAGCCGATACGGGCGTCAAACGGCGATTATAAGGTTATCAGAATCAAGGGCATCGGCAATCCCGTTTCCCAGGGCGAGATGGCAACGCCGACAATAACGCTTGACTCCACCTCTTATTCAGTTGGCTCTTATGCGGAAATCGTCTGGGCGCCGACCTCGGCAAATTCCGATTTTAAAAATTACACCCTTGAAATTAAGAACAATAAAACCGACGGGCTTCTTTATTCAGGCTCAGTCGGCACTCAGGGCAATCCCTATAACACGGATTACAGCCTGAAATGCACTGTTCCGGGAACTTACACAATCACCATTACGGCAATCCCTTATAACGATGCGGCAAGCAGGTCAAAAAAGGCGTCCGCGCAAATCACAATCGGCACTGCAATCAGCAGCATTGATGATTATAAAACCTCAACGGGCTATAATCTCAACGGCTGGGTTTATGATTCAAACGGCAAGGTTTATTGCTTTGGCTCAGGCAAGGCAAGGATTGGCTGGTACAGCTATGAGGGCAGCTGGTATTGCTTTGGTTCAAACGGCGTTATGCGCACCGGCTGGTATTTCTATAAAGATAACTGGTATTATTTCGGCGTTGGCGCAATGGTAACGGGCTGGGCAAAGGTTTCCGGCATCTGGTATTATTTCAATGCAAACGGCGAAATGCAAACCGGCTGGCAAAAGATTGGCGGCACCTGGTATTATTTTAATGAAAGCGGCGCAATGTTAACCGGCTGGGCTGAGATCAACGGCGTTAGTTATTATTTTGATGAAAGCGGCGCAATGGCAACCGGTTGGAAGCAGATTGAAAACGAATGGTTTTATTTCAACAGCTCCGGCGCAAGACAAACAGGCTGGCAATACATCGGCAACAAGTGGTATTATTTCAATGCCTTCGGCGTTATGAAAACAGGCTGGCTTTCCTTCGGCGGTAAATGGTATTATATGAATCCTGCTTCCGGCGCAATGGCAAACGGCTGGGCAAAAATTTCCGATGTGTGGTATTATTTTGCAAACGGCGGAGTGATGCAAACGGGCTGGCAGGACATTAAAAACGCAAGATATTATTTTGCTGAAAGCGGCGCAATGCAAACGGGCTGGCTTAAGCTTGATGATGTTTGGTATTATCTTAATGAAAGCGGAGCCATGGCAATCGGCTGGCTAAACTTATCCGGCAAATGGTATTATCTCAATGAATCCGGCGCAATGCAAACGGGCTGGCTTGAGCTTAACGGCAGCCGTTATTATTTAAATGATTACGGCCTTATGGCAACCGGCTGGAAAAGTGTTGACGGCAACTGGTATTATTTCAATAACAGCGGCTCAATGAAAATCGGCTGGCTTAAATATAAAAACAATTGGTATTATTTTGATTTGAATAGCGGCATAATGCTGGCAAACACGTCTCAAAGCATCAACGGTAAGGATTACAGCTTTGATGCAAACGGCGTTTGCACAAATCCTTGATTAAAAACAGGCTGTCTCACAGATAAAGTGAGGCAGCCTTTTTTTGCACCGCAACAGGACATTTGAATAATTTTTAAAGCACTTTAATATTTGTTGGACATTTGTTGGACATAATGCTATAATAATATAAATATAATTTTTATAAAGGAATTAATCGTATGACAGAGTATATTATACTAATGCCGCTTGCAATTCTGATACTCGGCTTAATGCCTATCGTTGCAAGAGACTCTTATCTGAATAATAACCAAAAGAATATTATGTTTGGTATCATTACTCTTTTGGGCTTGCTGGTAATTCAGAATGTTGCCGACTACCTGTTGCAAACGGTAATATTTGCTCCATATATCAGAACGCTTATAAGCGTATGCGGCTATACTATTCGACCTGTAATTATTGTTCTGTTCTGCAAATTAGTAAAGCCGGGCAATAAAAACACTGCCGCTTGGATTTTGGTAGCTGTAAATGCAGCTATATATCTTACGGCAACATTTTCTCATTTTGCATTTTACATTGATGAAAGCAACCATTTTCAAGGCGGCGTATTCTATTTCAGCAAAACAGTGTTTGTTGTCAGCTTTGCATTGCTTTTTAATTTGATTTATTGCACGGTCAAAGAATACATCAAGAAAAAAGCGTGGATTTGGATACCGATTGTAAATGCTGCTCTGATTATTGTTGCGGCACTTCTTGATATATCGTCGGCTTACCGCTTATATCCCGTTAGTTATTTAACTATTGCCGCTGTCTGCTGCAGCCTTTTCTATTATATC
>DCTO01000088.1:0-186 GCA_002329285.1 Ruminococcaceae bacterium UBA1438
TATTCATTCCACTCATTTTTCTTACCGCTGATGTATGCGTTATATGCATGCTCGCCGATAGTTTCTTTAATAAACGGGTCTGCCTCTGCGGCCTTAACAGCCTCAATAAGAGAGCTTGGCAGGCTTTCAATGCCGGCCTTTCTTCTGTCCGCCTTATCAAGCTCAAAGATGTTGAAATCAATCGGG
>DCTO01000088.1:221-11663 GCA_002329285.1 Ruminococcaceae bacterium UBA1438
AAAGCAAAGCGCCATTTCAAGATAAGGATTGCAGGTGGGATCGGGTGAGCGAAGCTCAACGCGGGTGCCCCTACCCCTTGAAGCAGGAATGCGAACAAGTGTTGAGCGGTTTGAAGCAGACCACGCAATATAGCACGGGGCCTCATAACCGGGAACAAGTCTCTTAAATGAATTTACGGTTGGATTTGCAAAAGCGGTGATGCCCTTAACGTGCTTCATAACGCCGGCGATAAAGGAATATGCTTCCTTTGACAGGCCAAGCTCGTCAGAAGGGTCGTCAAAAATGTTCTTGCCTGATTCAATATCAAACAGGCTCATGTTTGTGTGCATACCGCTGCCTGCAATGCCGTGAATCGGCTTTGGCATAAAGGTTGCGTGAAGGTCATGCTTTGTGGCATAGGTTTTAACAACGTGTTTGAAAGTCATAACCCTATCTGCAGTGATCATAATATCATCAAAACGGAAATCAATTTCATGCTGGGATTCGGCGCATTCATGGTGTGAAGCTTCAATTGTGAAGCCCATTTCCTCAAGCGCAAGGCAGATATCGCGGCGGCAGTTTTCGCCCGCATCAATCGGGTTCATTTCAAAATAGCTGCCATGGTCTGTCATCTCCGTGGTGGGGTTGCCGTTTTCATCCTTTTTGAAAAGGAAGAATTCAAGCTCAGGCCCGGCATTTAATCCATAGCCCATTTCAGCCGCTTCATCAATAACCTTCTTAAGAATGTTTTTCGGATCGCCCATAAACGGCGTTTTATTATCGGACATATAAACGGAGCAAATCAGCCTGCCCGTTGTTTTGCCGTTAAAGGTTCGCCAGGGGAAAATCGTCCATGAATCCAAATCCGGATGGAGATACATATCCGATTCGTTGATTCTCACAAAGCCGTCGATTGAAGAGCCGTCAAACATAATCTTGTTGTCCAGCGCTTTTTCAAGTTGTGAAACCGTAACCGCAACGCTTTTCATCCAGCCGAAAACATCGGTGAACTGCAGACGAACGAATTCAACGTTTTTTTCAACTGCATCTTTTAAAATATCCTCTTTAGTTAATTTGCTCATAGTTAAATCCTCCCGTGAGCTTGTTTTGAAAAAAACGGGCGCTCCGACTGTTCGGAACGCCCTTGTTCTTAATACATTATCATAATATATTCAATCGTTCCGAATTGCAACCGTTTTGATGAAATCTTGTTAAAAACGGATGCGATTATAAAGTTTTAAGCCTTTGATTTGTGCATTTTTTACAATCAGCCGAGGTTAAGAAATTCCTCAGGAATTATTTCCTTTGCATAATTTGTGAAATACTCCGGGGTTGCGCCGCTTTGCTTGTGGCTTGCTCCAAGCTCAGCCGTGTAATCCGAAAGGCGATAAACCGTAAATTTATATTTGCCGTTTGAGGAGCTGTACCAACAGCAAACCGGCATAAGCTTTGCATTTGTGATTGAAATTTCGCCTGCGTTCATTTCAACTGTAATCTGCGCCATTCCGCCGCAGAGCTGATTAAGGCTTGTTTGATGCGAAATGAAATTGCCGAGTGAATAATAAACAAGCATTTTTCTGCCCGTGCTTTCATCCGTTACCCATTCAACAGTTTGCAGCACATGGGGATGAGTGCCGATAACGATATCCACGCCGAGCTGAAGGAACAAATCAACATATTCGCGCTGATAATCGGAAACGGTGGTGCTGTTTTCAGTGCCCCAGTGCGGGAACACGATAACCACATCCGCATTTTGCCTTGCGGTGGTTACATCGGATGTAATTTTATCCTTATCCATCAAATTGGTGCACCATTCCTTGCCCTCCGGCAGAGAGATGCCGTTTGTGCCATAGGTGTAATTAAGCAGTGCAAAGGTAATTCCGTTTGATTCATAATATGCAATCTGATTATTCTCCTGCTCACTGGTGTAAGTGCCGATATGAAGCACCTCCGGATGCTGGGAGAAATATTTGCATTCCTGCTCAATCCCCGCATAGCCGATATCCATTGTGTGATTAGTGGCGCAGGTAAAGATATCAAAGCCTGCTGCAATTGCAGCATCGCCAACCTCCCACGGAGTGTTAAAGCAGGGATAACCCGCATAAGGAAATTCAGAGCCGCCAAGCATGGTTTCCTGATTAACGATTGCAATATCCGCTGCTGAAATATCAGCCTTAATGTTTTCATAAAACGAGGTGTAATCCAAATCTCCGTTTTCATTTTCGCCGGCGGAAATCAGTGTGTTATGAATCAGATTATCGCCAACCGCAACAATATTAACCTTTCCTGAAAGAACAGTTGTTTCCTCCGTGGTTTCGGCGGCAGTGGTTTGCGCAGTGGGCTTTTCAATATCCGAATTCTTGGTGATATGCCCGCTGACTGCAAAAGCGCAGACAACAATTACCGCAAGCACAACAGGAATTATAACGCCAAGCTGCTTTTTTCTTCTTTCATCCATAAGCGCGCACCTCATAGAGAGAAATTATAATATGCCTTATTCTAACACAAAGGCATAATTTTATCAACATTAATATTAAAAGCGAGAGACTAATCCCCCGCTTTGGTTTTAAAATAATGATAATTTTTGTTTTTTGTTATCATGAAAAGAATTGTTATTATCAAGGTGATCCCCTCTGCGCAGGTGAGAGAAAGCCAAATGGCATTCATTCCGAAAAGCAGGGGCAGAAGCATAATTGCCGCCGCCTGAAAAAGGAAGGTGCGCAAAAACGAAATTGCGGCTGACACCGCGCCGTTATTAAGCGCTGTGAAAAAGGCGGAGCCGAAAATGTTGAAGCCCTTAACCAGATAGCAGAAGGAAAAAAGCCTGAACGCCTGCAAGGTTAGCTGATAAAGCCCATCATCATAACCCGTGAAAATATGAGCAAGCGGCAGCGAAAGCCCCTCTGCAAGGGCAAAAAGCACAAGCCCTGAGAATCCGATGAAAAGCATGCTTTTTCTAAAAACATTTTGCAGCTCAGAATCATTCCGCGCGCCGTAATTATAGCCGATAATCGGCGCAACTCCGATTGAATAGCCGATGAAAATCGAAACGAAAATGAAACTCACATACATCAAAACACCGTAAGCCGCAACTCCGTTTTCACCGAAATATTTAATCAGCTGGAAATTATAAAGAATATTAACAAGGGACATTGAAACATTCGTCATCAGCTCAGAAGCGCCGTTTGTGCAGGTTTTGAGGAGGGCTCTGCCGTCAAACCTTGCATGGCCGAGACGCAGGGTTGAGCCGTTTTGTGAAAAGAAATAAGCAAGCGGAATCGCACCGCCGATAACCTCGCTTGCCGCGGTTGCCCCTGCCGCGCCGGCAACTCCCCATTTGAGCACGCCGACGAAAATGAAATCCAGCACCATATTGGTAACACCGGCGCCAACCGTGATTGCAAGCCCGAGATTTGGTTTTTTCGCAGTGACAAGAAAGCTTTGAAAAACATTTTGAAGCATAAAAAACGGAAGCGAAAGCAGAGTTATCCTGCCATATAAAACGCAATATTCAAGCATTGCCTCATCCGCACCAAGCAGAATTGAAACCCGCCTGATGAAAATTTCGCCGAGAATTGCAACAGTTATGCCAAGCAGCATAACAGTATAAACCAGCATTGAAAAAAGCTCATTCGCCCTGCGTTTATCCCCCTCGCCAAAGGTTTTTGAAACCAGGGCGCTGCCGCCGGTGCCAATCATAAAGCCGAGCGTGCTGATGAGCATAATAAACGGCATTATCAGATTTACCGCGGCAAACGGAGTTTTACCCGCATAATTGGACACAAAGAAACCGTCCACCACACCATAAACCGAGGTGAACACCATCATAATTATTGAGGGCAGCACAAAGCGCGCAAGCCTTTTTGTGTTAAAATGATCCGAAAGCTGAATTTGCATAAAACACCTCTGAAATATACTGCTGTTAGTATAGCAAACCATATAAATATAGTCAACCGCAGAAAGGACGTTTGAAACGGCAACAATATTATTGAAAGCAATAATTCAACATTCATATTGAAATGCCTGTTTAAATATGTTAATATTTATTCATAAAATATGACAATTTTTTTTATTTATGATATTAAGTTTTTGAAAGGAAGCTTATTATGAAAATATGCCCAAACTGCCATTGCCGGAATACTGATAATGCTAATTTTTGCGCTTCATGTTCAGCAAACATATCAAATGTTTATCCTGTTCAGAATCCGCCTTACCAGGCTCCTGTTGCACCATATCAGCAATACCCTAACTACGGCGCTCCTTACCCTACGGTTGACCCGATGATTACAAGACCGAAAAACGATATTTCAAACGCAAAAATGTTAGGCGTGGTTGCGGTTGTTTTCCTTTTCTTTATGCGCCTCGTAACCTTTGTGTGTTCGCTTATCGGAATAAGCAAGGCAAAGGAAGCGCGAAAGGATGCCGAAAAGCTTGGCGATCCGCTTCTCATCAAGGACGCTAAGGACGCATACAAAACTAATAAAATTGCTTTGATTATTACCATAGTGCTGTATCTTGCAGCAGGGCTTTCAACGGTTTTAATTTTGTTGCTTAATTACGGCTTGATTGACCAATACATAAGAGAATTTTTCTGATAAATAAGAATAAACAAAAAAAATAAAAAAGGGCTGTCTTACGAAAAATCCGTAAGACAGCTCTTATTTAATTATGCTTTGCTTAACGAATTAAAGCTCAACCTTGCCGTTGTCCTTATCATTGATAACGTAATAAACTGCGTTATCCTCTGCCTTAACATAAAGCTTGATGGACTTGATTGAAGCAGCCTTTTTGCCTGAAGCAACATATGCCTTTTCAACAGCAGCATAGATATCATCTGTGTTAACCTGCTTGCCTGCGAACTCAAAATAGAATTCCTTTGTTGCAAGCTTCTGAGCAGTTTTCTTTGCGCTCTTCTTTGCGGTTGTTGCAGCAGCCTTAACTTCCTTCTCTGCCTTTTCAGCATTCTTCTTTGCTGTTGCAGCAGCGGTTTTAACTTCCTTTTCTGCCTTTGCAGCAGTCTTCTTTGCAGCGGCCTTTGTTTCCTCGGCCTTTGCAGTTGCCTTTGCCTTTGTTGTTTCTGCCTTAGCAGTTGCCTTTGCAGCAGTTTCTTTAACAGCCTTTGCTGCTTTAGCGGTTTCTTCCTTTACTGCAGCCTTTGCAGTTTCTGCCTTTTTTGTTGCCATAGTTAAACATCCTTTCATAAAATAATATATTAAACTATATGCCTGAAAAATAATCTATAAAGCGATTTGCTTTACACATTAAATATATTCCCATTATATTTACAAGTCAAGAATTTGGTAAAATAATCTACATTACGGTGGCATAATCAAATAAATTTAGCCGCCTTTTTGGTTGTTTTGCACAAAAGTATTGCATTTTAGGCAGTTATGCAGCAGAGTTGCGCCTCCCGAAAGCAAAAAGAAACAGGCGGCAGAGCCGCCCGTTATCAAGCCTTTTGCTTGCTTTTATTTCTGATTTTATTTTCCGCCGAGGCCAGTGCCTGATCAATATGAAGCAAACGGAACAGCAGCGAGCGAAGCATCTCAACTCCCGTGCACAAAAGATAAATCCCGAGCATCGAAAGCAGAACAAGCGCGCCCATCTTCAGCGGAGGACATTCAAGATAATCAACAAACAAATCCTTAACGATATATGCAAAAACAAAGGCATTTGTGTGAATCAGATAAACGCCGAAGGTGTGCGGCGCAAGCACCTTAACCGCCGCCCTGAACGGCCTTGCCTTGATATTCAGCCTTGCGCAGAACAGGAAAAGGCAAACGCTTGCCGCAACGGTTGTTGCCGAAATATAAGAAAGCAGATTTTCGCGGACAACCTTCCACTGCCAAAAATCCCCTGCAAATTTATAGCCCGCGCTAACAAGCGTGAAGCCGAAGAAGCCGAAAAGCATCAGCCACGGCCTAACTGATTTTTCAAGCTCTGTTTTCTTAATAATGCCGCCGAGAATATAGAGCAGCGTGAGCCAAAGCACGGAATAACCCCTGTTTGTGAGCATAACATCGCTTTGCCAAAGGGTTTGCGCGGCTGAAAAGAAAATGAATATTAACCAGCCGAGCGCCTTGAGCTGCTTTTGGCTCAAAGCGCCGAGCATCGCATTTATAAACGGCATAAAGAAAAACAAAACAAAATACGCCGTGAAATACCAATATGCCCTATTATAAACCGGAAAGAACAGATTGAACTGGGTTTCAAACGCCTTGCTTTCGGGAATATATTCCCTGAAAATCATGGCAAAAAGCACGCTCCAAAAAACCACCTGAAGCCAAAGCGCGGCAAGCTTGTGATATTTGATTTTCGAATTAACTCCCACATAGCCGCTTATCAGCGCATAGCAATTAACCGCGCCGATGCAGAACGCATCCAGCACCCAGGCAACATAATAATGGGGCGAATTAACCTCTGCATTGTTGAGAATGCCGCCTTTGTTGAGCACATGGAGGCCAACTATCATCAGCATTGAAATAATGCGCAGAAGATCAATCCCGATATTTCTTTCTTTATTCGGCATTATCTCCGTTTTCCTCCTGCATATTGCCGTGGCGCTCAATTAAAGCGGAAAGCATTTTTTCATGCTCCTTGCTTGTGATTTCATATTTAAGGGTTGGAATAACGGAAATCGCAAAGCCGATTGCGGGCGGAATGGTGAAAATAAACCACATGGCTCTTGAATAATCCATATAATCGCTTGCAAAGCTTGCGCCGTTCTGCAAAGCAAGGTTCATATTATCAATATTGACATCCGTGTAACCAACGGAATTATAAACATATGCGGAAATAATTGTTGCAATGCCCGCGGAAAACTTTGTGATAAAGCTCTGCCCGGAGAAGAAAATGCCGTCAGGGCGATAATTATTGTGATATTCCTCATAATCAATACAATCCGAAATCATTATGGACTGGCAAACGTTTATCGTTCCGAAGCCCCAGCCGGAGAGCAGAAGCAAAATGCCGTCAAGAACAACCCATTTGATTTCCGCAAGAGAGGTTGGCGCAATTTTATAAATAACGAAAACCAGCGCATTAGGAATTGCGGATAGGCCCGTCAGATTATAGAGGGTTTTAACGTTAAACCTTTTCATCAGCATCGGGCTTACTGCCATTGCAACAAACTGGCCGACGAAATAGCCGCCGCCGATTATAATAACAATAACCAGCTTTTTGGGATTTGTGAAGGCAGTTTGCATATCGCCGTCGCAATAATAATATGTAAACAGTGTGATAACAACAATCATCATAAGCTGCATCGGTGAGCGCAAAATGCCGCTTATGAGAATGCGCCTGAACGGAACGCATTTCCACATAAGCGCAAAGCTTTGCCCCATCGTTTTTGTTTCTGCGGATATCGGCACGCGTTCTCTCGTGCCGACGCCGGCAAGCTCAAACAGAGCGGAGGCAATCAGCGTTGCCCCAATGGCAACGATAATGAAGCCCTTTTGCGCATTTGAATTTTCGCCCAGCTTATCATTGATTGCCTGTGAAATCGGAATGATGCCGACGGTTACCGCCGCGGCGCCGATTGAGGCAACTATTCTTGCAAGCGCAATAAGATTGGCGCGGTCATGCTCACTTTCGCTCATGCGGCTGATTATGCCCCAGAGCGGAACATCGCCCGCAGTGTAGCTCATGCCCCAAAGGATATAAGAAACCGCAGCCCAGGCAACGATGAACACCATTGCAACCTTGTTATCCGCATTCTTTGCCGCCGCATAGTTGCCATTGAAGAACGCAACGATTGTGATTATGCAGATAACCGGCGGAGCAAATAGCAGATAAGGGCGGCACTTGCCCCATTTGCTGTGGGTTTTATCAACGATTGAGCCCATCATCGGATCATTAATTGCATCCCACACGCGGGCAATTGCAAAAATCCAGCCAAGCGCAATTGCATTGAGGCAGATAACATTCTGAAAATAATAATAAAGTCCCGTTGCAACGATATTATAAATCATATTCTGCCCGAACATTCCCGTTAAATAGAGATTACGCTCTTTAGGGGTGTAAGTTTTAACATTTTCCATAACAAAGCCCTCTTTGTTAAATTATTTCGGGACGCCTAACGGCGCCCCAAAAGAGTTTATTAATCGGATTAATCTGCAAGAAGCTCATCAGCAAGCGCTTCCATTGCGGCAATATTTTCAGGCTTAACGGTTGATTTAATCGTTACCGTGCCCTCGCAAACAGTTGTGTTTTTCATCGTTTCAAGCGCGGCCTTCATTGTGCGCGCGGCGCTTGGAGCCCAGCTGCCGTTTTCGATAAGCGCAATTTTTCTGCCCTGATAAGCCTTTGCCTTAAGATGCGTAAGGAAATCCTCCATCGGCAGGAACACGCCGCCGTCATAGCTTGAAGCGGCAAGCACGATTTTTCCGTAACGGAAAGCATCCTCAACGCATTCCGCAATATCCTCGCGGGATAAATCCGCAATTGCAACCTTCGGGCAGCCCTTTGATTCCAGAATTTCCTTCATTCTCTCGGCTGCGCCCCTTGTGTTGCCGTGAACGGACGCATATGCGATGAACACGCCCTCGGTTTCAACGCCGTAGCTTGACCATATGTTATAAAGATTGAGATAATAATCAAGATTCTCCTCAAGAATCGGGCCGTGAAGCGGGCAGATTTTTTCTATTTCAAGGGCTGAAGCCTTCTTAAGCAGGTTTTGAACCTGCGCGCCGTATTTGCCAACGATGTTGAAATAATAGCGCCTTGCCTCGCAAGCCCAGTCCTCATCCGTATCAAGAGTGCCGAATTTGCCAAAAGCGTCTGCAGTAAAGAAAACCTTTTCCGTTTTCTCATATTCCATCATAACCTCCGGCCAGTGAATCATCGGGGCCATTATGAAGGATAATTCATGAGAGCCGAGGGAAAGAGTATCTCCCTCCTTAACGATAAGCTTTTGAACATCATCTGAAAGCTCAAAAAACTGTGGCAGCATTGCAAAGGTTTTTGCATTGCCGACAAGCGTTGCAGCCGGATATTTTTCGCAAAAGCGCCCGATGTTTGAGGCATGATCCGGCTCCATATGGGAAATAATAAGATAATCGGGCGTTCTGCCACCGAGTGCCGTTTCAAGATCAGCAAACCATTCATCGGTTTTTCTTTCATCAATGGTTTCCATAACGGCGATTTTATCGTCAATAATCACATAGGAATTATACGCCATTCCGTTTTCAAGCATATACTGGCTTTCAAACAAATCCAAATCATGATCATCCTGGCCGATATAAATAATTGAATCCGTTATTTTTTTCATAATTAACCTCCGATATTTAAAAATACTACTTATTTATAATAATATATATCCGAATAATTCTCAACTGTTTTTTCACAAAAAGAAAAGAAGCCGGTTTAACACCGGCTCCTCTTCTGAAAGGAAAGAAATGAAAAAACATATGAAAACCAAATAATGGGTTGTCTGTTTCTTTGATTGAATAATAAATCCCAAACCTTAAACAAACTTAAAAAAACAAAAAAATTAAAAAATATTTTTCTGATTTTCGCCTGCACTTGACAATAAAAAATAATGGTAGTAAAATTATTAATTGTTAGTTATAAATATACAGAACAAAGGAGTGTTCAATATGGAAAAGAAAAACATTGACTGGTCCTCCCTCGGCTTCGGCTATATGCCAACCGATTACCGTTTTGTTTCAAATTTCAAGGACGGCAAATGGGATGAGGGCGAGTTAACCACAGATGCAAATATCACAATGAGCGAGTGCGCCTGCGTGCTTCAGTATGCGCAGACTGTTTTTGAGGGATTAAAGGCTTACACCACTGCTGACGGCAGAATCGTTTGCTTCCGTCCCGATCTCAACGCTTCAAGGCTTGCTGAATCTGCAAAAAGGCTTCAGATGCCCGTTTTCCCCGAGGATAAGTTTATTGAGGCTGTTGAAAAAACCGTTGCTGCAAATGCGGCTTGGGTTCCTCCCTACGGCAGCGGTGCAACTCTCTACATCCGTCCGTTTATGTTCGGCTCAAACTCCGTTATCGGCGTTAAGCCCGCAGAGGAATATCAGTTCAGAATGTTCTGCACTCCCGTTGGCCCGTATTTCAAGGGCGGCGCAAAGCCAATTACAATCCGCGTTTGCGATTTTGACCGCGCTGCACCACATGGCACCGGCCACATCAAGGCAGGCCTTAATTATGCAATGAGCCTTTATGCAATTGTTGACGCTCATAACCAGGGCTATGACGAAAATATGTATCTTGACGCAGGCACAAGAACCTACGTTGAGGAAACGGGCGGCGCAAACTTCCTGTTCGTAACCAAGGACGGCACTATCGTTACTCCTAAATCAGATTCAATTCTGCCCTCAATCACAAGGCGCTCTCTCTGCGTTGTTGCTGAAGAGGTGCTTGGTATGAAGGTTGAGCACAGAAAGGTTCGCTTTGACGAGGTTAAGGATTTTGCAGAATGCGGCCTTTGCGGCACGGCTGCGGTAATCAGCCCCGTTGGCAAGATTGTTGACCACGGCAACGAAATCTGCTTCCCGAGCGGAATGGATGAAATGGGCCCCGTTCTCAAGAAGCTTTATGACACCTTAACCGGCATCCAGATGGGCACAATTGAAGGCCCCGAGGGCTGGGTTCACGAGATTAATGTTGACTAAAAACATTATAAAAATACAAAAACGGTTCGGATTTTCCGAGCCGTTTCTTTTTGTCTTTTATATCTCGCCGCGGGTTATACGCCGCAGATTTTTATAAGCCACAACCAGGCCGCACACAATCAGCGCAGCCGCCGGAATAACAATCATCCAAAGCATAAGCGAATTATGGCTGTTATAGGCTGAGAGATTGGAAGCACTGTCAAAGCAATAGGTGAAATTATAATCATCGCAAACAACTGCCTCACGGGAAAACGCAGCCTTGTTAAACTCATCTGCCGCAACAATATAATAGCCGCGGATTTCCTGATCCTCCATAATATATCTGCCCGCCCTTGCGCAAAGGGAAACCTTTAAATCGCCAACCAGCGCATCGGGATTCTGAACATAGGCATCAAGCTTCTGATAAAGCTCGTTTTCTTTATCAAGGCAAAGTGAATAAAGCACCCAGTTATCGCAGCTTCTGTCATATTTTCCGACAACGTAATAGTGCTTTGTTTTACCGCCGCTTGCATAGGCTGATTTTGAAAATTCATTAAAAACAACCAAATCATTTAATTCATAAATCTGCCCATCTGCAATCTCGGATTCCGAATAATTATCAGCGGAAACAATTGTATCATGCGTGTTGATAGCCTTGGCGGCAGAAAAAATGGCAATGCTGCCGATAACAATTGCAATTATTCCGATAATTGCGGCCTTTTTGCCCCAGAGTTTTTTCATAAAACAACAACTCCTGATCAGATAGATTAAGAAAAATCTTACAATAATATACACCAAACATATGCAAATGTCAAAACACAAATAATATCAAAAAGAAAAACCCATCCAAAAAAG
>DCTO01000085.1 GCA_002329285.1 Ruminococcaceae bacterium UBA1438
TCGTGCCGTCGTCGGTTTCAAGCGTTGAGAATTTATATCCGTTAAAAAAGCCGCTCGTTTTTGCTTTTGCGGCAAGCTCTTCGGCGTATTCCTGCGCTTCTTCTTCGGAAACGGCGGCAATGCTGTTTGTGTTTGCCGAAATTATGCTTCCGCTCTTATCAACAGTAACGGTGAAAAAACGGGTGTCAAACGGTGTTTCTTCTGAAAGATTGTTAAATTTGTTTTTTAATTCTTTTGTGATTTGCAATTTGTCAAATTCAGGCGGAGTGGCGCCGTCAAAATCCTCGCCCTCGCGCGGAGGCATTGTTTGCAGCTCGCCGCCGTTTTCGCTAATGTAATCCAACCTTTGGTTTGCGGTGTTGTTAACGTTAACAAAATTGATGATGTTAATCGTGCCTATAATCCCTGCAAGAACCAGAAAAACGGAGCACATTGCAATTGCGATAAATTTTTTTCTCAGTGATTTAATCATTGCTTTTCTCCAGACAGTAGCCAAGATTTCGTTTTGCCTTTATGGCAACGTCAGCGCCGATTGAGGCAAGCTTTTTGCGAAGATATGAAACATAAACCCAAACAACGTTTAGCTCTGCCTCGCTGTCAAACCCCCAGATTTTATCCATAAACATATCAACGGAAATAACCCTGCCGGTGTTCGTCATCAGCATTTCAAGCATCTGAAATTCCTTGTTTGCAAGGCGAAGGCTGCCCTGCGGCCCTTTAAGCTCATAGCTTGCCCTATCCAGCGTGATGTTGCCGAAGCTTAAAACGGAATCCGTCTGCTCCGCCTGGCGCCTCGTCATCGCCCTCACTCTTGCAAGCAGCTCCTTTGTTGCAAAGGGCTTTGTCAGATAATCGTCAGCGCCGCTGTCAAGGCCGGCAACTCTGTCATCAATCTCCGATTTCGCCGTCAGCAGCAGCACGGGCACGTTAATGCCCTTTTTGCGGATTTCCTTTAAGGCTGAAATGCCGTCCATAACAGGCATCATAATGTCCATAATCACGCCGTCATAAATCTCTGTTTCAAGATAATCAACCGCGTCCCTGCCGTTATAAACCGCATCAACCGAATAATTGTTGTGCTTAAGAATTGCAACAAGCGCATTTGAAAGCTCAAGCTCATCCTCTGCCAGTAAAATTCTCATAAGTTATCCTCCGATTTTTTATCAAGGCAATGATAATATGCGAAACTTAAATTTAACTTAAATTCAGTTGCTTATATAATTTTCAATCGCCTTTCGCAGCTGGTTGTTGAAAATAACAAAGCTTATGCTTGGGGTTGCAAGCTTTTTAAGCATAATCCATTTGTTATCGCAAAGGGTAAATTCAATATTTGCAAGCTGCGGCTTTCTGATTATTTCAAACTCTGCCGATTCCCTTTCACTTTCAAGAAAGACTGAAAGCTCCGCCTCGTTCTCCTGCGTATAAATCCTCATCAGCGGCTTTGATTTTGAAATCATGTATTCAGCACGCCTGTTGAAATAATCAACATCCTCGCGCTTTGTTGTAACGGTAAGGCGGGTGTTGCTCTGCTTTCCTTTTTCACAATCGGCAACAAGCGCCGCGCTGCCCGATGTGGCAAGCATTGTTGAAAATATAGCGGATGGCGTGCTTTCAAAATAATACGGCGAAATTAAGCCCGTCATATAAATAGGAATCCAAACCTCAAGCCCCAGCAGCATTTCTTTCATCGGGCGGTTAACCGTGTGTATCAGATTAAGGTGAATACCTTTGTTGATAAGCGCCGTAACTGCATAAATCAGCTTTGCCTGCCGGCTGTCATCAACCTCGTTCATCGGTATATCGCTGTAAATCAAAACGGGATTTTTGCTTTTGCCGATAAGGGTGTATTTAAAGAAATCCTTTTCAGCCTCCTGCATTCCCTTAACCCCGTAATAAACCTTGGAAATGCTTGGCATAATCGGTGTTGTTGGAATTTTGAATTTGCCCTGGCCGGAAATCTCGCTGTTATCTGAAAAGCTGTTAAGCATTTCAAGAAATCCCTCAACAGCCGGGCTTTTCTCCTCCTGATACGAAAGCAGAAAGCCCTCAACACATTTTTTATATGTCTGTGTGGAATCAAGCTCTTTTTCATCGCAGCCGATAACGCCTGCAACCAATGCCTTATCCTCGCTGCCTGTGTAATGGCCTGCAATGTAATTTGCAATTTTTTCTGTAAAATCGGCAAGGTCTGCGGGGCGACGGGTGCCGTTTTTTATCCTTGAAATAAAGGAAGCGTTATAGCTCATACTGTGCGCCAGATTGCTTGTGTTAAGCTTAAGCTCGTTGATAAGCTGATTAAAATTATCAACAAAGCTTTCAAACTGCACATCGCCCGTGTCAATAGTTGCGGTTAATTCTGCAAAAGCCTCGTCAGAGTCAAACGGCTTTCCTTTTTTCTGCGAAAGCTCGGCAATGCCGTTAATAAGGCTTTGCAGCTGGCGGCTGCCCTTCCTTGGCTGGCGTTTGCCGTTAAGGTATCTGCTTATAAGTGCGGTGGAAAGTCCTGCGCTGTGCGCAAGCTCGCTGGGGGAACATTCAAGCTCTGTAATATATCGGCTTAAAACCTCTCCGAAATTCATTTTTCTGCCCTCTTTTTTTGATACTTAATCACTGTAAAAGCATTTCATTTGCCATTATAGCTTACTTTATGGGAAAAATAAAGAGAAAACGGCAAAAAGTTGCCAAAATTGTCATTGACAAAAATGGCAACCATATTGAACTTTTGTTTTTAGTTATGTATAGTGATATTGAATACTTATATTAAAAAAGGAGGTTTAAGTATGAAAAGGTTTTTGTGCATTTTTCTTTCGGCTTTAATGGTGCTTACAGTTATGCCGTTAACTGCACTTGCGGATGAAGATGCCATTACAGAAATCAGCTTTGCTCCTGTTAACGGCAGCAAGGTTATTTATGAATACACAAACTGTGACCATGTCTATAATTCAGAAGGCGAATTTGATTATTATTGGAATCCGCCGTTTGAAAACGGAGACGCGCTCACCCTTGTGTATGAAACACACTCTGAGACGTATTACTATAACAATTCGCAGGAATACGGCTGGGGAAGCTGGGTTGACAGCGACGGTAATGAGCTTTCCGCTGATTACAATGTTGTTACACAGTACACCTTTAATCAGTCAGTTGACAATCAGTACACCTATGGCGAATACGAATATGTTATTAATGTAACTGACCCGTATGACGGCCGGCAATACACTTACAGGCAGCCGTTCACCTTTGCGCCGAATCCCGTAACCGGCATTGATGTTGATTTCGGCAATATTGTTCTGGCAGAGGGCAAAGACTGCAAAATTGCTTATGATGCGGATAATGTGCAGTATAACTACTATAATTTCAACTATTTCCGGGAGGGCAACACCGTCACCCTGCACACTGCAGACGGCGATATTGTTTACACCTGCCGGCAGGGTATGAACAGTTATGGCTATCAGGTTATGGATTTCTTCACCGAGGACGGAGAACCGCTTCCTACGGAAAGCTTTGTTTTTGATGACCATCAGACAACAAATCACTGGTACGGCGGCAACACCTATCAGGTTGATTACACTTATCTTGGCCATTATACCACAAGCTTTGATGTAACAATTAAGCCGGCTCCCATCAGCCTTGAGGTTGCCGGCTTTGTTGAGCCCGGTCCTTATATGGAGAATTCAAACGGCTATGTTGCAACAGACAGCAACGGCGATGAATATTTCCATTATAATACCAAGGGCCTTTGCTCTGATGGCGTAACCCTCACAGTTGGTTATGAGGATGAAAGCTTAAATGTAACCTACACTGCCGAATCAAGATATAACGAGCAGTACGGCTACACATATTATGTGTTTGTTGACGGTGACGGCAATGAGCTTCAGGAGGATATTTACACCGTTGATAATCAGGATACGGAGCATTGGGGCATAGGCGAAAATGCTTTCCATTATGAGGTGTTTGGCCTTTCAACCCCCGATTTCTATGTAACGATTACAGAGGCTCCGAAAGCAATGTTTCTTGAGGGCTTTGTGCCCGGTAGTGCTGTTGAAGGCTCTCAGTGCAATGTAAGAACAGACAGCAATAATGAGGAATATTATGATTATTGGCTGCCGGCAGTTTGCCAGGAGGGCGTAACCTTAACCTTTACTTATGACAATCAGGATGATGTGGTTTATACCGCAGAGCTGAGGCATAACGACGAATATAATTATGACCAATGGGTATTTGTTGATGAAAACGGCGAAGTGCTTTCCGGCTATATCGGCAATGATGCAAATCAGAGTGAGGAGCATTGGGGTGTTGGCGAGCATACATATAACATCACTTATGGCAGCCTGAGCTGGGAAACCACCTTCACGGTTCTGGAGGCTCCCGTTGAAATGATTATTGAAGGTATGGACGGCGGCAGAACCAAGGCGGGCGAAGGCGGCTATAACAGAACTGACGCTGACGGCGAGCAGTATTTCTATTACTGGCTTCCCTCCGTTTATCAGGAGGGCGTAACGGTTACCTTCCGCTATGAAAGCGGCGCTGAGGACGTTTATCATACCGAGCAGAGATATAACGAGGAAGACGATTGGTACGAGACTTACCTTGCAGACGAGGACGGAAACGAGGTTGACATCCATATCAGCACGGTTGACGACCAGGAGGAAAACCATTGGGGCGTAGGCGAGCATACGTATAGTATGACTTACGGCAATCTTTCTCAGGAATTCACGTTCACCATTGAGGCCGCTCCGACAGCGATTACATTTGCTTTTGCTTCGGAAGTTAACACCACCTTTAACGAGGGTATGAACGGCTACTTTGACGAAGAATGCGGCCACTTTATTTATAATCTTCCCTGGCCTCAGGAGGAGGGCAACACCATCACCCTTTATTATGAAGAGGGCGACCCCGTTGTTTACACCTGCGTTCGCGAGTATAACGAGGAAGAGGATTATTACGAGCATTATTTTGTAAACGAGGATGGCGACAGGCTTGACGGTTGGCTCCGCTTTGAGGATAATCAGCAGGAAAATCCGTTCGTTGTTGGCGACAACACAGTTGAGCTTTGGCTTGACGACCTTTCAACTGAGGTTACCTTCACGGTTATCGAGGGCGCTGTCAGCATGGATTTCGTAACCCCGTATCCCGTTGCTATTTATGAGAAATCAGGCGGCTGGTATGCTCATAACGACGAAACGGGCGAGGATTTCTATTGTTATGATATGGGCTTCATCTATGATGAGGGCAACACCTTAACCCTGCATTTTGCAGACGGCGATAAGGTTTACGTTTCGCAGCTCGTTGAACACGAGGATGATGAAGGCCACACCTGGAGCGATATCCAATATATTAATATAAATGATGAAAACGACGTTATCAATTCGTGGGATATTATCGTTTATGACGACCAGTATGAAGCTCCCTGGGGCGCAGGCATTCACGAGATTTCGGTTGGCTACGGCGCTTTGGGCACTCCGTTTGAGGTTGAAATTCTTGAGTCCGATATTGAAAGCGTTGAATTCGTATTCAGCCGCGGAATTCCGGTAATTCAGGAAAACACCTTCGGCTGGGTTGAAAGAGGAGAAAATGAGGACGGCAAATTTGAATTCTATTTCTATGATTATATGCCCTTCGTTTTCAGAATCGGCAATCAGCTTATCGTAAAATATAAGGATGAGCGCGGCACGGTTACTTACACCTGCGCGTTTGACCCCGAAGCAGGGGAGGATAACGCATACTGGTTCTATGATGAGGCGGGCAATCCTCTTGACGACGAGCCCGACCTTTACGACGGTCAATGGGAAGAGCCCTGGGCAGTTGGCGAGCATTTCGTTACGCTTTCTTACAGGGGCGCCGAAACCGATTTGGCATTTGATATTATTGAAAAAGCAATCACCGTTGTTGAGTTTACTCCTGCCGAGCCGCTTGTTGTAACGGAGGGCGAGGGTATTTCGGACAGACTCGTTTACAGCGCGGGCAACACAATCGCCGTAACCCTTTACAACGGCAAAAGCGAAACCTTCTATTCCGAAATCGGCGATGAATACAGATATAAGACCTCCGAGGGGCTTACAATCTGGGATTATTTCGTTGCAAACAATATCGTTTTAGAGGATGATAACATTCATTTCTACGGCAGCTCGGAGCCGTGGGAGGTTGATGAAAACGCATTCCTCACCGTTGAAATCGGCGGCACGGAAACAACCTGCCCCGTAACCGTAATAGCTTCTCAGGTAAGCTCAATTTCCTTTGCGCCTGCAAAGCCGATTGAGCTTATGGACAGCCTCGTTTGGTGGTTTGAGATGGATGGCAGATGGATGTCCGAAATCAACGACCGCGTATTCAATAACGGTGACGTGCTCACCGTTAATTATAAGGATGACAGAGGCACGGTTAAATATATCTGCAACGCGCATGGCGATTTCGTAAATGAGAAGGACGCCGAGGATATAATTTATCCGAGCTTTGAGTATGACGATAGTATTCATTACGTTGCAGGCAGCAAGGTTGAGCTTACCATTCGTTTTGAAACGGGCAGC
Organism: Ruminococcaceae bacterium UBA1438; assembly: GCA_002329285.1. Taxonomy (GTDB): domain Bacteria; phylum Bacillota; class Clostridia; order Oscillospirales; family Acutalibacteraceae; genus Eubacterium_R. Next base: position 6,525 of record DCTO01000085.1, read on the forward strand.
GCTCCCGCCACGGCAACCGTAATTGCCTGTCCGGTTGAAAGCTTCACTTACACACCGGCAGAGCCGTTCGTATTCACGGAAAATCTTGACGGCGAAATCTGGCAGAGAACCGTTTATAACGAGAAAACCGGCAGAAATGAAACGATTGATTTCTTCGTATATAATGAGCAGGATATCTGGGCAGAGGGAAGCACCCTTACGATTAATTATAACGACGGCAGAGGCACGGTTGTTTACACCTCTGACGGTGAAAGCTTCATAAGCGCAGACGGCGACGTGCTTGATAACGAGCAAATCGGCGCGCTTTGGGGCAGAGACCAATGGGAAAACCCGTACACCGTTGGCGATGATAACGTTATTTACGTTCACTATATGGGTATTGAGACTCCGGTTCAGGTAACCGTCGTTCCCGATACCTGGGAAATGTATGCAATCGGCTATGATAACGAAGGCAATTCCTATGAAACGGGCAGCAAAATCGAGCTCGAGCAGGGTGATAAAATCTTCGTTTATTTCATTACCGATGATGATAATATGCGCCACGGCATCGTTCCTTTCGTTGGCTTCAGCGACGGATATGACGAGGGCACGCTCACTCAGGCGGGCTATACCGTAACTACGGGCACGGCTGAGGAGCTTGGCTATCAGGTTGTGCATGGCGGCGACGTTTTCGGCCTTGAGATTGACGCAACGGACGTTCCTGTCGGCACGCACGCTTCGCTTAATTTCTTCCTCTATGTTCTGGATGAAAACTTCAGCTGGGATAATTTTGATTTCGTAAATACCGAGCACGCGTATGACGGCTCAATTGACGTTGGCGTAACGGGCCCCGTTGTTTATGATTACACCGTAACCGCAGACAGAGAAGCAGTTGATTTCGGCGCAAAGTGCATTGATAAGGCAAATCCTGCGGCGCAGAACGTTGTTATCAAAAATGACGGAGATACGGAACTCACCGTTCTCTTTGATGAATATGATTTCTTCATCGTTAATCTCGAATCCGGCACGGCAACTCTTCAGCCGGGCGAATGGGCAACCTTCAGCATCGTTCCTAAGGCAAATCTTGCGGTGGGTAATTACACTGATACTATCGCGTTCAGAACCGCATTCGGCACAAGCGCAAACGTTGCAGTTTCCTTCACTGTTAGGGAGCATAAGTTCGGCGAATACGTTTCAGACGGTAATGCAACCTATGACGCGGACGGCACAAAGACCCGCACATGCGAATACTGCGGCGCCAAGGAAACGATTGCGGACGAGGGCTCAAAGCTTATCCGCAACGGCTGGTTTGACGTTAACGGCGGCAAGAGCTATTTCGTTGATGACGTTGCATTAACAGGCGTTCAGAGAATTAGCGGCAAAACCTATGTGTTCAATGATAATGGCATAATGCAAACCGGATGGAAGCAGGTTGATGGCAATTGGTATTATCTTAACACGGACGGCGCTGCCGCAATCGGCTGGAAGCAGATTAAGAATATTTGGTATTGGTTTGATGCCGAAGGCGTTATGGCAACCGGCTTTAAGGAAATCAACGGCGCAACCTATTACTTTGAGGGCAGCGGCGCAATGAAGACGGGCTGGTTTAAGCTCACCTTTGAGGATGGCTATTATAACTGGTACTACGCTAATTCCAGCGGCGCGCTTCTCAGCGGCTGGCAGAAGGTTAATAACGTTTGGTATTATTTCGTACCGGGCGAGTTCTGGATGGTATTCGGCGGCACCGCTGAGATTGGCGGCACAACCTATTGCTTTGATGATAACGGCAAGATGGTAACCGGCTGGAAGCAGATTGACGGCACCTGGTATTACTTCCAGTCAAGCGGCGCAATGGTTAAGGGCTGGCAGAAAATCAGCAACGTTTGGTATTACTTTGACGCTGAAGGCGCTATGCTTACGGGCTGGCAGGAAATTAAGAAAATCAAATATTACTTCCAGTCAAGCGGCGCAATGTCAACAGGCTGGCAGAAGATTGGTAATGCTTGGTATTATTTCAATGCCAGCGGCCATATGCAGACGGGCTGGCAGACCATTGATGGCGCGCTTTATCTCTTCAATGAAGAGGGCGTTATGCAAACCGGCGGTTGGAGACAGATTGAAGGCGCTTGGTATTACATCTATTCAAGCGGCGCAGTTGCAACCGGCTGGAAGCAGCTCAGCGGCGTTTGGTATTATTTCAGTGCAAAGGGCGTAATGGCAACGGGCTGGCAGAAGATCAGCGGCGTTTGGTATTATTTCCAGAGCAGCGGCAAGATGCAAACAGGCTGGCTTAAGGATGGCGGCAAGTGGTATTACTTTGAATCATCAGGTAAAATGCTTGCAAACACCTCCAGAAAGATAGGCTCAAAAACCTATAACTTCAATTCATCCGGCGTATGTCTGAATCCTTAATTATTGCAAAATCACGCTGATTAATAAAAATAAAAGGGCGTTCCTTCGGGAACGCCTTTTTTGCCGATAATCAGCTCTTTACTTTCATCTTTCTTTGGTTTATAATATTGCCGTTATGAAAAAGATTGGTTTTAAAGAAGCAAAAAGAATAATTGATGAAAAGCCGCAGGCAATGCTGATTGACGTGCGCGAGGAAGAGGAATATATAACGGGGCATGCCGTCGGCGCGGAGCTATTTATTCTTGATGATATTAACAGGCGCTCCGCCGCGGAGCTTATTCCCGATAAAGCAACGCCGATTCTGGTTTATTGCCGCACAGGCAGGCGCAGTCGGGTTGCTGCGCAGCTGCTTGAAAGCTTTGGTTATTCAGAGGTTTATGATATCGGCGGGCTAATAGGCTGGCCTTATGGCATGGAATAGCGATAATTTTAAATTTTCCGCAAAAAAGATATTGACATCTTAATAATTATTTGCTATTATAATTAGGCACTCGGGATAGTGCTAATCAAACATTCCTCTATAGCTCAGTCGGTAGAGCATGCGGCTGTTAACCGCAGGGTCGTTGGTTCGAGTCCAACTGGGGGAGCCAATGAGAAAGGTACACTTCGGTGTACCTTTTCTTTTTTTTGCCGGCACTAATTATCTGAAAGGACAAGGCTGTATGAATAAGATTGATTTTCTGATTGATTATCTGCTTGCCGAAAGGCAGGAAAATGCTGCTGAATACGGAAATCCAAGCGAGCAGGAAAAGAAAAGCCTTTACCGTGCTCTCGTTAACGTTCGCCGGCCAAATCCGATTTCGGAGGAGTTTCTGAAGGCGGAGGATGAATATCTGCAGTCAGAGCTTGAAAAGAAGGGAACAGTCAATGCCGAAAAGATAAAAAGCATTAAAGAGCAGTATCCGCAAGCCTCCGTGGTTAATCAGGATATAATCTGCCTGTGGCAGGGGGATATCACAAGGCTTAAAATCGGCGCCATTGTTAATGCCGGAAATTCGCAGGGACTTGGCTGCTTTTCGCCGAATCACAATTGCATTGATAATCAGATTAACACCTTTTCCGGCGTTCGTCTTCGCCTTGCCTGCAACGAAATAATGCAGGGGCTTGATTATAATCTTGAAACCGGAAAAGCAATAATAACAAAGGGCTATAATCTGCCCTGCGATTATGTTATTCAAACGGTTGGCCCTATAATTGATTTTAAGGTAACCGCCCAAAAGGAGGCAGAGCTTGCAAGCTGTTATATCAATTCCCTTCAGCTTGCAATTGAAAACGGTATAAGATCAGTTGCTTTTCCCTGCATTTCAACGGGTGTTTTCAGATTTCCGAAAATGCTTGCAAGCAAAATTGCAATCAGGGCGGTTGATGATTTCATTAGTGAAAACAGGGGCAAGCTGGATAAAGTGATTTTCAATCTCTGGAGCGATGAGGACGTTGCGGTTTATTTGAATAATATTTAATTGATTGATAACAGAAAAAAGACCCGAGCAGTTATTAAAAGGCTCGAGTCTTTTTTGTTGTAATTAAATCAAAGCTCGCGGAAATAGGGGCAGATGTTTTCGTAATGCCCGTCCTTCATTCTGAAACCGCGGGGAATCGTGCCAAGCTGCTGAAAGCCCAGGCGCTCATATAAATGGCGCGCGTGGATGTTTGTTTCAACAACGGCGTTGAATTGAAGAATTGAAAAGCCGCATGCCTTTCCTTTTTTAATGCAGTCTGAAACCAGCTTTTCGCCGATGTGCTTTCCGCGGCATTCGGAGGAAACAGCATAGCTTGCATTGCAAATATGGCCGCAGCGGCCGATATTGTTAGGGTGCAGTATATAAAGCCCAAAAATTTTTCCGTCCTCCTCGGCAACTGCCGTGTAAGTCTGTGAAGCAAAAAAATCAGCCCCGCTCTGTGCGTTAAGCAGCACCTCCTGCGGAAAGGCAATGCCCTCATCAACAATCTCGTTCCAGATGGCGATCATTTCCTTCAAATCACTCTCACGGTATTTTCTGATTTCCATATTCATCCCTCGCAAATCAATCCTTTAAATAATCATACCATGTGTCAAAAAAGGTGTACATAATCATCGGCAGTGTGTACCACCACATCGGGCATCCTATAAAGATTATATCATAATCCTCCGGGTTGATGTCAAGCGCCTGAAAGGCGGGGTGTTCATTCTTATCCCTTTCTGCCTTTGCGGCGTCTGCAGTGTCGTCATATCCCTCTGGATAATCGCTCACGGGCGTAATCTTTGCAATATCGCCGCCAACCTTGGCATGGATATATTCGGCAAGGTACTGTGTTGAAGCAACGTCATCAAAATATGGGGTTGCGGAGGAGGTTGCGTCAACGGTGTTTGCAGAGCTGAAATACACAGTCAAAATTTTCTTGTCTGATGTCGGCGCTGCTTCGGCCTGCTCCGCCTCGGCAGAGGTGGCTTCTGCGGATGTGCTTTGTGTGTTTTCCGTTGTTGTTTCATTGCCGCCGCCCGCAGAACAGGCAGTAAAAGTGAAAACAAGCGTAAGCGCCAATATTAAAGCAACTATCTTTTTCATCAAATCATCCTTTACATATTGATAATATAATTAACAAAGTTCGGGTCGCTGTGGTCAACGATTTCGCTGTGGCCGAGGTCTTTAGCGGCAACCGTTGCCATTTCCTCGTCAGTAAGAGCAAAATCCCAGATATCTATATTCTGCTCCATACGGTTTGTGTGAACTGATTTCGGAATAATGGAAACGCGTCTTTGTGCATTCCAGCGAAGAACAACCTGTGCAGCGGATTTGCCGTATTTTTCGCCGATAGCAACAAGCTCGGGGTCGGTAAAGATACCGTGCTTACCCTCGGCAAGCGGTCCCCATGCCTGCGGCGCAACACCAAGCGCTTTCATATTTTCAATCGCGCCCTGCTGAACAAAGAACGGATGAAGCTCCACCTGGTTGACGGCTGGCGTAACCTCAACGAATTTGCAGAAGTTCGTCAGGATTGCGGGATAGAAATTCGAAACGCCGATAGCCTTTGTCAAACCTTCCTTGTATGCTTTTGTAATGCCTCTGTATGCTGCAAAATAATCACCCATAGGCTGATGAAGCAGCACAAGGTCAACATACGGAAGATTCAGCTTTGCAAGTGAGGTTTTTACTGCTTCATATGCGGTGTCCTCGTTCTTCATATCGCTAACCCATACTTTAGTAGTGATAAAGAGCTCTTCCCTTGTAGTGAGACCATCGGCAATGGCTCTTGCAACCGCTTTTCCGAGCGCTTCCTCGTTCATGTAAGCCGCTGCGGTATCAAGCAGACGGTATCCGGTTTTAATAGCGTTGTAAACCACATCTTCGCATTCCTTAGCGTCAGGAATCTGAAAAACTCCGAATCCCTCAAGCGGCATTTTTGCTCCTGTGTTAAGTGTAATGAATTCCATAATAAATACTCCTTTTCTTATTGTTATTTACATTCGTTTAAGATTTCTATAAGTTCATCATCCGTCAGCTTTTTGCAGCAGCACGGTATTGCCGTATTCTTTCAGCTCCTGCGGAAGATTATCTTTTGCCGCACCCTCGCCGAAATATACTTTAGTCGGGTAAGCAAATGTAAAATTATCCACTCTATCTCTCCTGATTGTTTGAATTGATTATTTCATTTATTTTTATGTTTTCGTTAAGAAATCTTGCGTTCGGGTTCTTCTCCCTTTTAAGCGCAATGGCGTTATTCGGGCAGGCGTGAATACACGCAAGGCAGAATTCGCATTTCTTATTCACCCGCTTTGCCTTGCCGTTTTCCATAACAAGATTGCCTATCGGGCAAACCTTTGTGCAAAGCGTGCAGCCGATGCATTTGTCCGTCATCTGAAGCGCAGAGCCGTCAAGCAGTGCTGGCATCAATTTGCTTGCCGCTCGGAACATTTTGTGCCCCGTTCTCGCTTGCTTGGAAGCAGTTGGTATATATTCTTTTCTGCTTTCAATATCGGATTTGATTTGCGCCAACTGTTCGGGGATTTTTTTGTCGATAGCCTTTTCCTTTTCAATGTCAAAGTTCGGCAGGTAGTTATCTATCATAAGAAGATTTTTGACATAGTTAAATTTCTTGCCGAGTGCTTTACACTGATTGTATGTAAATTCAGCGCTGTCCGTCGCATCATGACCGTAGGTTAAAATCAGATACAGATAGGGCGTTTTGAAGGTGCTCGACTTAATGAACTGCATAACGATGTTCGGCAGCTCGCCGCCGTAAACGGGTGCAACTATACCGATTCTATCGTCCTCAAAGATGTCGCCCTGTTTTACCTTCGGTATGCTGATTGGGTTGTTGTCAAACTGCTTTGCGATGTACAGACAGTTGCCTGTTGCCGTAAAATAAAATACCATTTACAGTACCTCCAGACTTTTCAGCCATTTTGCAACGGCTTTTTCGCATCCGCGTTCAGCAGCGGACATTTCAACGGGTAAGCCTTTTAACACTTTTGCGTTCGGCTCAAGCTCGGCGATTGTTTGATAGGTTCCGCCGTCCGAACTTCCCATATGCGTATTGAACGGAATAATTGTTTTGCCGCTGAAATCGTATTTATCAAACAGTGTATAAATTATCATCGGAAAGGTGTACCACCACATCGGATAGCCGATAAAGATATTATCGTAGTCAGTAATATTTATTTCATTTTTAATTGCGGGGCGCATATTCTCGTCGTGTTCTTTCTTTGCATAAGCCGCAAGTGCGCTGTAATTTGCCCTGTTGCCGTCATAGGGAAGGGCAGGCACAAGCTCCTGAATATCAGCATCCGTTTGCTTCGCGATTTCCTGTGCAACAGCCTTTGCACTGCCGTAAACGGAAAAATATAAAACCAGATTTTTTGACATAATATTACCTCCGGGTTATAAGTCGCTATTGATTACATCTTGATTATATGTTAAAATTAAACGGATGTAAAATGCCAATTGTGCATAGAGGTATAACTATTAGTTATAGGTGACGTTATGATTGAGATTTATTTGCTTGAACAGTTAACGGCTTTTGCAAAACACGGCACGCTTTCCGGCGCGGCGGAGGCGCTTCATATTTCCCAGCCGGCGCTCAGCCGCTCAATGAAGAAAATTGAGGAGGAGCTTGGCGTTTCTCTTTTTGAAAGGGAAAAAGCAAAAATTTCGCTTAACGAAACTGGCGAGCTTGCCGCCAGGCTTGCAGAGGAGCTTTTGAGCCTGAATAACGGAATGGTGCGCCGCATCAAGGCGTTTGATCAAAGCCGGCGCAGCATCACAGTCGGCTCCTGCGCGCCTTATCCCACAAGCGCGCTTATGCCACTTTTGCAGGAGCATTTCGGCGATATGCTGATAACCTCCGGCCTTGCTGATATGAACAGCATTGAGGCCGGGCTGCTTGATAACACTTATCAGATCGGCATATTAAATAGGCCGGCAGAGAGCGAGGAGCTTTTCTGCCAGCGCTTTATCAGCGAGCATTTGTTTATTTCCGTGCCGAAAACGCACAGGCTTGCAAAAAAGGAATTCATCACCTTTGATGATTTTGAGGGCGAAAGTTTTCTTCTTTTTGAGCACGTGGGCTGCTGGAAGGAACTTTGCCATGATAAAATGAAGGGCGCAAATTTCCTTATTCAGAACACGATGGATTCGCTTGAGGAGCTCGTCAGAAAAACAGATTTTCCGTGTTTCACAACGGATGCGTTTATGCAAACCTCTCCCCCTGGCGAAAACAGGGTTATTATTCCGATAGAGGAGCCGGAGGCTTATGAAACCTTTTATATTGCCTGCCTGAATTCAGATAAGAAAAAATACGGCTCCTTTTTCAGTTCGATCCGCTCCCGTTCAATCCAAGACTCTTCTTATACGGAATAAAAAGCAGGCTGTCCTCATACTGAACTGCTCCAGGTTGTGCAGACAGCACAAAAAAGACTACTTGAAGTAGAATATTAAGATTT
>DCTO01000067.1 GCA_002329285.1 Ruminococcaceae bacterium UBA1438
AAGCTTGCAAAAACCGTTGATGAGCTTGGCTTAACCTCAAGGGTTGTTATTGATGATAACATTCGCTCCTCACAGGGCAGATTTTATCTCGAGGGCGGCGAGCCTGATGCAACCGTGGGATGGACGGGAATCGGCCAGGGAGATACGCTCGTTTCCCCCGCTGCAATGCTTCAGCTTATGTGTGCCATTGCGAATGACGGCAACGCAGTCGGCTTCAATTTGGTTCGCGGCTTTTCCGATAATGCGGGGCAGGCGCTCGGCATCAGCTTCAATCAGAAAAGCACCCAGCTTATGAGCTCTGACGTTGCCTCGCAGATGAAAGCGCTTATGCGCAATAACGTTGAAACCCAGTATGGAGACGGCAATTATAAAGGACTTTCCCTTTGCGCAAAATCAGGCACGGCGCAGATTGATGATGTTGATGCGCATAACACTGCCTGGTTTGTCGGCTTTATGGATGATGCTGAAAATCCCTATGCCTTCGTTGTTGTTGCGGAAAGGGGCAATTCAGGCTCAAAAACCGCGGGGCCCATGGCAAATAAGGTGCTTCAGGCAATAGTAAATGATTAATATATGAGTGAAACTTTTGAAACCGAAAAACTTAAGGATGAAAATGCCCCCGAAAGGGCGCTGTTGATTTCTGTTGACACGGGCGAGTTTGATGCAGAGCTTTCGCTTGATGAGCTGGCAGAGCTTGCAAAAACCGCCGGCGCAGAGGTTGAGGGAATGCTGCTTCAGCGTCGCGATGCCGTTGTGGCGGCAACTTACGTCGGCAGCGGCAGGCTTGCGGAGATAAAGCAGTTTTGTGAGAATAACGATGTTGATATTATTATCGCGGATGGCGAGCTCACTCCCGTTCAGGTGCGCAATATTGAGGATGCCGCGGATGTGCGGGTTGTTGATCGCACAACGCTGATTCTTGATATTTTTGCCCAACGCGCAAGGTCTGCAGAGGGCAAAATCCAGGTTGAGCTGGCGCAGCTTCAGTATTCGCTGCCAAGGCTAACGGGAAAAGGTAAAGGCCTTTCAAGGCTCGGTGGCGGCATCGGCACAAGGGGCCCCGGCGAAACCAAGCTGGAAACAGACAGGCGCCACATCCGCCGCAGAATTCAGTATCTTAATGAAAATCTTGATAAAATCAAGGCCCGCCGCCTTGCAATGCACAAGCGGCGTGAGAAAAACGGTGCGGAATGTGTTGCAATTGTGGGTTACACAAATGTCGGCAAATCAACGCTGATGAACAGGCTGACAAGCGCGGGCGTGCTGGAGGAGGACAAGCTTTTTGCAACGCTTGATCCAACCGCCAGAAAACTCACTCTCCCAAGCGGGCGGCAGATAATGCTGGTTGACACGGTTGGCCTGGTGCGCAGGCTGCCGCATCAGCTGGTTGATGCCTTTCGCTCAACGCTTGAGGAGGCGCTGTGGGCGGATGTTATCCTAAATGTCTGCGATGCCTCAAGCCCCGAATGTGCGGAGCATATCAGGATAACGAATGATTTGCTTTCCTCCCTCGGGTGCGACGGCAAGCCGATAATCAACGTTCTCAACAAATGCGATCTCGTGCCGGATGTGCTGGATTTTCCGCTTATCGGAAACAATGTTCACATTAGCGCAAAAACCGGGCTTGGGCTTGATGAGCTGCTTTTAAAAATTGAAGCTGCTTTGCCGAAAACGAGGCACAGGGTTCGCCTGCTGATTCCTTTTTCACAGGGCGGGATTATTAACGCGCTTCATGAAAACGGAGTCGTTTATTCGCAGGAATATAAAGAAAACGGAATTGAGCTTGATGTTCTTGCCGAAATTTCCTTTCTTGATAAAATCAGGGATTATATTTTGTAACTCCAAAGCATAAAATTATCTGTAAGAATTTTATTTGCGGGTGATTTTATGAAAATGTTCACTTTAAGATTAAAGCCGAAAACCATTTTCGGCTTGATTTTAATTGCCACTGGTGTGGTTGTTATTGCAATAACCTTCTTTTCAAATCACGTTGAAGGCAGCAGGCAAACCGCCGGCAGCATCCTGCTTGCAACGGATCAGGAGCGTGCGGATTATTTAACAACCTTGGGTTGGAAATTTGATTCCGCCTTTGAGGAAAAGCAGGTTAAAATTCCGATGGAATTCAATGAAACTTACACCAGATATAACGAAATTCAGAAGGCGCAGGGCTTTGATCTGGAAGCTTATAAGGGCGAAACCGTTTCGGTTTTCACTTATAATATTCTCAATTATCCCGGCTTTGAAAATGAGGACTATATCCTTGCAAACCTGATTGTTTTAAACGGAGAGCTGATTGGCGGCGACGTTTGCTCAACCTCCGCTTCAAATGGGTTTATGCAGGGGCTTAAAAAATAACTTATGGAAAGAATCGATAAAATAATTGCCTCAGCCCTCGGAATCACGAGGAGCGAGGCAAAAGCGCTCATCAGGAAAAAGCAGGTGCAGAAAAACGGCGTGCCTGTTAAATTCGCTGATGAAAAGGCCGCTTTGGAAACGGACAGGCTCACCGTCAGCGGCAGGGAAATTGAATATAATAAATATGTTTATATAATGATGAATAAGCCAAAGGGCGTGATTTCCTCAACAGACGGCAGCAAAACAGGGGAGAAAACCGTTTTGGATATTCTGCCGCAGGAGTTCCGGCGCAGGGGGCTTTTCCCTGCGGGCAGGCTTGATAAGGACACAACCGGCTTTGTGCTAATAACCGATGACGGCGAATTTGCCCACAATATTTTAAGCCCTAGAAAGCATATTGAAAAAACCTATGCCGCAATTTTGGACAAGCCCTTCACCCCGGCTGACGTCAAGGCATTTGAGGATGGGCTTGAAATCGGCAGCGAGCGTTGCTTTCCCGCGCGTCTCTCTCCTTTAAGTGGGGATTGCAAAGAGGCGCAGGTGGTGATTTCGCAGGGAATGTTTCATCAGGTTAAAAGAATGTTTGCTGCGCGCGGGCTTACGGTGCTGGAGCTTAAAAGAATAAAAATGGGCGCTCTTGAGCTTGATCCGTTACTGGGCGAAGGGGAGTGCAGATTTATTAAAAATGACGAAATAGCACTGATTTCTGATAAAAAATGACAAAATTTTTGTGAAAAAAATAACGATGTCGCAGCTTGCAACACTATATATTGTGGTTGGGCGGCGGCATTTCAACTATTTATGCAAGATAAACAAAAAAATATAAAAAAATTAGTTAAAATGCTTGCAAATTGTTTAACGCCCTTGTATAATATCAACAAGAGATTAGTTTTTCTTTTGTATAAATTTGGTTGATTAGTCTTTGTTTACGGAGGATATAAATATGCCAAACAGATTGTTTCAGGGCATCGTTAATCAGATGAGGGATGCTATTGACCGCAATATCGGCGTTGTTGATGAAAGCGGCTCTGTTATTGCCTGCTCAGAGCTTGGGCAGATCGGCGAAATCCGCAAGGGCGTTGTTTCTGCGGGCGTCTTTTCAGGGCTTCAAACCTGTGTTGACGGCTGCACATATAAGGCCTTCGGCAGCTCTCTTCATCCCGAATATGCTGTTTTTATTGACGGCACTGATGATTTAAGTAAGCATTATTCGGATATTATTGCGGTTGCTTTTTCGCAGATTAAGCAGAATAACGATGAAAAATTTGACCGCGCAAATTTCGTTAAAAACGTTATTCTTAATAATATCCTGCCCGGCGATATTTATATCAAGAGCCGTGAGCTTCATTTCAATAATGACGCAACAAGGGTTGTTTTCATAATCCGCGTTCCACAGAAAACGGATGTTTCCGTTTATGACGTTATTCAGAATTTCTTCCCGGATAAAACAAAGGATTTTGTTATCAATATTAACGAAACCGATATCGCGCTCATTAAAGAGGTTCGCGCCAATGTTGATATTAAGGATCTTGAAAAGCTTGCCCGCTCAATTTGTGACACGCTTTCAACCGAATTCTTCTGTAAGGCCATTGTCGGCATCGGCACCTGCGTAACGGGAATTAAGGATCTTGCGCGTTCCTTCAAAGAGGCGCAGGTTTCGCTTGAGGTTGGCAAGGTGTTTGACACAGAGCAGAATATCGCAAGCTATGAAAATCTCGGAATTGCGCGCCTGATTTATCAGCTGCCAACAACGCTTTGCGAAATGTATCTTAAAGAGGTTTTCAAGCAGGGCTCAATTGATTCTCTTGATCAGGAAACCCTGTTCACCATTCAGAAATTCTTTGAAAACAATCTTAATGTTTCGGAAACAAGCCGCAAGCTTTTCGTTCACAGAAACACGCTTGTTTACCGCCTTGAAAAAATCAAAAAAATCACAGGCCTCGATTTAAGGGAATTTGATGATGCAATCATCTTCAAGGTTGCCCTTATGGTTAATAAATATCTTGAATCCAGTCCTGTAAAATATTAATAAAACGGAAAAAATCGGCAATACATAAGGTGTTGCCGTTTTTTTGTTTGCAGATTAACAATCCTATATTTACAAATTTGTTACATAATTTACAAAAAAATAACAACAAAAACTTGATTTATGGAAGGATATGTATTATCATATAGATTAATAATAAGCATTTTAAAATGCCGATTTATGCAGTTTCGGCAGATTTTTAAAAAATCAAAAGCAAGAGGTAAAGATACGTGATTGAATTTCGTGATGTAACAAAGGTTTATGACGGCAATAATTTAAACACCACAGCCCTCAAAAACGTTAATATTAAAATTGAGGATGGCGAATTCGTGTTTGTTGTCGGCGCTTCAGGTGCGGGTAAATCAACCTTCTTAAAGCTGATTATGCACGAGGAAAAGCCAACTGAGGGCACCGTTATCGTTGGTGAATATTCCTCAGACACGATTAAGAAAAAGCAAATTCCTTATTACAGAAGAACGATGGGCATCGTTTTCCAGGATTTCCGCCTTATATCAAAGATGAGCGTTTATGATAACGTTGCATTCGCAATGCGCGTTATCGGCGCAAAGGAAAAGGATATCAGAAAAAGAGTGCCTTATATTCTTCAGCTTGTCGGCCTTTCTCACAAGGCGCGCTCAATGCCGAACGAGCTTTCGGGCGGCGAGCAGCAGCGCGTTTCGCTTGCAAGGGCGCTTGTTAACAATCCAAAGCTTATTATTGCCGATGAGCCAACCGGTAACGTTGATCCGGAAATGAGCCATGAGATTGTTGATATGCTCACAAAAATTAATAACAACGGCACAACCGTTATTATGGTAACCCATGAGCATGACCTCGTTCGCGCCTTCCCGCGCAGAGTTATCGTTATCAAAAACGGCGAGGTTGTGTCTGACACTCCTGATCCTACACACGCTCAGTTTGATGCCAGCGTTCCTGAAAATCAGAATGATATGATTTTCTTTAATGAGGACATCAAGCTTGGCGAGGATGTTGAGGATATTTTTGAATCCATTGATGAGGATTTCGCAAATGAAGACGGCGAAGGCGAGGAAACTGCAACTGTAGATGAAAGCGCCGAGGCTGAATTTGATTTCGTTGATGATTTTGAGGACGGGGGTGATGAGTAATGACAGCTTCAAGCTTAAAATATCTGTTTAAAGAGGGCTTCAGAAACACCTGGACAAACAGNNTTCAATCTGCGTTCTTATGAGCTGCCTTGTGCTCATCGGCTGTGCCTCAATGATTTTCTTAAACATTGATTCTCTCCTTAACAGGATTGAGGAAGAAAATGTTGTTATGGTTTATATTGAGGACGGAACAACCGATGAGGATATAACCGTAATGGGCACCCAGCTTCAGGCGATGGACAACATCAAAGAGGTTGAATTCATCGCAAAAGAGGATGCATGGGAAGAGCAGCTTGCAACCATGGAGGAGGCTCAAAGAGAGTTTTTCACCGAAATCAGCTCGGATATCCCGCTTCCGGATGCATATAAGGTCACCGTTGATGATCTTTCCCTTTTTGATGGCACGATAAATGAAATTCGCCAGATGGGGCATATTGAAACTATCCGCGAAAATAAGGATCTGGCCAAAAAGCTTGTTACCATTCGCCACGGCATTGAGGTGATTTCAGTTGTTATCATTGCCGTTTTGCTTGCAATTTCCGTGTTCATTATTTCAAACACAATCAAGCTCACGGTTTATTCAAGAAAGCTGGAAATCCAGATTATGAAATCCGTTGGCGCAACAAACAGCTTCGTCCGATTGCCTTTTGTTGTTGAGGGCATGATTCTCGGCATCGTTTCGGGTGTGATTTCGCTCGGCATTGTTTGGGGCTTTTATGAATTTGCCGTTAATCAGTTCAGCGATCTGCTTAAATCGCTTGGGCTTGAGGCGCTTAAATTCCAGGGCTACGCTCTATCAATGCTCGGCGCTTTCGTTGTAATCGGAATTGTAACCGGTGTCGGCGGCGCTTTGATTTCAATGGGCAGATACCTTAATAAGGAAGGCAGTGAGATAAGTGCAATCTAAATCAAAGGTAATTTTCAGATTTGTCTGCATCGTACTCAGCGTTATGTTCGTTTTTGGCTCCTCCTTTGCAGCAGAGGCAAAAACGGCGGCTGAATTGCGTCAGGAAAAAGAAAAAATCCAAAACCAAATCGATGAGGCCGAGGAGAAAATAAGCAAGCTTAATGCAGAAAAATCAGAAACACAGGAATATGTTGATGCGCTGATGTCAAAGGTTTCTCTTCTTCAGGATAAGATAAATAAGCTTGAAGATGAGAAGCAGGCGCTTCAGAATGAAATAACCGCAATTGAAGAAAAAATTGAAAAAACAGAGGCGGAGATTGAAACTGCTCAGAATGAGATAGATAAGAAGCAGGCGGAATTTGACGAGGTTTACAGCCAGTATTGCCAGCGTCTCCGCGCGATGTACATATCCGGCAATGTAACAACCCTTGAAATTCTGCTTGAAAGCGGAGATATGAGCTCTGTTTTAACCCGCGCGGAAATGGTTAAAAGCGTTTCCCAGCAGGATAGCGATACTCTTGATTCGCTGATGAAAAAAATGCAGGAGATTGAGGAAAAGCGCCAGGAGCTTGAGCTTAAAAAGCAGGAGCTTCAGCAGGATAAGGAAAACCTTGATGCGCAAAAGGCAGAGCTTCAAAGCTCAATCGATGATATTTCCGCTTCAAAGGCAGAGCTTGATTCCCAGGTTGCGGAATGCAACGCTGCAATCGCAAAGCTTAACAGCCAAACCGCCGAAATCCAGGAAACGATTTCCGCAAATAAGGCAGAGCAGGAGCAGATTGATTCGGAAATCAGGGCAGCCCTTGCTGCAGCCTCCGCAAGCCATTCCTCAAGCGGCGAATATGTTCAGGGCACGGGTCAGCTTGCTTATCCAACCAGCTCGCGCACTATTTCCGCAGGTTATCCGAATTACAGCAACGGCTCTTATCACGGCGGCGTTGATTTCCGCTGCCCCAGCGGAACAGAGGTTCATGCTGCGGATTCAGGCACGGTTGTTATCGCCAAGAGCCTGACTTACAGCTATGGCAAATACATCCTTATTGACCATGGCAACGGGCTTTCGACGCTTTATGCCCACAACAGCTCGCTTCTCGTTTCCGTGGGAGATACGGTAACAAAAGGCCAGCTCATTGCATATTCAGGCTCAACGGGCAATTNNTCAACCGGCCCGCACTGCCATTTTGAAGTGCGCCTGAACGGAACGAGAGTTAATCCTTTAAGTTACCTCTAATTCCCAAAATATTTATATAATTTAATATTGTTAAATTAACTTTTATTTGGTATAATATAATTCAGATGTTTTAAATGTTTAGATTGTATTAGATTATTAAAGGAAGTGAAGTCAATGAAACTGTCAACCGGGCTGAAAAAAGCGCTTGCTGTTTTATTGGCTTCTTGTTTTCTCTTTTCCTCGTTTTCATATTATGCCTCGGCTGAAACCCAGCTCACCGATGAACAGGAAAAGGCCCAGCTGGAGCAGAGAATTAAGGAAACCCAGAATAAGCTTGATGAGCTTGCGGCGCAGTCTTCAAGCACACAGGAATATCTGGATACCTTAAATCAGAAAATTTCTTATCTTCAGCAGCAGCTGGATTATGTTAACAGCGAGGTTGCTTCCGATAAGGCGCAAATTGAAAATCTTAAAATCACGCAGCAAAAGAATGAGGAGGATATTAAGGCCTCAACAGAAGAAATTTCGCGCCTTACAGATGAATATAATAAAGAAGCGGCGGAGTTTGCCGATAATTATGAGCTTTATTGCAAGCGCCTTCGCGCAATGTATATCAGCGGCGAAACCAGCGTGCTTTTCTTCCTTTTAACAAGTGATGATATTTCCCAGCTTTTAACTCGCTATGAAATGGTGCGCCGCGTTTCAAAGCAGGATGGCGAGCTTCTTGCGGATATAGATCGTGATATGGAAAGCTTATCAGCTTCCAAGGATCAGATTGCCGCTGAAAACGAAAGGCTTGCCGCCCGGCAAACAGAGCTTGCTGCAACCCAGGCTGAATTAGAGGCGGCTCTCCCCGCGCTTGAGGCAAAGCAAAAGGAGCTTGATGAGAAGAAGGAGGAGCTTTCTTCCCAAACCGCCCAGGCAAACACATTGCTTAAAAAGCTCAATGATCAAACGGGAATGTACACCGAATATCTTGAGGAGGATAAGGAGGCAATGGCAGAAATTGACGCCGCCATCGCCCGCGCCGCAGCGCAGTATGAGCCTGAAATAACTACAACCACCACAACAACCACCAAGCCCGCAACAACGCAAAGCGGCGGGCAGACCACCACAACTACAACCACCACAACAACTCAATCGTCAGGGTCAAATCATATCAGCTTAACCTATCCTGTTCCGTCGCAGACAAAGATAACCTGCGCCTTCGGCGGGTATTCCGGGCATATGGGCGCTGATTTCAGTTGCCCCGCAAATTCAAAGGTTGTTGCGGCAGAATCGGGCACGGTTATTATCTCCGCCGATTTAACTAATGCTGACGGCAGTTATCGCAGCTATGGCAGATATATCGTTATTGCCCATGATAAAACCACAGCCTCCGGGGACAGGGTTTACACCCTTTATGCCCACAATAGCACAAGGCTTGTTTCTGTTGGCGATAAAGTTACCAAGGGCCAGCAGATTGCCTGGTCCGGCTCAACAGGGAATTCAACGGGTCCGCACTGCCATTTTGAGGTGCGCACCCCAACCTCGGCTTATGCCGATTGCAAAAACCCCGCATTGTATTTACCATAAATATTTTGAAATTTCAGCAAAGGAGGTGGGGCAGTGATGCAGAAAAAACTGAATAAGCTCTTGTGCTGCTTGCTTGCTGTGTCAATTGCTTCAGCCTCTATGTTTTGTTATAACTATTATTCGTTTGCCGATGAGGAAACCCCCGCTTCGCAGGAGGAAACCACTGCTGCTTCTGAGGAAACAACCCTTTCCGAAGAGGAAGCAAGGGAGCAGGCACGCCAAATGCTGGAAGCTCAAAAGGCAACTCTTGAAGCGGATTTGAAGGCCGCAGAGGAAATGATTGCCTCGCTTTCGGAGGCCTCCAAAAACACTGAGGATTACATAAATGCGCTGGACACTAAAATCGGCGTTCTCAATCAGCAGCTAACGGTGCTTGATGAGCAGGTGATTGCTTATCAGGAAGATATTGATATTCTTCAGAAAAACATTGATGAGAATCAAACACAGGCAGATGAGCTTCAGTCTGAGGTTGACCGAGTTCAGGGAATTCTCAATGATTTGAACGAAAAGTTCAAAATCAAGTATGAGGCTTATTGCATTCGCATGCGCGCAATTTATATTTCAGGCAGCTATAATCTTTTAACCGCGCTTTTAACCAGTGAAGATATCTCCGGCTTTTTAACCCGATATGAAATGATAAAGGCTGTTTCAAAAAGCGATGCAGAGCTGCTTGAGGATATTCAGGATCAAACCAATGAAATCCTTTTGCAGGAATCAGACCTCAGCGAGAAAAAGCAAACGCTTGACGGCATTCGTGAAACCCTCACTGCGGAGCAGACGGAGCAGCAGGCCAAGCAGGATGCCTTAACCGCCACGCAGGAGGAGATTGCCTCAAAGAAGATTATCCTTGCGCAGGACAGGGCTGAAAGCGATGAGCTTTTTGCAAAGCTGACTGCGGAAAACGGAATGTACACCGAATTTAGAAATGAGGATAAGGAAATCACAGAGGCGGTTGAAAAGGAAATCAGCGATCTTATTGCGGGCATAATCACCCCCGATCAGGTCACTGAATACACCACCAAGCCCCGCGATGGCGTAACCGCCGAATCTTCCTCCGATATTGAGGTTTACAGCAATTCCGATGCGGTTTTAAGCATGTGCTATCCCGTTCCGGGCCACACAACAATTTCCGCCGGCTTCCCGAATTACAGCAACGGCTCTTATCACGGCGGCATTGATTTCCCGTGCCCCACGGGCACAAAGGTTGTTGCCGCGCAAAAGGGCGTTGTCCTCACGGTTAAACGGCTTAGTTACAGTTACGGCTATTATGTTATGATTTATCACGGCACGGACTCCCTTGGCAGAACAATCGTAACGCTTTATGCCCATAATTCATCAATCCTTGTTTCGGCAGGGCAAACCGTATATAAGGGCCAGCAGATTGCCTCCTCAGGCTCAACCGGAAATTCAACAGGGCCTCACTGCCATTTTGAAATCAGAGCAGACGGAACAAGGATAAACCCAAAAAATTACTTAACATAAAATAAACAGCGCATCTTTTGCGAAATGCTGCGTTATACTGAAAAATTTTTATTTTGTTACATATAGCTATGAATAAGATTAATTATCCCATTGAAACAGAAAAGATTATTGAAGCTAATAAGAGAGAGCAGAAATTGCCCTCTCTTTTGCTTCATGCATGCTGCGCGCCGTGCTCAAGCGCCTGTCTTGAATACTTAAACAATTATTTTGATATCACGGTTTATTATTATAATCCGAATATTTCACCCGAATCGGAGTTTAAAAAAAGGTTTTTTGAGCTTAAAAGGCTGGTTAATTCAATGCCGTTTAAAAACCCCGTTAAGCTGGTTGAAGGCGAGTATAATTACAGTGAGTTTTTAGATGCTGTTGAGGGCATGGAGCTTGTGCCTGAGGGCGGCGAGCGATGCTTTGTCTGCTATCGCCTGCGCCTTGAAAAAACCGCGGCGCTTGCAAAGCAGCTGGGCTTTGATTATTTTTGCACAACCCTTTCAATCAGCCCGCTAAAAAACGCGCAGAAAATTAATGAAATCGGCTTTGAGCTTGGCGATAAATACGGTGTTAAATGGCTGCCCTCCGATTTTAAAAAGAAAGAGGGCTATAAGCGCTCAATAGAGCTTTCTGCGGAATATGGCTTATATCGCCAGAATTTCTGCGGCTGCGTTTTCTCAAAAGGGAAAGGAGCTTTAAATGAATAATCCGCTTGCTGCAAGAATGAGGCCAAGGGAGCTTGAAGAGGTTGTCGGCCAGCGCCATCTTCTGAGCCCGGATAAGCCGCTTTATCAGATGATAATGAGCGGCAATATTCCGAATCTGATTTTCTATGGGCCGTCCGGCGTGGGCAAAACAACTGTTGCCTCAATCATTGCAAATAAAACAAACAGGGCTCTGCGCCGCTTAAACGGCACAACTGCCTCAACAAAGGATATAAAAGAAATCGTTTCTGAGTTGGACACCTTTGAGGCACCAAACGGCATTCTGCTTTACCTTGATGAGATTCAGTATTTCAACAAGCGCCAGCAGCAAAGTCTGCTTGAATTTATTGAAAACGGCTCAATAACGCTGATTGCCTCAACAACCGAAAATCCTTATTTTTACATATATCCCGCAATTCTTTCCCGTTCAACGGTGTTTGAATTCAAATCAATTGAATGGCAGGAAATTGTGCCGGCAATTGAGCGCGGCTTTGACTTCATTGCAAATGAAAATTCGGCTCAGCTTGAAATTGAGCCGGGTGTAACAGAAAAAATTGCAAGGGGCTGTGGCGGCGACGTTCGCAAAGCGCTAAACAGCGTTGAAAATTGCTTTTATTGCTCAAAGGAAGATGGTGGCAAAAGGCTGATAACCCTTGAAAGCGCTGATGAATTAACCCAGAAAAGCGCTGTTAAATATGACCGTGAGGGCGATGAGCATTATGACATTATTTCCGCTTATCAGAAAAGCCTGCGCGGCTCAGACGTTAATGCGGCGCTCCATTATCTTGCGCGCCTTATTGAAGCGGGGGATTTGCCCTCCGCATGCCGTCGGCTGATGGTTTGCGCGTGTGAGGATGTGGGCCTTGCATATCCGCAGATAATTCCGATTGTTAAAGCGGCGGTTGATGCGGCCCTGATGGTTGGCCTGCCTGAGGCAAGAATTCCGCTTGCGGATGCTGTTATCCTTGTTGCCTCCGCTCCGAAAAGCAATTCCGGCGCAGAGGCGATTGATAATGCCCTTGCCGATGTTAAAAGCGGCAATTACGGCCCGATACCCCGCCAGCTTCAAAACAAGCATTTTGACGGTGAGGATGCCGAAATTAAGGGGCAGTTTTATAAATATCCCCATGCGTTTGAAAATCATTGGGTTTCCCAGCAATATTTGCCGGATGTTATCAAAAATGCGCGGTATTACACCGCCGGCGATAATAAAACCGAGCAGGGCTTTAAGAATTATTGGGATAAAATAAAAAAGTGAATGTCGGGAACGCCGATCCCGGCGCTCCGTTTAAGAGATGAATATGACTAAAAAGGAACGCGCCTTAAAGGCGGTTGAAATTTTAAAAGAATTATATCCGGATGCAATCTGCTCCCTCGAATCGGGCAGCGCGTTTGAGCTTCTTGTGGCAACGCGCCTTTCAGCCCAGTGCACTGATGCAAGGGTGAATCTTGTTACCCCCGCGCTGTTTGAAAGATACAAAAGCATTGAGGATTATGCCTCTGCTGATGTTAAGGAAATTGAGGGTTACATACATTCCTGCGGCTTTTATCACAGCAAGGCCGAATCCATCGTTGGCATGGCGCAGAAAATCCTTTCCGATTTCGGCGGAGAGGTGCCTGATAATATAGAGGATTTAACAAGCCTTCCCGGAGTCGGCAGGAAAACGGCAAATCTGATTGTGGGCGATGTTTACGGCAAACCCGCCGTTGTGGTGGACACTCATTGCATCCGCATTTCAAATCGCATCGGTTTGGTTAACGAAAAGGATCCCAAGAAAATTGAGCTTGAGCTTAAAAAGCTGCTCCCGCCGGAGGAAAGCTCTGATTTTTGCCACAGGATTGTGCTTTTCGGGCGCGATATCTGCCCGGCAAGAAAGCCGAAATGCGCCGATTGCCCTTTGAATGATTATTGCAAAAAGGTTGGCGTAGAATAATATGAACAGAGAAAATATCGTTTTAATCGGTATGCCGGGCTCGGGTAAAAGCACTTGCGGCGTGCTTGCGGCAAAAGCGCTGCTTAAAAATTTTTTTGACACGGATTTGCTTCTCCAAAATCTGGAAAGCCTGCGGCTTCAGGATATAATTAATCAAAAGGGCGTTGATTATTTTGAAAATGCAGAGGAGGGGGCAATCCTTTCCCTTGATATTCAGGGCACGGTGATTGCAACGGGCGGTTCCGTGGTTTACAGCGATGCCGCAATGAAAAGGCTCGGCGCCCTCGGCAAAATCATTTATCTGCATTTAAGCTATGATAATATGTGCGAGCGGATTAATAACATCACAACGCGCGGCATCGTGCTGAAAAAAGGCGAAACTCTGCTTGATATGTATAACGAGCGCCTGCCGCTTTATAAGAAATATGCGGATGTTGTTATTGAGTGCGATGGCTTATCCGTTGAGAAAACGGTTGAGGCAATAGTCCGCGCCGCAGAAAATAACACTTGAATGTAATTATCTGATGTGATATTATAGATAAAATAAATTATTATAACACAAGGAGGAAAGTTATGAACGAATACGGCTCAAAGTTTATCAAAGAGGGCTTAACCTTTGATGATGTGCTTTTAATCCCTGCTGAAAGCGATGTGCTTCCCAATGAGGTTGATTTATCAACAAATCTAACCAAGGATATCAAGCTCAATATCCCGCTTATGACCTCGGCTATGGATACGGTAACCGAATCCAGAATGGCAATTGCAATTGCCCGTGAGGGCGGAATCGGCGTTATTCATAAGAATATGCCGATTGAGGATCAGGCTTCTGAGGTTGACAGGGTTAAGCGTTCCGAAAACGGGATTATCACAAATCCGTTTTTCCTTTCCCCGGATAATATTGCGCAGGATGCAGAGGATCTCATGCGCAAATATAAAATCAGCGGCGTTCCGATTTGCGCGCAGGACGGCACTCTCGTCGGCATCTTAACAAATCGCGATATGCGCTTTATGACTGATTATTCAGTCAGAATTGCAGATGTTATGACTCCGAAGGAAAAGCTTGTTACCGCAAAGGCGGGCACAACGCTTGAGGAGGCTAAAAAAATCCTGATGAACTCCAAGGTGGAAAAGCTTCCGCTGGTTGATAATAACGGCAAGCTCACCGGCCTTGTAACAATCAAGGATATTGAAAAAAGCGTTAAATATCCAAACACCGCTCGTGATAAGGACGGCAGATTGCTCTGCGCTGCGGCTCTCGGCGTAACCGCCGATTTGCTGGACAGAGCGCAGGCGCTTGCAGACGCGCAGGTTGATGCTTTCATTCTTGATTCGGCTCATGGCCATTCAAAGAATATCATCAAGGCGGTTGACAGGGTTAAAAACGCATTCCCGAATATTTCTCTCATCGCGGGCAATGTTGCCACTGCAGAGGGCACAGAGGCTCTCATCAAAGCAGGCGCAGATGCCGTTAAGGTTGGTATCGGCCCCGGCTCAATCTGCACAACCCGCGTTGTTGCCGGCATCGGCGTTCCGCAGATCACTGCAATTTATGATTCTGCAGAAATGGCTGATAAATACGGCATTCCGATTATCGCAGACGGCGGTATCAAATACAGCGGCGAGATTGTTAAGGCAATCGCAGCAGGCGGCAGCGTTGTTATGGTCGGCTCCCTTGTTGCGGGCTGTGAGGAATCTCCCGGCGCAATTGAAATTTATCAGGGCAGGCAGTTTAAGGTTTATCGCGGCATGGGCAGCCTCGGCGCAATGAATCAGGGCTCTGCTGACAGATATTTCCAAAACGGCACAAAGAAATTCGTTCCCGAAGGCGTTGAGGGCCGCGTGCCTTATAAGGGCCTTTTGGGGGACACTGTTTTCCAGATGATGGGCGGCTTGCGCTCAGGTATGGGCTATGTCGGCTGCCACAATATTAATGAGCTTCGCACAAATGCAAGATTTGTCAAAATCACCGGTGCAGGCCTTGTTGAAAGCCATCCGCATGATGTTTATATCACCAAGGAGGCTCCTAACTATTCAGGCAGCAAGCAGGATTAATTATAATTATTCATGGCATTAGGCGGCGTTGCCTCTTTTGTGCGCTTTAAATGCATTTCGGTTTATAAGGGTGTTAGCCTATGGCGGAAAAGATTTCCAGATGGGAAAAATTTAAAAGGTTTTTAAAGCGAAATATGACGCCAACCTGGGCAAAGCATTTTTCTTATCAGGTTTTTGCATTTTTGGTTTCTGTGGCAATGGTTATGGGCGTTGCGCTTTATGCCGTAACAAAAAGCTATGATGAAAGGACTCTGCGCTTCATGGAGGATTTCACGATAACTGCCCATTCAGGCGCGTTTGAAACGGAAGAAAACTCCATCGATTTTGTTGAAACGGCTATTAACCGCAAGGTTGAGGTGATAGAGCTTGATGTCCGCCAGCGGCCGGATGGCACTCTGGTTATGGATCATGAAATCGCCATCACCAATAATGACGGCGTGCCGCTTGCAGATGCGTTTGAGCTTTTAAAGGCAGCGGATTGCCGGATTAATCTTGACATCAAGGAAGCAAGAACGCTTAATCCCCTTTATGACCTGCTTGAGGAATATGATTTGGTTGAACGCTCGTTTTTAACAGGCGTTGATGTGCTTAACGTGAAGGCGGTTAAGGAATCTAACTGCAAGGATATGGATTATTATTATAACTGCCAGGTTTCAAGAATCAAAATTTTCTCTGATGATTATCAGCAAAAGCTGCTGAAAACGCTGGAGGATACGGGCGCCGTTGGCATAAACTGCAATTATAAATATGCCAGCGGAACGCTTTCCGATTTGCTTCACGATAACGGCTATCTTTTCTCGGTTTGGACCGTTAATAATGAGTTAACTATGAAAAGGGCGCTGACGATTATGCCCGATAATATCACCACCAAGGAATATGAGCATTTGCTTGATGTTATTGAGAATTGGGGTAATGATTCATGACTAATGAAGAATATATTATTGCCATTGATAAGCGCTGCTCCCGCCGCACCTTCAGGAATATTCCTCTTGATGAGGAAACGAAGGCTGTTATCAGGGATATGGTGGATTATGTTAACCGCCGCGAGGAGCTGAATTTCATTTTCGTTGATGATGCTCGCTTTGCATTTAATGTTCAAAAGGGCAATATGAGCCTGATTGCCGTTTGCGGCAAGGACACGATTGCCGCGCGCGAGCTTTGCGGCTATTACGGCGAAACAATCGTGCTTCAGTGCGCCTTTCACGGTATCGGCACCTGCTGGGTGGCCAGCTATAATGAAAACAAGCTTATGGAATCAATTGAAATTCCAAAGGGGATGAGGCTTTATTGCGTTATCGCTGTTGGCTTTGTCAGCAAGGAAAAGAGCGTTAAGGAAAAGGTTATGCATAACGCCACCCATAAGAAAAGCAAGCCTTATCAGAAGATGTTTGAGGCCTGCGATGAAAAGCTGCCGCCCGAATATGCCTTTGCAATGCAGCAGGTTGAAAAGGCGCCAAGCTCGGTTAACAGCCGCCCTGTTAAATTCAGGTATGAAAAGGGCGTGATTTCCGGCTCGGTTGAGGAGCCTTATTCAATAAAAAGCATTGATTTCGGCATTGCACAGCTTCATTTTCAGCTCGGCGCCTCTTCAAAGGGAATCAAGGGCGAATGGAAGGACGGCAAATTTATTGAGGATGGCGAAAAAATAATCAAATTCCCTTCTGCAGAGGCGGAATAAGTTTAACGCAATATGATAATAAAAGACACGGCGGATAGGAGTATTTCCTATCCGCCTTAATCATTTTTCGGAATACAGAGCTGTAACAATTTTAATTCCGTTTTTGAACATCATTAGCTTTTCAAGTTCTGAAATCTCATTAAATTTTGTGCTTATCAAATCCATTTTTTTCTTTTGTCCATCAGTGATTTGTGATTTCAAATCCTCTATCTCATTTTCAAGCTCCAGCTTTAATGCTATTAATTCAAAATCCTTATCGTCAGGATAACCCTTGCCCCTATATTTTCCGTTATATAAATCCTCAATAACAGACATAATTAACGCCCTCCATAAAAAAATGCGCAGATGAAACTGCGCATGAAAAACGCAATTCCTTTGCTGCGACACAAAACCTTATAAAAGACAAAGCAATTATAAAGCGAATTGCGTTTTTACCGAAAGGTATAGCAACTGCTTTGCCTTGAATGATTAAGTTTTGTGTCGCAAAATTATTCTATCATTATTTTTATTCTTCGTCAACAGGAAAGTTATGTAAGCTTATTTAGTGGTTGATTTTAATATGCTTTTTATGTATAATAAACCTAACTATAATTATTCTATTAATATATATTCTCGGAGTGTTAAATGGATATTAAAATTTCCCCTTCAATTCTTTCTGCGGATTATGCAAATCTCGGCGCAGAGCTTGCAAAATGCAAAGACGCGAAGATGATTCATCTTGACGTTATGGACGGGCATTTTGTGCCGAATATTTCAATTGGCCCTCCCGTTATTAAGGCGCTTAATAAGTTTTGCGATATTCCGTTTGATGTGCATCTGATGATTTCAGAGCCGCTTAAATATATTGATGCCTTTGCGGATGCCGGCGCGGATATCATAACATTTCATGTTGAGTGTGATAGTGATATTAACGAAACAATAAACAAAATCATATCCCGCGGCTGCAGGGCTTCGCTTTCCGTTAAGCCAAACACCCCGATTGAAGCGGTTTATCCGTATATTGACAGGCTTTCAATGGTGCTTGTTATGACGGTTGAACCCGGCTTCGGCGGCCAAAGCTTTATGGCGGATATGATTCCGAAAATTGAAAAGCTGCGCGCTGATTTTCCGCAGCTTGATATTCAGGTTGACGGCGGCGTGAATGCCGAAACAATTAAAACCTGCGCAAGGGCAGGGGCAAATGTTTTTGTTGCGGGCAATGCGGTTTTCAGCAGTGAAAATCCAAGTGAAACGATTAAGCTTTTAATGCAGAATGCAAAGGAAAATTTTGAGTGATTTAAATGAAGAAAAAGCGCTTTTATAAGAATACGGAGCGCAACCAACGCTGGACGGAGCCCGAAACCGGCAGGGAGATAGACTTTGCCGATAAATATAATGAGCCTGAGGGCACGGGCATTTATTCCGATAAATTTGATTATCTCCGCCCCAAGCCCAAAAAGAAAAAGCAAAGAAAGATTAAGCTAAAAACGCTTGGCAAGGCGCTTGCCGCCGTTGCAATCGGCTTTCTTGTTTTCTCTGTGGGCTATACAGGGATGGATGTTTATATGCAGCGAAATGCTATGCCCTCCGCCTCCGATGCTCAGCAGGAGGATGGCGGCACGATGAATGAGGTTGCGCTTAATCTGAAATCCAAATATGTTGAAAGCATTTCGCTTGATGGCGGTGTTATGCTTGAATCCGTCATCTCCGATGCGGCTGAGAACAGTTACAACAGCATCACCTTTGATCTCAAGCGCAGCGAGGGCTCAGTGGGTTATAAAAGCCGGCTTGCCGCGGTGGACACTTATGGCGCGGTTGCCTTTCCCGCAGGCAATCTAAAGGCATCTGTTGAAATGCTTAAAAGCAATGATATTCTTGCCGTGGGCAGGGTTTATTGCTATCTTGATAATCTTGTGCCTGCGCAGGATCATTCCTCCGCAGTGCTGGATAATAATTCCATTCATTACACTGATGGCAGGGATAATACTTATCTTAACCCCGATTCCCAAACTGCTTATAAATACATCAAGGATATCATCCTTGAGGCTTATGAAATGGGCGTAACGGTTTTTGTGCTTGATGGGGTTGATCTTCCACAGGATATCTCGGGGCAGTATAACGACGGCTTTGATTATCTTGCATCAAAGCTTTATGCCGATCTCGGCACGGAGATTAAGCTTCTGCGCGCCGTCAATGTCAGCATCAGCAGCACCGTTGTTTATGATGAGGACGGTGATGTGATTGAGGAAGAATCCGTTTCGGATGATATTGAAAGAAAGCTTTCAGAGGATATTGGCAGTAATGCCGTTTATTTCATAAAAACAAACGCTGATTTATCAGCAGCAAAGCAGGGGCTTGATGATGCCGCGATCAGCTCTTATATTCTTTTTGAATAATGCGGCAAGAGGATAATGATTATGAAAAAAATTGCAACCGGCTTTCTTGTATTGCTGATGCTTTTAACATCTGCGTTAAGCGCGAATGCGGCAACAGCGCCGATAAGCGACGCTCCGTTTCTTGAGGATATTTCCTTTTCAAACGCGGCAATTGACGGCGGTTTTGCCCAGGGCGTTGCGGATTTCACAATAACCCTTGATAATCCTGCGAACAGCGCGGTGGTTTCAAGCTATAAAATCAATGGCGAAGCAAACGTTTTTATTGATTATATCTATGCCTCAAATCAGCAGGATGGCGTTTCCGTCACGCTTAATTTTGCAAACGGCAGCGTAATTTATCGCTTTATGTATTCAAATAGGCGCGAGCTTCAGATAAATTCAAACGCAAATCTTGCGGATGTTGCCTGCGAATACGGTGAGCTTCAGCCGGAGATTAATGACGGAGACACGGTGTATAAGCTCTATATCCCAAGCGATTTAACCGTGCTTAATATCACGCCGGTAACAGCTGATGTCGGCGCGGTTTGCACTCCGATTATAGGCATGGAGCTGCGCGCCGATCAAGCCCCTGAAATCCCGCTGACGGTTGTTGCTTCAGACGGAACAACAAAGAAATACACCCTTAAAATTAAGCGCGTTGAAAAAACCGTTGCAGAAATTGAGGCTGAAATGCAGCAGGAGGGCTACACCTCCTTTGTTGCCGGCTCAATGTTTTATGAAAAACCGAATTTCATAATCAGCGTCGGCGCAATTCTCGGCGGGCTTGTTGTGTTTGCGGTTGCCTTCTCCGCAATCAGAAAAGCGGCTGTTAATCCTTATGATGAGGCTGAACCGGAGTTTTATGCGATTCCCGAGCCTGAGGAGGACGGGGAAGAGGAAGCAGAGGAAGAATAACAATAACCTCTGCATAAATCAGTGAAAGGAAGTGAGCACTTGGATTTTGATTTTGAAGAAATGCTGGAGCAGGTTGAGGAGCTTTATGAAAACAAGCAAATCGGCAAGCTGAAGGAGCTTTTGAATGAGCTTAATCCTGCCGATATCGCCCAGCTGCTTGAGGAGCTTGATAACGAAAAAACGAGAGTGTTCTTCTTCCGAATGTTAACAAAGGAAAATGCTGCAGACACCTTTGTTGAATTTGACAGCGACACGCAGGAAGACCTCATCCGCGCCTTTTCTGATACGGAGCTTCGCGCCGTGCTTGATGAAATCTATGTTGATGATGCTGCGGATATTATTGAGGAAATGCCGGCAACGCTTGTTAAAAGAATTCTGCGAAACACGGATCCCGAAACAAGAGAGGCGATTAACACAATTCTGAAATATCCGGAGGATTCTGCCGGCTCAATTATGACCCCGGAGTTTGTAGACCTCAAAAGGGATATGACGGTTGAGGACGCCTTTAAGCGTATCCGCCGCACGGGCGTTGATAAAGAAACGATTTACACCTGCTATGTTACGGATGCCTCACGCCATCTTATCGGCGTAACAACGGTTAAGGAGCTTCTGCTCCATGAATATGAGGATGTTATCAGCGATTTTATGGAAACAAACGTTATCTCCATAAACACGCTTGAGGACCAGGAAAATGCCTCCATCCTTATGTCAAAATACGATTTCCTTGCAATGCCCGTTGTTGATATGGAAAACAGGCTTGTGGGTATCATCACCGTTGATGACGCTATCGACGTTATTCAGGAGGAAAACACAGAGGATATCCAAAAGATGAACGCTATGCTCCCAACGGAGAAGGTTTATCTCAAAACCTCTGTTTTCGAAACATGGAAAAGCCGCTTTCCGTGGCTGCTGCTTCTTATGGTTTCCGCAACCTTCACGGGCTCAATTATAACAACCTTTGAGGATAAGCTGGCAACGCTCACAATCCTAACGGCATTTATACCGATGCTTATGGACACGGGCGGCAATTCCGGCGGCCAGGCAAGCGTAACGGTTATCCGCGCAATGTCCCTCAATGAAATTGAATTCCGCGATTATTTCCGCGTTGTGNNGGAGCTTCGCGTCGGCCTCGTCTGCGGGCTTTCGCTTGCAGCGGTGAATTTCTGCAAAATCTGGCTTGTTGATAAAATGCTTTTCAGAAATGATGAAATCACCCTGCTGATTGATCTTGCAATCTGTCTCACCCTTGTTGTGGAAATAATTTTTGCAAAATTTATCGGCTGCTCGCTGCCGATGCTGGCAAAGAAAATCGGGTTTGACCCCGCTGTTATGTCCTCTCCGTTCATCACAACGATTGTTGATGCGGTTTCGCTTTTGGTGTTCTTTGCCATTTCCTCGGCGGTCATCCCCCAGCCTCATTAGAAAAAAGATTATATAAATAATTAAAGCACTCAAACCGAGTGCTTTAATTATTTAGCAATGTTTCATAGGAAATATCCAAAACTTTTGATAAATAAACTATCTCAATGTCAGTAACGAATCTTTTTCCTGCCTCAATTCTTTGAATGGCGTTTTTATCTATATCCAAACCGTGAAGCTGCAGTTTATCAGCTAATTCTCTTTGTGAAAATCCCAGTTCTTTTCGTTTTTTGCTTATTGCCGCACCGCATAGATTATTTAATCCGTTTGCAGCTTTATTAATAAACATAATAACCCCTCCGAAAATGACATTTAGTGCTTGTCATCACTGAAAGTATATGTTATAATTATAAAAAATATGACATTCAGTAAATGTCAAAAAGGGGCGTATTTATGAATAACAAACCAAAATCTTCTGCTGCAAGCCAACTAAATATTATCGCCTATGTGGTTTACGCACTTTGTGTTATTGCGGGCATAATTGGAGGTGTTATAGTCGGAAAAGAAATTTTGCGAGATATTCTGCCGCTTGCCGTTCTTATTGGCACGATGATTGGCTTTGCAGTAGGGCATTTTAACACATTGATTTTAAGATACCTTGCAGAGCTTGGAATAAACCTGAGAATCATTGCAGATGCCTCAATAAGAAAAGAAAACGTTAGTGAAACAGACCAGATATTAATATATAAAGATCTTTTGGATTCAGGTGCAATAACGCAAGAGGAATATGAAACCAAGAGAAAAGAATTGCTTAATCTATAGGAGAATACAATGATCAAGAATTGGAAGGAATCATCTGTCTTTTCAAAAATTGCAACAGTGCTAATAGGAGTATGTTTTATAGTAAATCTGATTAATGATATTATCACATTAAATTATAGGCATTATATATCATATTTTGTTTTATATAAATATTTTATGATAGTATTAATGCTTTTCGGATTTTTGTTAAAAAAACAATCATTGATTTCAACATCAATCGCAGGCATGTTGGTTGAAAATATATATTTATTCTTTTTTTATGATAGCGGTAGCGGATATTCTTTTTTTCAAGATGTATTATACTATGATATATCAAGTTATTTATACATAAATTTTTATGTTTATAGTTTGAATTACTTGTTGTTTTTAATTGTTTATATTATTCTATTATTATCCATATTTCTATCCGTAAAAAAAGAAANNAGCAATGTTGCAAACAAGGTTTCACAATGGTCTTGTCTTGTTGTTTTGGCTTTTTCAAATGCATTTAGTTTTGTTGCGGTGTTTTTGCTTGAATCAAATGCGGTTTTTCACAATTGGCACGACTCTATCTTTACTTTTATAAATGCTGTTGAATTGTTCATTTGGTCAATAGCTCTTGTGTTTATTGCGTTGTCGTTATTTACAAACAAAATACCAGCTAAAATCAAAAGTCAAAAAAATGCAAGAAAGCAGAACATTGTATCCAAAATATGCATATATATTTTTTCAATATGTATTATTATTAATATAGTCTTTGATTATAATTACATATCAGCAATTAGGTGGTATTTATCAACGAGTTCGGCTTCTGCACACTTATTAGAAATAAACACAATGAAATTGAGATTTTGCGTTTCTATTGTATATTTTGTAATTTATGCTTTATTTATTGTTTTTTTAGCAAAAAAACAAAAAACATTAAATATTATACCGGTAATAATGATAGGGATAGGAAGCATCATTTGTAATCTTGGTGTGTCAAGCGCAATTATAGTTGTATAT
Organism: Ruminococcaceae bacterium UBA1438; assembly: GCA_002329285.1. GTDB lineage: Bacteria > Bacillota > Clostridia > Oscillospirales > Acutalibacteraceae > Eubacterium_R. The sequence goes on from DCTO01000067.1 coordinate 23,434, forward strand.
TCTGTCGCAATGGCAATAAATATTGCCCTTTCAAAGAAAAATAAGCCCAATATTGCTGTTGGAATATATTCATATTTTGTTGTTGCGATAGGATTTATTTTATCTCTATGTGTGTTTCCGTTTAGACTATCTTTGATTGAAAACGGGGAGTACATTGCCTCTCATCCGGCATCAATAATAGATCTCTTTTATACAATTGTATTTTTTATAGGAATGACGGTGCTGTCTTTGTTGTATTGCAACAAGATAAATATTAGTATAGACGATAAAGCACATGGTGCTGAAGTATCTGCAAACAATGCAAAAATGATAAAAGGCTATCTCGATTTGCTTGAAAAGGGTATCATTACTCAAGAGGAATATGAGAAAAAGAAAAACGAATTGCTAAACAAATAAATGATTTAAGGCGCGCCATTTCGGAGCGCCTTTTTTAATCTGAGCAAAGCGACCTTTAACTGACCACTGACCACCCGGGGCTCTGCCCCGCAAAGCCCATTTTATATTTTTATCTTGTATTTAATAAACCTTTGTGTTAGAATACACAAGGTTATTAAATAAATCAGGAGGCAGGCTTATGATTCAGGCAAGTAATGTAACTGTTCAGTTTGGCGGCAGGGCGCTGTTTGAAAGGGTTAATGTGCTCTTTTCCGCCGGCAACTGTTATGGCATTATCGGCGCAAACGGCGCCGGAAAATCAACCTTTTTAAAGGTGTTAAGCGGAGAGCTTGAGCCGCAGAAGGGCGAGGTTATTATCACCCCGGGTGAGCGCCTTTCCGTGCTTGAGCAGGATCACTTTAAATATGATGAATATGAGGTTGTGCGCACCGTGCTTATGGGCAATCCCCGCCTTATTGAGATTATGGAGGAAAAGGATGCGCTTTATGCAAAGCCGGATTTCTCTGAGGAGGACGGCATCCGCGCAGGCGAGCTTGAGGCGGAATTTGCAGATCTTGACGGCTGGAATGCAGAATCAGATGCAGAGTTTATGCTCAACAAGCTTGGCGTAACCGATGAATATCATTATCTCACAATGGCGGAGCTTCCGTCTGATTTGAAGGTTAAGGTGCTGCTTGCGAAGGCGCTTTTCGGCAATCCCGATATTCTGCTGCTTGATGAGCCCACCAACCACCT
>DCTO01000119.1 GCA_002329285.1 Ruminococcaceae bacterium UBA1438
AGCGAGATATTTCACAATTTGCTTTAGCAAATTATTTCATATTGCGTAGCAATATTTAATTAATGACAGACCGTTCCTCTTTCGGTCTGTTTTCTTTTCCGGATCTGTCTTTACAAATCCTATGCTCGCTGCGCTGCGGACTGTGACATTATTTGTTGAATTGATAAGTTTTCTGTGATAAAATAAAACTAAAGTATTTGATTTGAGGAGAAAATCATGAGCTTATTCTTTGTTGATTTTGAAAATGTCAATTCTCAAGGATTAGAGGGCATATCAAAACTGAATGTCGACAAAAGCGATAAAATAATTATTTTTTATAGTGATAAAGCTAAATCAATAACGATTGATTTACATAAAGAGCTAGAAAAAACCGAGATTATAAAAGAATACATTAAAGTTAAAGTAGGTACAGCTAACGCGTTGGATTTTCAGCTTTCTTCGTATTTAGGCTCATATATTGAAAGAAGCCACGACAGTCAGTACTATATTATTTCAAAGGATTTAGGGTTTGATGCTGTATGTTCTTTTTGGAAATCACGCAACATAACAATTAAGCGCATTGATTCCACTTCTTCCATTAACAGAAACAAGGAAGATATAATAAAAGTGCTTTCCGATATTCTTACTGAGAAAGAAGCAATAAAAGCCTATAAAATAGTTTGCAACTATAAAACCAAACAAGGTATTCACAATAACCTTGTAAAAGCTTTTCCAAGCAAAGATAATAAAAAAGCGTCTGAAATATACAAATTGATTAAACCGCTTATCAAGGACAAGAAGGATAAATAAAAAATAAAAGATAAAGAAGGTGGATGAGTAAAACTCTTCCACCTTCTTTATGTAGGGCGCCCCTTCGGGAGCGCCTTTTTTAATAGACAATCGGATTTGCAGGGCTGCGCCCGAATTGGTCTTTCTCCCAACAAGCTCCGATTTAGCAGTTTAAATTGTTAATAATCGGGAATTAATATTGACTTTATAATGTTTTTGTTTTATATTTAGTTTATATTAATAAATTATTAATAATATTTATACAGGCAGTTACGATTGTAAGGAAAGGGGTGGTGTTTTTGGCAATTGCAACCTTTAAAAGGTATGAGAAAAAATATCTTATCTCAAAGGAAAAGCTTGATGAAATTCTGCCCGTTCTGCTTCAATATATGGATCTTGATGAATACTGCATCGGCGGCAATGAATATCGGATTTACAGCATTTATTATGACACGGTGAATCACGACGTTATCAGGCAGAATTCCTCAAAGCCGCGATATAAGGAAAAAATGCGCCTGCGCTCTTATTATGACAAGAAGGATCCTGAGGATAAAATCTTTATGGAAATAAAGAAAAAGAGCAATAAGGTTGGCAACAAGCGCAGAATCAAGCTTAAAATCAAAGAGGTTAAGCCCTTTGTTAACGAGGGCATATTGCCCGAAACGAAGGATTATCTTTCCGCACAGGTGGCAAAGGAGCTGCAGTATTATTTTAAGCGCAACAAGGTTGCCCCCGCGCTTTACGCTCAGTATGACAGGCTGGCGCTTTTCGGCAAGGAAAACCGTGATTTCCGCATGACCTTTGACCGCAATGTGCGCACGCGGCGCAGCAATTTCCAATTCGGCGAAAGCGAGGAGGATGAGCTGCTTCTGCCGGAGGAAATGTATATTATGGAAATCAAAATCCTTGGCGCAATGCCGCTTTGGTTAACCCACATGCTTTCAGAGCATCAGCTTTTCAGCCGCGGCTTTTCGAAATACGGCTCAAAGTATAAGCAGGATGCAAGGGAGCATAACCTCAAATATCAGCTTCTTGACAGGGACGGCAACGAGGTTGATTTTGATTATTTCAGTAATTTGGTCTTTGACTAATTGTTATTTTTGGAGGAAAAATTTATGGATTTCATTAATGAACTCACGAGCGGCGCAATTGCAGAGGAGCTCACTTTCAAAAGCGTTGCGGTAATTCTTGCATCGTCAATTATTATCGGCTTCATCATCAGCCTCGTTTATCTCTTCACCCACCGCAAGGATGGCTACAGCCAGGCGTTCTGCGTGGCGCTTATCCTGCTTTCGCCAATCGTTGCGCTGGTTATTCTTCTCGTCGGCAACAATGTTGCAAGGGCATTCAGCCTTGCCGGTGCGTTTGCGTTTATTCGTTTCAGAAGCGCCCCCGGAGACCCGAAGGATATTGCCTTTGTGTTTATGAGCGTTGTTATGGGCCTTGCCTGCGGCATGGGCTTTTGGCCTTATGCAGCGGTTGCAACCGCCGTTATACTTGCGGTTGTTGTTATTCTGCATCTTACAAATTATGCAGGCAAGAAAGCTGAAACTTATACGCTTAAAATCACCGTTCCGGAAACCCTCAATTATGTTGGCGCATTTGATGAGGTGCTGGATAAGTATTGCGCAAAAAGCAAGCTTTCCGTTATCAAAAGCGTTGATTTCGGCGCGCTTTTTGAGCTTTCTTACACCGTTACGATGAAGGATTCGGCACAGGTTCGCGAATTCCTTGATGATATTCGCGCAATGAACGGCAATCTTAAGGTTATGCTTTCGGTTGAGGCTCCCGCAGTTAAGAGCTTCCATTTTCAATAAGATATAAAAAACATATTTTGCCTCCCCTGAAAGGGGGAGCCAATAAGGATGTGATTATATGGAAAAAGAAAACAAGCTGAAAGCGGCGCTTGCCTCGCTCACAAAGCAGCAGAAAATCATCATCGCCGTAACAGCCGCCGTTGTGGTTTCCATTGCGGCGGGCGTTTTTGCCTATGTTCAGCTTTCAAAGGATAAAACCGAATATATCGATGAGCCGGTAACGGTTATTGCCGATGCTGATGATGAGGATGCATCAATCGTTGAGGATATTGAGCCAAGCAATCTGATTGAAATAACGGATGAAGCGGGCAATATTTTAACCCTCATTCCGATTAATGATGTCACAAACACATATATGATCAGCGCCTATATTCTTTCCGCTAAGGACAGCAGCGGAAACGCGATTACGGACACGGAGCTTATCGGCAAGGTTATCGCCGTTATGGCGGATGACAGCTCGGGCGCTATGGTTTATTCCTTTAAGCTTGATAACGGCAAAAAGGTTTTCCTTGATTTCTACACAAATGAAAATAAGGATATGGTTGCCGTGCAGAGCTATGATGACGGCAAGCTCTATGAGGTTGAAACAACCAGGGGCGCAAGCGGCTATATTCATATGCATCTGAAATCGGCGGACGGCAAAAACCCGATTGAGGTTACCGCAACCGAAAATTCAGACGGCACTTTCACCATCACCGAAAAAGCAAGCGGCACCGTTGTAACAAACAAAGCCACCAAAACCGGCACGATTGTAACCGAAACCACTCCCATGGGCAGCTCACCTGCTGCTTCAACAGCTTCGGGCGGCTCAGGCACAGGCTCAGGCGGCGAAGATCCGCAGCAGGAGCAGGACAGCGTTATCGGCTTTGCGGATTACAGCGAGCTTGCGGATATTAATATTGTTTTAAAGGCAAACACAACTGCCGCGGTGGGCGTTGATGTAAATTCACCCATTCAGGATATTGATGCAAAAAGCAAGGCGTATATTTCCGGCGGAGCGCTTTATCTCATCGGCAACGGAGATTATTATATTTCACAGGAAAGCAGCTCAACCTGGTATGGCAAAATCATCGTTCAGCTCGGCAATCAGGGCCTTGCAAGGGTTCGCCTTGCCGGGGTTGATATAACCTCAAGCGATTCCTTTGCAATTGAATTTCAGGATACGGACACCGTTATTAACGATACGGACAGCGACGGCGAGGTGCTTGTTTATAAAAACACCGCCGCAACAAAGAATAATCCGAATGCCGTTCTTTCCTTTGTTGACGGCACAACCAGCAGCTTAACCGCGCATGGCAATTCGGCAAAGGGCAGCGGCACGATTCACAGCCAGTGCAAGCTTTCAATAAAGGGGCATGGCACGGTTAATATTAACGCAAAGAATAAAAACGGCATCCAGGCGGAGCGCAGCGTTGCAATTCAGAATTGCACGATGAACGTCACATCCCAAGCTGCAAAGGGCATCCGCGTTAAGGGCACTCTTGATATTGAGGAAAATGCAACAATCACCGTCAATTCCGTCGGCGATGCAATCCGTTGCAACACCTTCATTATGGATACGGACGAAAAGGATGCAAACGGCAATAAGGATAAATCAACCGGATCAACGGTAACGTTAAAGCCCGCCTCCGGCGACGCCTCGCCAACCACGGGCGACGGTATTGACGCGGACGACGCGGTTATTATCCGCGCAGGCGCGCTGAACGTCAGCGTTTCCTCCGTTAAAGCAAAATGGGGCGTTAAGGTGCGCCGTGTTAATAACGAGGAATTTATTCAGAATATAAACAGCGGCAGCTTCGGCAGCGTTGATTCCGTTCTTGCGGATGACAGCAATGAATATTATGCCGATGTTGTTCTTAATGAAAAGGAATACCGCGCGCTTGAGGCGGTTGCTTCGGTTTCTCCCTCCTCTGCGGATTACCAGGGAATCCGCGCCAGTGCGGGTAATGCAGACACCTTCAGAATCACAGGCGGCACGGTTAAGGTTTATGTTCCGCTTGGCAAGAATTCAAAGGTTATCTCATCAACAAACACCCAGCCTTCAATCAGCGCTTATGCAAACGCACAGCGCTCAATAAATCTTGCGGGCTTCTATTCCTCGGGTGAAGAAAAAATTCAGGCAATTCTTTATTCTGGCAGCGACGTCAGCGCATCGGGCAGCTACACGGTTAATTTCGGCCGCTCACGCGCGGGCAAGGCGGGCAATCCCGTTGATGTCAGCGTTTCCTTCAGTGGCGGCGTTGCCTATGTAACAGATGTTTAATTTTGATTCGCGCAAATAATCAAAATTAAGGGGTAATAATTATGAGAAAGATTAAAAAATCAAAAAGGCTTTTAAGCCTTTTGCTTGCAGTGGTGCTGCTTGCAACGGCGTTTGTATTTGCGCCCACTGCGGCCTCCTCCGCAACCAAGGATGCGGATTTGGCAACCCTTGATTTCTGGGTTGGGGATTATGATACCACCTCCGGCGGGGAGCTTGGCACGGTGCGCGCGCATTTTCTTGAAGCGGTAACAACCACCTATAATCAGGGCGGCGGTACAACAACCGCTCTGCCAAGCAGCGATGTTTATCTTTTCCTGCCCTCCACCATGGATGTTAATGACCTTAAGGTCTTTTTCACGGGCAGCTCCGCATCGCTTACCTATCCCGTTGAGGGCGGCGGCACCGAAACCGCTTCTTTAACAAGCGGGCAATCAACCGATGCCTTTGCTTACGGCATCAGCACGGGCGCTTCCTTCACCTTAACGCTGGACGGCAGCAGCTACACGCTACAGGTTTATAAAAGCGCCGAGGTTGGCACGATTTATTTCACCACAACAAGCGGAAACACGGCCAATATTGATTACAGCTCAACAACTAATTCGGAGCACACCGTTTCAGAGGCGGGCACAATCCGCGTTGTTGATGAAAACGGCGTTGTTAATTACAACGGCATAATGGAAAAAATACAGGGCCGCGGCAACGGCACCTGGGGCAGCGGCGCAAAGCTGCCGTATAACATTAAGCTTGCAACCTCAACCTCGCTTCTCGGCATGGGCAAGGCAAAGAAATGGGTTTTGCTTGCCAATGCGGGCGACGGCACTTTGATTGACAATCAGCTAACCTATGATTTTTCAAAATTCATCGGCGTGCAGTATCAGGTTGTCTGCAAGCCTGTTGACGTTTATGCAAACGGCAAATATTTCGGCAGCTATCAGCTTGCCGAAAAGGTTGAGATTAAATCAAACCGCATCGGCATCAGCGATTCCTATGAGGCGCTGGAGCTTGCAAACGGCACAACGGATGCAAGCGGCGTAACAACCCCCGCTGATTTCGAAACGATGGAAGCAAACAGCCAAATCACAACCCGCATTATTGATAAGGATAATTCAACCGTAACTCTTTCCGGCAGCTATTCAATTACCACGGCAACGTCATATGCGCACACCGTCGGCTCAAGGAAATATACGGTAACCTCCTCGGGCGATAATATAACAGACCCTGCGGATTTAACGGGCGGCTATCTTTATGAGCTTGAAATCAGCCAGCGCTGGCCTGACGGAATGGGCTTCTGCGCTTACAACCGCCAGGGCTGGGCAATTAAGAGCCACGATTACATCAGCCGCCATCAGATTGATTACAGTTATAATCTGCTTTATGCAATGGGCTCGGCGGTTTATAATAACGGTATTGTTCCGAGCAGCTCAACAACAACAAACTGCTCAAGCCTGACCGGTGCGTTTCTTCGCGGCGCAACCTCAATAACAAACCCTGCTCCCTGGACCTCAACTGAATATCAGCGCAAGAATTATCAGGGCGCAAAATGGAGCGATATTTTAGACGCGGATTCCGCAGTAAAATATTACTGGACCCAGGAATACTTTAAGAATATGGATAGCTCCACCTCATCAACCTATTTCTGGAAGGAAAGCGATTCGGTTGATGAAAAGGTTCACGCAGGCCCGGTCTGGGATATGGATAACGCAATCGTTTACGGCAATGAAAGCGCTTCCCGCTGGGGTGCAAGCTATGGTTCACCTGAAGGCTGGTACACCAAAAACACCCGCATTTACCGCTGGAGAGCGGGGGACAGCACAACCACTTACAGCAGTGATTCCTATGCTCCTTTAAGCTTTTACGGCGCGCTTGCAACAAACTGCACGGATTTTTGGGAAATGGCAAAGGAGGATTGGTATCACACAATCCGCCCCGCAACCCAAATTCTGCTTGGAAACGAAACGGATTCAACCGGCACCTTAAAGAGCGTGCGCGAATATGTTGAAACTATTGCCGCATCAGCCAAAATGAATAATATCCGCTACGGCATTAACAGCGGCAATTATGATGCAGAAGGCATTATCAGCGGCATTGAAAGCTGGTTTACAAGAAGAAATGCCTTTATTGACGGCGAATTCGGCACGCTTGATATAAGCGCCGCAACGGTTGACGCTATTCCGAGTTATAATTACACCGGCAGCGAAATCAAGCCGCTCGTAACCGCAACTTACAGCAATTCCGTGCTTGGCACAATTGCGCTTGAAGAGGGCGTTGATTACACGCTTTCATATTCAAACAACATCAATTCCGGCAGCTCTGCAACCGTAACCCTCGTCGGTGCGGGCAGGTATGCGGGTTCATCAAAAAACGTCGCCTTCACAATCACGCCAACCGATATTTCGCAGGGCAGCCTTTCAATTTTTGACGGCGCTTATATCGGCGATGAAATCACGCCAACCCTGCTTGATGCAAACGGCGTTCAGATAACGGACGGCGTAACTTACGCCTGGTTTGCAGACGGCGCGCAGGTTTCCACCGGCGCAAGCTACACCGTAACGGATTCCGATGCGGGCAAGATAATCACCGCAACGGCAACCGGAACGGGCACAAACACAACCGGAACAATCAGCAGTAACGAATGCCCGATAACGGGCACCTCCCGCCCGAGCGGAACGGTTAAGAACATCGCCACCTTCTCATATAAATACGGCGATGACGGCCTCAGCCTCCAGGGCGGCAAAAACAAGGGATATGATGCAACCGCAGGCGTGCAGAAGGATACGGCAAAGCTTTATGCAAGCGTTGACGGCGCTGACCGCAGCAAGCTTGAATGGAGCGGCTCTGACACCTTCACCCGCACGGACGGAACCTCCGGCCAGCAGCCGATTATGAGCGCGTCAAGCAGCACTCCGTGGCAGGAATTCCCGTATTTTGAGATTGCGTTCTCCGCTTCGGGTTATTCCGATATCAGCTTCTCCTGCGATATCGGCGCAACCTCAAAGGGCGCGGCTGATTATATCTTCAAATACAGCGTTGACGGCGGCGAAACCTTCAGCACGATTTATGATGCGGAGAATGACGACGACCTTTATTTCTTCCTTGAAACCACGGATAAAAAGATAATGAAGGATGCGTTTGATTTAACCCTGCCCGCAGCCTGCGATGATGCCGAAAGCGTTATCGTCAGAATTGAGGTTGCGGATGAATACACGGTTGACGGCTCCTCATATCTCTTCACAAGAACAAACACAAGCGGCAAAATTGCCATTAATGAAATTTATATTGACGGCCTGCGCGAAAACGACGTAACAGGGCTTGATGCTCCCGAAATCAGCGCGGCTTCAACCGGCCTTTATAATGATGACACGGTTGAGCTTATTGATAACAACGCCGGCGTTGATATTTATTACACCCTCACCGCCGCAAACGGCGTTGAAAGCGAGGCTTACGCTTATGACGGCGCCTTTGCTCCGTTCAGCCTTGTGAGCTCCGGCACGGTTACCGTAACGGCGTGGAGCGAGCTTGGAATTTATAAGAGCGCAGAGGTAACCGAAACCTTCACCTGTCTCGGCGATGCGCTTGTCCGCTTTAATTATAAGACTTACAGCGAAAACGTTATCGGCGGCGCAGTTCCCTCAAACGGCGGCGTGTTTGATGAATCCGGCAGGATGACTGCGGCTGCATCGGGCACAAATCAGTATGTTCCGATTTATAATGCAAACAACAAGGCGTTTGCAATCTCGCCTGATGACGGCGTTAAGTGGGATGCTCAAACGGGCTTCTGTTTTGAGTTGCAGACCGCGGGTTATGACAGCATAACCTTCTCCTGCGATGCTTACACAACCACTCAGGGCCCGAAGAGCGCTTCGCTTCAGTATAGCCTTGACGGCAGCACGTGGAGCACAGTTTCGGGTTACGGCAATATTGCCCTTCCCGCAAACGGCGCGCTTGAAAATTATCTGAACGGCGTTACAATCAGCGGCATCGGCGATGCAGCAAAAGCGTATATCCGCCTTATCACAACGGAGAATTTAACAAACGGCGGCGCAACGCTTCATAACAATGCCTCAAAGGGCAATCTTTATATCAACAACGTTATCATCGGCGGCACGCCGACGGGCGATTTAAGAATGCCTTATACGAATAAGAGCACAAATTATTTCGGCCCCACAGGCTCAATCAAATATTACAGCCCGGATAATCAGCCGATGCAATACACCGTAACAACCGAGGCGGGTGTTCGCCTTGCAGCAGGCTCTTATCCGGAAACGGGCATTCAGATTGCGGCGCTTGACGGCTTCAGCAGATATTACACGGGCGCTTACATCGTTTCCGTTTTCGCGGGTGATGATGATGATCAGAGCGCGGTTAACACCCGCAGGTATTATTATAAGGGCGAAACGGTTGCCGAATTTGATTATGGCTCAACGAAGTTTGCAAACAACGTTGCGGCGGATAATCTTTCCGTTAATGCAACGGCGGGCACCGGCGCGCTTTCAATGTATCCTGATGGCGCAACGGCGGCAATTCTTGATTATTCCTCGTCTTATGGCGTTAAGGTCAGCGCAACTGCCGAAAACACCTGGGTTTATTCCGGATCGCTTGATGACCCGAGCGGCAAGGGCTATTGGCTGATGACAACCTCAACCCTCGGCTTCACGGGCATCACCTTAAGCCTTGAAACCTCCACCTCAACAAAGGGTCCGCGCGATTGGGGCGTTGCTTACAGCCTTGACGGCGTTAATTACACATATGTTGAGGGCTCAAACGCCCGCAGTATAGACAGCTTAAAGCCGATTGAATCTTATTCAAATCTTGCTCTGCCGGCGGCGGTTGATAATCAGCAAACCGTTTATATCAAGCTCTTCATTAACGGCGGTGAAAACCTCGGCGCTTATGAGCTTAGCGATGAGCTTAATTCGCTCGGCAAGGGCAACACCGGCATAAACGGCGTTGAAATCTGTGGCGTTCAGATAAAGACAACAAAGGATATTGCAATCACAACAACAGTGCCTGAAAGCGCTTCTGCAACCTCAGGCAGCCTTGCGCTTCCCGGCGTTGACGTTTATGTAAACGGCGCTCTTGCAGGCACAACGAATGAAAACGGCGCGCTCCTGCTGGATCTTGCGGCGGGCAGCTACACGCTCACCTTCGGCTCTTCAACCTTTGCAAGAACGATTAGCCTAACCGTTTCTGATGACACTGCGCTAAATGTTCCGCTTGTTGCGGTTGACTTGAATGAGGATGGCTATGTCAATATGCGCGATTATTCGCTTATTGCCTCAATGATTGCGGCTGATAACCAGGAGCTTTATAAAACAGCGCTCACAAACCTGATTAACAGCAGCTCTTCAACCTTTGTATATTCGGATTTAGCTTAATTAAATAAAAATGCTGCCCCGCATTTAAATGCGGGGCAGCTCTTTTTGTTTGTCAGAACAAATCTGTTTTTTCAATTCTCTTTTCAAAGAAGCGAACAGGCTTTTTAACCAGGAACTTAACGCCTGTTCCGATAATAAGGCCAACAACAATATATGCGCAAAGCTTAAGCAGCCAAATCCAGTAATAATTCTCATATGTGCCGCAAACGCATTCCCTCATTGCCTCGATAACAAAGGTGAAGGGCATATAGGGATTGAGCACTCTGAAGAAATTCGGAACAACGTCAATCGGGAAGGTGCCGCCGCTGCCGCCAATCTGAATAACCAGGAAGATAATGCCGATTGCCTTGCCGATATCGCCGAAGGCGTAGGTTGCGGAATAGATAAACACCGTGAAGGCAACTGCCGCCAAAACGCCGGCAAGCATGAATTTAAGCGGGAAATAGCATTGAATCTTCAGGAAATATAAATCGCCCGCGCAAATGATAATTGCCTGCGCAACGGAAAACATCAGGAAGGTTAGCATCCTGCCGAAATAGCACCGGTGCATCTTAACGTTGCTGCCGATTTCGGATTTATTCTTAACGTTGGTTTTCAGAACGGCAATCAGAATCATGCCGCCAACCCAAATTGCAAGCGTGCTGTAAAACGGCGCCATTGCAGAGCCGTAATTATCAATGCCGTAAACCTTTGTGGTTTCAACCAAAACGGGGCAGGCAAGAAATGCGCCAAGCTGCTCCGAATTAGTGCCGGTCACGTTTTGCAGGGTGTTAAGGATTTCGCTGTCCTGCAAGCCGTCAATTTTATCCTTAAGGTCAACCAGCCTGTTTCTGGCGTTTGTCAGCAAATTGTTAACGGATGCAACAAGATCCGCGCCGCTTTCAACAGAGCTGTCAATGCCGGTTGCAAGCGCCTTTAAGGTTGGCATTTCGCCGTTGAGGGTGGAAACAAGATCACCCGTAACGGTCAGCATCTCAATCACACTGGCAAGCGTGCTGTCAACGACAGGCTTAACCTCGTTTTTGTAATCAGACTGAAAGCCCGTGATGCTTGTTGAAAGGCTTTTCATGTCTGCGGTGATTTTGTTTATTTCGGCCTCGGTTGCGCCGCTCGCCGCCTTTGTCAGCGCCTCGGTGATGGAATCAGCCTTTTCGATAGAGCCGCCAAGGCTTTCAATCAGCGCATCCAGCGCAGGCACGTCAATGGAAAGGGAATCCTTAACGGTTTCCATCGTTGATTTAACAGATTCAAGCTCAGCCTTGTATGTTGCAAGCGCTTCAAGGGCGGTTGCGATTGCCTCGTCGCCCTTTTCGGTAACATCTGCCCCAACGGAGCTCAGGGTGTCAGCCGTTTCGTTAAGCCCGCTTGCCGCCTTGCCGAGCGCGGTGTCAGCCGTGCCAGTTATGCCGCCCATGCTTTTTTGCAGAAGCTTTGCCATATCCGTTGTGTTTTCAAGCAGCTCGCCTGAATTTTCAACAACGGCGTTAAGGTCATTGCTGTCAACGGCGTCCTTAAGGGTTTTTGAAAGCGTCATCACGTTTTCAAAGCTGCCGATGGTTTCCTGCACGCTGTCAATCGCAGCGGTTGCCGTGTCAATCTTGCCCCCAAGGTCTGCCAAAACGCCGGTGTCGCTGTTTGCGGTTGCATCCGCCACAACGTCAATCAGGGAGCTGACAACGTTGATAACCGTTGTTACAAAGGATTCGTTAACCTCCTGCTGAACGGTTTGCACAACCTTATCCGTAATTTTTGTTGCAATCGCGTTTTTCTTTTCGTTTGCATAATAGGTTATCTGCGGCTGCTTGAAGTTGGAGGTAACGATGCTTGTCAGCGATTGAGAAAAGCCGGAGGGGATTTCAATTCCTGCGTAATATTCGCCGGATTCAATGCCGTAAACCATTTCCTCTTTGGTAACAAACTGCCAGTCAATCAAATCGTTTGCTTTAAGGTTATCCTTAATCTGTGCGCCAACGTTGATGTCAATATCGCGGTATTTGAAGCCCTCGTCCTCAATAACAACGGCAACCATCATATTGCCGGTTGAGCCGTAAGGATCCCAGTTTGCAAAAATGTTAAACCATGCGTAAAGCGAGGGCAGCACGGCAATGCCCACGGCAAGGATAATCGCCATTGAATTTGTGAAGATTTTTTTGAAATCGCGCTTAAATATATTTAAGATGTTTTTCATTGCTGCTCCTCCTCGTCCTCGTTATCAATATCTTCAAGAAAGATGTCATATTCCCCGAATTCAACCTGATTGTCATCCTCAAGATAGGGAATAACCTTGGATTCAAAAAGATATTTTGAATAATCCGCAAGCACAAAAATAATTACGTTAAGAAAGATAACAAGAATCCATGCCTGCAGCCATTGCAGCTCATGCCCGGTTCTGTGGCTGATTGCAATGCCGCAAAGGGTGAAAAGCACAAAGAAAACGGCAACCGCAATCTTTGAAATTTTCAGAAAACGGCATCCGCGGTTAAAGTGAAATACAATCTTCTCTCTAACGAATTTATATTTCATAACGATTTTTTCTTCTGTTGTTTGTTCGTCAGCCGCCGGCTCTTTTTTTGCATCGTCGTCTGCATCGTCGTTTGCATCATCTTTCGCGTCGCCTTTTGCATCGTCATCTGCATCGCCGAAAGCCGGCTCCTTTGCGGTGAGCGCTTCGGCGGTTTCCTCCGCCGCGGATGTTTCCTTTGGGGAATTATCATCGGAAAGGGCTTCGGCTGCCGTGATTTCGGCTGCGCGCTGCTCTTCCTCTGCAGGGGTTATTTTCTGCCGCTCGCTCATCAGATCACCTCTCAATTCGTTAGTTGGCATCTATACTTTAATAAATATAATGCAAATAATAAAAATAATCAAGTTTATTGCGAATTTTTTAGTTTTTGTTAAAAATCAGCGCTCCGCCCCGTGATTGACAATCAGCCGCCAAGCAATTATAATATGACTGATAGTTATTGGGCACCAAAAACGGAGGGGCATATGGAATTAAAAGAATTTATGTATTCCGAAAAATTTTATAAAAGCGCTCCGGGCAAGGCTTATTGGCATGTAACAAATAAAATCGCCGCTGCCTATGATCTTATGTGGGATCTGAAAATCTGCAAAAAGTCCCTTGTTAAATACGTGCCCTCGCTTTATCGTGAAAGCAAGGGGGCAACGGGCAGCCAGTCCACCCGCTATTGGTTTCTGGATGATATTTTCAGCGGCGCCGTTTTTTCGGAGAATGACAGCTTCATCGACGTTGGCTGCGGAAAGGGCAGGGTGTTGGCTTATATGCTGCGCTGCGGCTTTCCCGGCAAAATCAGCGGGGTTGAGCTTAATGCCGATGTTGCGCAGTATGCCGCCGATTGGGCGCGGCGTTATGATAACGTCAGCGTTATTTCCGGCGATGCGTTTGAGCTGAATTATAATGAATATAACGTTTTCTTCCTTGGCAGGCCGTTTTTGCCGGATATGTTCAGGCAATTTATTGATAAGCTTGAGGCGGAGATTGACCGCCCGGTTAAATTCTATTATTGGGTTGATCAGCAAAGCGGCGATTATCTCAACAACCGCCCCGGCTGGCAGCTTGAAAGAAGAAAAAAGGTGTTTATGCACGGCCCGCTGTGCATTTCCTTCTGCCCGCAGAGATATTCGGTTTGGACTTATACTCCGCAAAAATAATCCGCCGCCATGATTTATTGCTTAAAAAGGACTGCCATGCAGTCCTTTTTGTTATGCTGTTATTCATCCTCCGGTTCGGCTTCCGGCTTTGCGGCCTCAGCCTTTTCCTGTGCTTCAAGCGCGGCCTTGGCGGCCTTTTCGGCATCAAGCCTTGCTTTTTCGATTTCCTTTTGCTCCTTTTCGGATTTGGATTTGCCCTTTGCCTCGGCCTCTGCCTTGAATTTTTCAAGCTCCTGCTGGGCTCTTTCGGCCTTCTTTTCTGCCTCCGCTCTTGCTTTTTCAGCTTCAGCCCTGGCCTTTTCAGCCTTTTCAAGCGCTTCCGCTCTTGCTTTTTCGGCATCGCGCTGCGCCTTTTCCTGCAGCTCCTCTAAATCCTTTTTGGCCTTGGCAGCCTTTTCCTCCGCCTCTTTGATTGCCTTGGCGGCCTTTTCCTCAGCCTCCTTGGCAGCCTTTTCAATTGCAAGCTTTGCCTTTTCCTCTGCCTCTTCGGCAGCCTTCAGGGCTTTTTCTGCATCGCGGCGAGCCTTTTCCTCTGCCTTTGCAATGGCCTCGTCATAATCCTTGCGGCGCTTTTCTGCTTTTTCTGCGGCGTCCTTTTCTGTTTTTTCAGCGTCCTTCTGTGCCTTTTCGGCATCTTTTTGCGCCCGGTCAGCATCGCGCTGCGCCTTTTCATATTCCTTAACGCGCGCCTTGCTTTCCTCAAATTTCTCCTCGCGCTCAATGCGCTCGGCGGCAATTTCCTGCAGGCTTTCCTCGCTTATGGTGTTGTCCCTGCGCCAGGTGTGCATAACCTCCGGCGCTTCAAAGATTTCATCAAGCTTCTGAATAAACGGAACAACGTCGCCGAAATCCAGGGCGCGGTGGTCAAACGCAAGGGTGAGCGGCATAACCTGCCTGATTGCGATTTCCTTTTCGCCCGCCTCGTTTGCAACAACAACCGGCTTATCCTGAACTGCGCCCACTGCAATTGCGCAAACCTGGGGCGGCACGATTTCAAGCAGCGCAATTTCGCCCCTCTGGCTTCTGTAAACGGAGCCGATGTTTGAAACGGTGATGGAGCCCTGCTCAATGTCGTGCTTTGTCAGCCTGTCCGTTTCCGGAATTGCGTTATATTCCTTTTTCTCCTTGCCCTTTAAGGTCTGCACCTTGTGCTTGCCCGTTTTTGAGCCGATAATGCGGTAAAAGGTTTGCTTGAATTTGCCCTGCTTCAAGCCGGTGATGGTGTTATCCATTGAAACGTCAAACATAACCTCGTTCAAATCGGTGTTCTTGATCCTGCGGTTAACATCGTTGATGTAATCAACCATTTGGTCAAGATTCTTGTTTTCAAAATTGTGCAGATTAATCGTCATCATTTCGCCGTTTGGCAACACCATAGGCAGGGAAATGTTAATTTCATCAAGTGTTGTGATTGTGCCGCGAACAAGCTTTTGGTCAAAATCAATGTGCGCGTTCATTGCCGGGCACGCCTTTAAGCCCTCAACGATAACCTTGAGCATCAGGGTGTTAACGGTGATTTTTCTTTCCGGCTCGGTGTTGCCCTCGTTAAGCCTCTTATATTCAATCATAAATTCGGTAACGTCCGGCTCATAATTATAAGAAACGTGGGGAATGTTCTGCCAGGATTCCGTTGTCATATTTGCAACGATTTTTCTTTGAATCCCGAAATGCTCAATCTTCTTTTCTTCGGCCTTTTTTGCCATTTTCAAGCTCCTTTCGACTAATCTGTGCAAATAATTACTCTTTGTATAAACTAATATCGCAGAAAGTATAACACAATTATCGTTAAATTACAATACTTTTAATAAAAAAAGGCTTAACCGATTTGGTTAAGCCCTTCCATGCTGATTTATAATTATTATAAAACGATTGATTCTCCGGTCATCTCCGGGGGCTGGGGAAGCCCCATAACCTTAAGCATTGTCGGCGCGATATCGCAAAGCCTGCCACCGTTTTTAACCTTGCACGGGTAGTTTACAACGATGAAGGGAACGGGGTTTGTTGTGTGCGCGGTGAAGGGCTCGCCGTTTTCATCAAGCATCTTGTCCGCGTTGCCGTGGTCAGCGGTAACGAAAAGAACGCCGCCCATTTCGCAAACTGCCTCTGCAAGAGAGCCAACGCATTCGTCAACCGTTTCAACCGCTTTAACTGCCGCGGGGATAATGCCCGTGTGGCCAACCATATCGCAGTTTGCAAAGTTAACGATAATTGCATCGTATTTGCCGCTGCGAACAGCCGCATTCAGCTTTTCGGAAACCTCCGGCGCGCTCATCTCCGGCATAAGGTCAAAGGTTGAAATCTTGGGGGAATCAACCAAAATCCTGTCCTCTCCGGGGTACTGCTTTTCCTCGCCTCCGTTAAAGAAGAAGGTAACGTGCGCATATTTCTGCGTTTCCGCAATGCGCAGCTGGGTCATGCCCTTATCTGAAATAAATTCGCCAAAGGTGTTTGTCAGCGCCTCAGGGCCGAAAGCAACTTTAACGTTCGGCATTTCTGCGTCATACTGAGTCATGCAAACGTAATAAAGCGGGAAAAATCCGTTTTTTCTTTCAAAGCCTGTGAACGCCTCGTCAACGAAGGTGCGCGTGATTTCCCTTGCGCGGTCAGGGCGGAAGTTAAAGAATATAACGCTGTCGCCGGCTTTAACCCTCTCGGCGCCGCTTATAACGGTTGGGATAACAAATTCGTCGGTCAGGTGCTTGCCGTCCTCATCAATGGTTTCATATGAAGCCTTAACTGCTTCAACGGTGTCGTCCGCCTGAATGCCCTCGCCGTAAACGATTGCCGCGTATGCCTTTTCAACTCTGTCCCAGATATTATCACGGTCCATTGCGTAAAATCTGCCCATAACGGATGCAATTTTGCCAACGCCGATTTCCTTCATTTTTGCCTCAAGCTCTTCAAGATAATCCACTGCGGAGGCGGGCGGAACGTCTCTTCCGTCAAGCAGAGCGTGAACGAAAACATTTTCAACGCCGCTGTCCTTTGCCATCTGCAGCAAGCCGTAAAGATGCTCCGTGTGGCTGTGAACGCCGCCGGGCGAAACAAGGCCGATAAGGTGAAGCGCCTTGCCTTTGGCATTTTCCATTGCGCCGACAAGCGCGGGGTTTTTCTGCGCCTCGCCGTCAGCAAACGCCTTTGAAATTCTGGTCAGCGGCTGATAAACAACTCTGCCTGCGCCGATATTTGTGTGCCCAACCTCGCTGTTGCCCATCTGCCCGTCCGGCAGGCCAACATCCATTCCGGATGCTCCTATATACGTCATCGGGCATTCAGCCATCAGCTTATCAAGATTAGGCTTATTTGCCATTGCAATGGCATTGCCATAGTCGGAATCGTTTTTGCCGAAACCGTCCATTATGCATAATACTACTGGTTTCTTCATATGTATCTCCTTAAACAGTGCAGTTTTTGCAAAATGCTTCGTTAAACAGAATTTTATGCAAAACCCGTCTGTTTTTATTGATTGTTTGCGCAGCTTTTGCAAAATGCTGCGTTACACGGTAAATTTCGCAAAATCCGTCTGTTTCTGCTCTTCGGTTTACTAACTAATTGCCCTCCTTGAGGGGAGGGCAATGGTTTTATAGGTTTATTTGCTTGCTGCCTTAACGATGATTGAGAAATCCTCTGCCTTGAGAGATGCGCCGCCGATAAGGCCGCCGTCAACATTCTCCTTTGCAAGAAGCTCATCAGCGTTCTTTGCGTTCATTGAGCCGCCGTACTGAACAACGAAGGCGTCAGCAGCATCCTTTCCGTAAAGCTCTGCAACAACCTTGCGGATATAGCCGTTAACCTCGTCTGCCTGGTCTGCAGTTGCGGTTTTGCCGGTGCCGATAGCCCAAACAGGCTCATAAGCAATGATGATGTTTTTAAGCTCATCGGCGGAAACGCCCTGAAGCGCAATCTTGGTCTGCATGCCGACAACCTCAAAGGTTACGCCCTGCTCTCTCTGCTCCAGCACCTCGCCAACGCAAAGGATAACGGTTAAGCCGGCATCAAGCGCTGCGCGAACTCTTTTGTTAACAGTTTCGTCAGTCTCGCCGAAATACTGCCTGCGCTCGCTGTGGCCGATGATAACGTAAGGAACGCCCATTGCCTTGAGCATCGGGGCGGAAACCTCACCTGTGAAAGCGCCTTTTTCTGCCCAGTGGCAATTTTCAGCGCCGATTTTGATGTTTGAGCCCTCTGCCGCATCAAGCGCTGCCTGAAGATCAACAAAAGGAGCGCAGATAACAACGTCGCAGTCTGCGCCTGCAACAAGCGGCTTCATCTCGTTGATGAGAGCGGTTGTTTCAGCAGGGGTGTTGTTCATTTTCCAGTTTCCGGCAATAACTGCCTTGCGAAGATTCTTGTTCATTTTCTTTACCTCAATAATTTATTTATCAGCTTGTTATCAGCTTTTAGTCTTTATCATTAAGAGCGGCAATGCCGGGAAGCTCCTTGCCTTCAAGGAATTCAAGGGAAGCGCCGCCGCCGGTTGAAATGTGGCTCATCTTATCGCTGAAGCCAAGCTTTGTTACTGTAGCAACGGAATCACCGCCGCCAACGATGGAGATTGCGCCGCTCTCTGCAACTGCGTTTGCAACTGCAATTGTGCCGCCTGCAAATGCATCCCATTCCGAAACGCCCATCGGGCCGTTCCAGATAATGGTGCCGGCGCCCTTGATTGCGTCAGCAAAAAGCTTTTGTGATTCGGGGCCGATGTCAAGTCCCATCCAGCCCTCGGGAATTTCATCGCTGTTAACAACCATTGCTTCTGTATCTGATTTATATTCCTTGCCAACCTTATTATCAATCGGGATAAGGAATTTAACGCCCTTTGCCTCTGCGTCCTTCATCATCTGGCCTGCGTTTTCAACCTGCTCAGCCTCAAGCAGTGAATCGCCGATTGAATGGCCGAGAGCCTTCATAAAGGTATAAGCCATACCGCCGCCGATAATCAGAGTGTCGCACTTATCAAGCAGGTTTGTGATAACGCCGATTTTGTCTGAAACCTTTGCGCCGCCGAGAATTGCAACAAGCGGTCTCTTGGGATCTGCAAGCGCGCTGCCCATAAAGGTGATTTCCTTCTGAATAAGGAAGCCGCAAACTGCGGGAAGATAATCTGCAACGCCGGTGGTTGAGCAATGCGCTCTGTGGGCCGTGCCGAAAGCGTCATTAACAAAAATTTCAGCAAGTGAAGCAAGCGCTCTGGAGAAATTGGGCTCGTTCTTGGTTTCTTCTTTTCTGAAGCGAACGTTTTCAAGAAGCATAACGTCGCCGTCCTCAAGCGCATTAGCCATAGCTCTTGCGTTATCGCCAACAACGTTTTCATCCTCTGCAAGCTTAACCTCTTTGCCGAGATATTCCGTCAGCCTCTCTGCAACGGGGGCAAGGCTGAATTCAGGTCTGTATTCGCCCTTGGGTCTGCCAAGGTGTGAGCAAAGGATAACCTTTGCGCCATGCTCCATAAGATATTTAATTGTCGGCAAAGCGGCAACAATTCTTTTGTCATTTGTGATGGAGCCGTCTAAAAGCGGAACGTTGAAATCGCAGCGAACAAGAACCTTTTTTCCTGCAACGTCAATATCCTCAATGGTTTTTTTGTTTAATGCATCCATTTTTAAATCTCTCCTTGTGCAAATTGAATTTTAAATATTAAAATACATTTTTATTATAAAAGATTATATAAACAAAATCAACCATATTTTTACACAGAGATGGGGAAAGAAATTGTTATTTTTTTGTCAATCTTTCCGAATTTGAGTTTTGTGTATGTTTTCGTTTATTAAAAGCTGTGTCATTTTTCGTATTATATTGACTATTTATGCGGTTGATGTTAGAATAAAAACAATATTATTATTATCGGAATGGTGTTTATGGGAAAAGGTGAAAAATATTCGGGCAGGCGCGATGCCGGCGGATTTCTCCTCGGGCTGTTTTTCTGCCTGTTTTTCAGGGTTAATTCGTGGCTTTGCTCCGTGCCCATGTGGCTCACGCTGATATTGCATTTTGCCGCCGGCCTTTCGTTGGCGTGGTTCTGGGCAACGCTTGCGGCATGGCTGCTGGCAGGCATTGTGCGTTATTGCTTTATTGCTTTTGCGCGATGGGGCGCAAGCGTGCCGCCGCCGCAAAAGGAAAACAAAAATCCTTATTCAAAAAAGGATTGGCGCGATTCGGATTAATCCCATAATATCCGCAGATAAACTCCAATATATTTTAAATATGTCATGGTTAAACAGAATGAAATTAAACGAGCTTGAAATTAATGAAACCGAAATAATTGAAAAGGTTGATGGCGAGGGCGCATTAAGGCAGCATTTCCTTGATATGGGCGTCATCCCCGGCGCGCAGATAAGCCTGGTTAAGTTTGCCCCGATGGGGGATCCGATTGAATTTCGCATTCACGGCTATGAGCTTACTCTCGGCGTTGCAGACGCGCAAAAAATCACCGTCAGCAAAACAGAGCCGGAATCACACGGCGATGATACCCGGCCGCACAGGGCGCATAAGGAGCATCCCGGACTCGGCGAGGAGGGAAAATATCATATTAAAAGCGAGGAGCATCCGCTTCCTGCAGACAGGGTGCTTTCCTTTGCGCTTGCCGGCAATCAGAACTGCGGCAAAACAACGCTTTTTAATCAGCTCACGGGCGCAAATCAGCATGTGGGCAATTTTCCGGGCGTAACGGCGGATCGCAAAAGCGGGCAGATAAGAAATCACCCCAAAACAGAGGTTGTTGATCTGCCCGGAATTTATTCGCTTTCGCCTTATACGAGCGAGGAAATCGTTTCCCGCCAGTTTATTTTGAATGAAAAGCCCACGGGCATAATCAATATTATTGATGCAACCTCAATCGAAAGAAATCTTTATCTCACAATGCAGCTTATGGAGCTTGAAACGCCGATGGTGCTTGCCCTCAATATGATGGATGAGGTCAGGGGAAACGGCGGCTCAATCCTTATAAATGAGATGGAGGATATTCTCGGCATACCCGTCGTTCCGATTTCAGCCTCAAAAAACGAGGGCGTTGAGGAGCTTGTCAGCCATGCAATTCATATTGCAAAATATCAGGAAAAGCCAAGAAGAAATGATTTCTGTGATGAAAGCGAAAGCGGCGGCGCAGTTCACCGTTGCCTTCACGGAATAATGCATCTGATTGAGGATCACGCCAGGGCTGCGCAGATTCCCGTCAGGTTTGCCGCAACAAAGCTTGTTGAGGGCGATGAAAGAATAATGAGCGCCCTGAAGCTTGATAAAAACGAGGCTGAATTTGTTGAGCATATCATCGTTCAGATGGAGCAGGAGCGAGGGCTGGATCGCGCTGCCGCAATTGCGGATATGCGTTTTTCGTTCATCACAAAGCTGGTTAAAGCCTGCGTTATCAAGCCAAAGGAAAGCAAGGAGCGCAAGCGCAGCCGCAAGATAGACAGCGTGCTCACCGGCAAATTCACCGCAATTCCGTCCTTCGCTGTGATTATGGGGCTCGTTTTCTGGCTCACCTTCGGCGTAGTCGGCAAGTTTCTGCAATCCCTTTTTGAAACGGGCATTGCCTGGTTCACCTCCGTTGTTGATGCGGGGCTGACGGCGTGGAACACAAACGAGGTTGTGCATTCGCTGATAACGGACGGCATTATCACGGGCGTTGGCAGCGTTGTGGTTTTCCTGCCGATTATCGTAACCCTCTTTTTCTTCCTCTCCCTGCTGGAGGATACGGGATATATGGCAAGGGTTGCCTTTATTATGGATAAGCTGCTGCGAAAGCTTGGCCTTTCGGGCAGAAGCATTGTGCCCCTGCTTATCGGCTTCGGCTGCTCCGTGCCGGGCGTAATGTCCTGCCGCACCCTGCCATCTGCAAGGGACAGGCGGATGACGATTATGCTCATTCCCTTTATGAGCTGCTCTGCAAAGCTGCCGATTTATGCGCTGTTTTCAGCCGCGTTTTTCCCGAAATATTCGGCGCTCGTTATGGTTTTGCTTTATATTTTCGGCGTTATCATCGGCATAATAATGGCGGTGCTCACAAAAAGCACTTCGTTTAAGGGCGAGGCCGTTCCTTTTGTTATGGAGCTGCCCAATTACCGCATGCCCAGCGCAAAAAACATTTTGCGCCTGCTTTGGGAAAAATCCAAGGATTTCTTAACAAGGGCGTTCACGGTTATTTTCATAGCCTCAATCGTTATCTGGTTTTTAACAACCTTTAATTTCCATCTTGAAATGACGGATAATTCAAAGGATAGCATGCTTGCTGTTATCGCCGGTTGGCTTGCTCCGATTTTTGCGCCTCTCGGCTTTGGTGACTGGCGCATCACAACCGCGCTGATAACGGGCTTTATGGCAAAGGAAAGCGTGGTTTCAACCCTTTCCGTGCTCTTTGGAGGCACGGCGGCAATCGGCAGCGTGTTAACGGCGCGCTCGGCAGCATCGCTTCTTGTGTTCTGCCTGCTTTATACTCCCTGCGTTGCAACGGTTGCGGCGGTTAAAAGGGAGCTTGGCGCAAAATGGGCGGCAAAAATGGTTGCCCTTCAGTGCATTATCGCGTGGCTCTGCGCGGGCGCAGTTTATGTTGCCGGCGGCTTCCTCGGTTTATAATTCTGAAAAAAGGTGAGTTTAATGACGTCACTTTTAATTAAATACATAAAATCAAAAAAGCCCGAAGGGGAAAGGCGGGCAGCCCTTTCCGCTTTAAGCGGGGTTGCGGGTATTCTCTGCAATCTGCTGCTTGCCGCGGTTAAATTTGCAATCGGCAGTCTGGCCGGCGCGGTTTCGGTTATGGCTGATGCGGTTAACAATCTTTCGGATTGCGCAATGAATATCGTCACGTTAACGGGGGCAAAGCTTTCGCAAAAGCCTGATGATAAGGAGCATCCCTTCGGCCACGGCAGGGTGGAATATATCTCCGCCCTGATTGTTGCGGTTTCAATCTTCGTTGTCAGCTTTGAGCTGGCAAAAAGCTCCGTTTCAAAAATACTGCGTCCGTCTGAAATCAGCTTCAGCGGCCGGTATCTTGCCGTGCTCGGAGCAACGGTTCTCGTCAAGCTTTGGATGGCCTTTTTCAATGCAAGGCTATATAAGCTTACGGGCAATATCACGCTTAAGGGCGTTAAGCAGGATAGCTTTAACGATTGCATTGCCACTCTTGCAACAATGCTTTCAATGCTGCTTGTGCATTTTTGGCATTTCAGCGCGGCGGACGGAGTTATCGGCGTTCTCGTTTCTGTTTTCATTTTCTTCTCCGGAATCGGGATTCTAAAGGGTGTGATTTCTCCGCTTCTCGGCGAGCCGCCCTCAAGGGAGATAACAAACAGGATTGAGGAAATTATATGCAAAAGCGATATCGTGCTCGGCGTGCATGATTTGATAATTCATAATTACGGGGCAAGCAAAATAATTGCCTCCGCTGATGCAGAGGTGGATGCCGCCTCTGATATTTTCACAATTCACTCTGCGATTGATAATGCAGAGCGGGAAATTCTTGATGAGCTTGGCATAATCATCTGCATTCATATTGACCCCGTTGACGTGTTTGACAGCGAAACGGAAAAATACCGCAGGGCGGTGCTGGATGTGATTAATGAATACAACAGCGCCTTTTCCTTTCATGATTTGAGCCTTGCCCAAAGGGACGGCAAAAAGCTGCTTTCCTTTGATGTGATAATCCCCTTCGGCGAGGATGCCCGCAGGGTTGAAACGGATTTAACGGCAATGCTCCGAATCAAGCATCCCGAAATAACGCCTCAAATTAACGTTGAACATTCATATGTATAAAAATGCCCAAGGGTTTCCCTTGGCATTTTTTACGCTCGTATATACGCAAAGTGTATATACATAAAATGTATTGAGATTTGTATATTTTGATGTTATAATTAAAGTGTAAAAAAATTAAGGGGTAATTTTTATGTATGATGTTTTAATCATCGGCTGCGGAATAACGGGCGCCTCCTGCGCTTATTATTTCAGCCGCTATAAGCTTAAGGTTGCCGTTCTGGAGCAGCATAACGATATCTGCTGCGAAGCCACAAGGGCAAACAGCGCAATCATTCATGCGGGTTATGACCCGGAGCCGGATATGGTTTGCGCAAAATATAATGTGCGCGGTAATGAGCTTGCAAAGGAGATTTGCGAAAAGCTGGATGTTGCATATAAGCAAATCGGCTCGCTCGTTGTTGCTTTTTCCGAAAGCGAAATGAAAACGGTTAATGAGCTTTATGAAAGGGGCGTTAAAAACGGCGTTGAGGATATGAGGGTTATTGATCAGGCAGAGCTTCGTGAAATGGAGCCGTATATTTCCGATGAGGCGCTCGGCGCCCTTTATGCCGTTATATTGATATTTCTGCGGAAATTCGGTTAACGGCGATGTTATATACCTCTTCTCTTTCATAGCATTTTCCTTATCATAGTTATAGGCAGATTTTAACACGTTGTTGCGGCATCCGTCAACCCCAAGAGTCTTCCTCTTAATATAAAAATAAACCGTGCTGTGGCGGGTGTTTGCAAGCAAGATTGAAAATTCAGGCCATAAAATATTCAGTATAAAAAATCAAGGATAAGCCTTTACAAATGCGCGCCGGCATTCCTGCTTGACGGAAATAATGCCGCGTGATAAAATGATTTTAATATTTGTTATTGAATTCGGGAAGAAAAATATGAATAAAAGCAACAATCAAAAAGCAAAATCAAACGCGAGCAGCACCTTTGCAAAGGCAAACAAGGCCTTCAGGATTATCATTATGGCCTTGCTTGCTTTATCGGTGGTTCTGTTTTTTATCGGGCGGATTTTCTTTTCAGAGCCGGTTGAGGTGCAGGCAAAGCAATATCACAAGGGCGCGGTTGCTGCCGGCGATATAGTTGAGGCTGAGATCGTTTCCGGCTATCAGCTTTTTAAAAGCACAAGCTATGTTGATTCCGGCTCCGGCACGGGATATTATGTTGACGACGGGCTTTACTGGCTTTGCACTTCCGAGGACGGCAGCACGTTCCTGGCAAAAACGGACAGCCGTTTTGTGGCAGACAGTGGCATTTTCGGGAAATACTATGCCACGGTTTCCGATTACGACGCCAATGTTGATGCCGTGCTGAATGATGGCGAAAAAAGCGTGAGCCCGATTGATTCAGAGCTGGATTATGAAATACGAAATGCAAGCGGAGATGCAGGCATTCCGAATGCAGACAGCAGCATTTTTGCAAACAGGGAAAGCTATATTGCGCTTTTCGGCGATTATCAGCTGAATCTGAGCGCAACTCCGTTAACAAGCCCTAATCCGCACAAAAACATCTTTGCCTATCCCGCTGCGGCGGCTATGGCAATGACGATCATTATGATTGCCTTTAACATCTTCTTTAAAGAAAAGCCGGCGCAGCCCGCCTCTGCAAAAGGCAAAACAAAAAAAGAGGAAAGCGACAGGCAAGAGGCAGAAACGCAAAACGAAGAATAGACAAAAGCCACGGCAGGTTAACCAGCCGTGGCTTTTTTAATAATGCCTAATCCTCCCAGCTGAGGTGATGGAGACTGCCCTTTGAGGAAAGCGCGGGATACCCCCACTGGCGCAAAACCTCATAAACCCCGATTGCAACGCTGTTGCTCAAATTAAGGCTTCGGATTATGCCCCTCATCGGCTGGCGCACGCAGAAATCGTGGTTCGCTTTAAGCAGCTCCTCCGGAAGCCCCGCCGTTTCCTTGCCGAAAACAAGGAAACAGTTATCGGGATAGCTGACATCGGAATGAGCCTGCTCCGCCTTCGTTGTGAAATAATAAAACGCGGCGCCCTTATTCTGCTCCAGAAAATCCTCAAGGCTGTCATAATAAGTTATATCCAGCTTATCCCAATAATCAAGCCCGGCGCGGCGAACCTTTTTTTTATCAATCTGAAAGCCCATCGGGCCGACAAGATGAAGCCTTGCCCCCGTTGCGGCGCAGGTGCGGGCGATATTGCCGGTGTTTTGCGGAATTTGCGGCTCTATCAGCGCAACGTTAAGCGATTGTGCCATTTATATAAACCCTCTTGATTTCAAGATTTTCATCAACGAACACCAAATCCGCCGCCTTGCCGACTGCGATTGACCCGATTTCATCATCAGCGCCGATTGCCCTTGCGGGATTGATTGTGCAGCTTTTAAGCGCAGTTTTAAAATCAATGCCGAAGGAAAGCAGATTTCTGAATTCCTGATAAAGATTTGTTATTGAAGCGGCGATATTGCCGTCATTAAGCCTTGCAACGCCGTCGTTTTCACGCACGAAAACCTGCTGGCCGCCAAGCTCAAATTCGCCCTCGCCCAAGCCTGCCGCGCGCATTGAATCGGAAATCACACAGGCTCGGCTTTCGCCGAGAATTTTAAAGGTGTTTCGAAGCACAGTTTCGCAAACGTGCTCCCCATCGCAGATGATTTCGCAGGTTGCCTCGCTGTCCAGCGCAGTGCCGGCAATTCCCGCCTCGCGGTGAGTCATCGGAGTCATGGCGTTATAAAGATGCGTGAAATGGGCTGCGCCCTGCTCCAGCGCCGCTCTGCACTGCTGCGAATCCGCGGCGGAATGCCCGATTGAAACCGTGCATTTTTTGCTTGCATGCTTAATAAATTCAGCGCTTTTAAACGACTCCGGCGCAATTGTGATGAGCTTAACCAGCCCTCCGCTTGCTTCAAAGAGAGCGTCAAATTCAGCCGACGTGCCTTTGCGGACGAAATCGCCGTTTTGCGCGCCTTTTTTTGCCTGCGCAATGAAGGGACCTTCAAGGTTAATTCCGGCAACCTTTGCGCCGGCCTCGCGCCCCTTATAATCGCGGATTGAGGAAACTATATCGAGCAGCGCATCCTGCCCCAGCGTCATTGTTGTGGGGCAAAAGGAGGTTATGCCCTGCTTCGCAAGATAAGCGCTGATTTTATCAAGGCTTTCTGCCGCGGCGTCACAGGCATCGCCGCCCGCCGCGCCGTGAATATGAATATCAACAAAGCCGGGCAAGGCAAGCAGGCCGCTCATATCCTCGCCCTCGCCCTCAATTATTCCGATGGCGGAGATTTTGCCGTTTTCAATCAGAATATCCCCGGCCTCTTTTTCAAAAAGCTCATTAAAGAAGCTAACATTTTTTAATAGCATTTCACTCGTTTTCCTTAATAATCCTTTGCGTGATTTCCATTAATTGCTCAAAGGTTTCAACCCCGCTGATTTCAGCGCGGAATTTTGCGCCGCCGCGAAGCCCCTTCGTGTAATATGCGGCATGGTGGCGCGCCTCTCTCATGGCGGTGTATTCGCCCTTATATTCAATAATTTTTTCAATGTGGCGGAGCATAACCGCCATTTTCTGCGTTAAAGAGGGATCGGGAATAACGCGGCATTCGCCGAGATAAGCGTTGATTTTCTGGAACACCCACGGATTTCCGAGCGCGCCCCTGCCGATCATAATTGCATCGCAATTCGTTTTTTCAAGCATAATTGCGGCGCTTTGCTCATCAACAACATCGCCGTTGCCGATAACGGGGATATCCACCGCCTGTTTAACGGCTGCGATAATATCAAGATCCGCCTTGCCGCTGTACATTTCCTTGCGCGTTCTTCCGTGAAGCGCAATTGCCGCAGCGCCGTTTTGCTCTAAAATCTGCGCCATTTGAACGGCGTTTACGCTTTCATCATCCCAGCCCTTGCGGAGCTTTGCCGTGACGGGAATATCAACGGCAGAGGAAACCGCGCGCATAATCTCGCCTGCAAGCTGCGGATTTTTCATCAGGCTTGCGCCGCCGCCGTTCATTGCAACCTTCGGCGCGGGGCAGCCCATATTTATATCAATAGCTGCGGGATTAAATTCAAGGCATTTAACCGCCGCCTGCGCCATAATTTGCGGATCATCGCCGAAAATCTGCGCGCCCGCAGTTTTTTCATTGGGCGCAAGCGTTAAAAGCAGGGCGCTTTTTTTATCGCCCATAACAAGCCCCTTGCTGCTGACCATTTCCGTAACCGTGTAAGCCGCGCCGAAATTGACGCAAAGCTCGCGGAAGGCCATATCCGCAATGCCCGCCATCGGCGCAAGAAACGCAATATTATTAAATTCAAGATCACCGATTTTCATAGCGCACCTCTTTAATTACAATATTATATCATAGAAATAGCTTGCTAACAAGAGGGATTATTAATTGGAGCAAAGCGACCTGTAACTGCTCACCGGCAACTTACCGCTAAAAAAGGTATCGGAGCAATCCGATACCTTTTTTGTTACTGATTATCCCACGGCCAGGGATCCTGCAGCCATTCATCGCTGTTGTTATCCCCAAGTGTGAGAGCGCCGAATTTTTCCTCAAATTCAGCCTTCAGCTTTTCATACTGTGCCTGATATTTTTCATAAAGCCCGGTTGCCTCTGCATTGCCCTGGTGAGTGTCCAGATACATTCTCATTTCCCACATTGCAAATTGTGCAGAGGAAAGGCGCAAAAGATATTGCTCTCTGCTCATGCTTCCATTTCCCCCTGCCTGTGAATGGCTTATTAAGCTCCGGAAAGGCGGTGCCGTTCATCAGCGCGGTTTTTTCCTCTGCATAAACCACGGGCTGCTGCTGAAACGGAATATATGCCATTGTAACCGCCGCATCGCCGGGAAACGGAGTTAAAACGGATTTATCCTTCACCAGAAAGGAAGGATTGAATTTATCTTTATATTGCTCCATGTAAATTCTCCTTAATAATTTTTATTGATATTTATTCCTTGCAAAACAGTTTGCATTATCATAATATGCCGCAGTGCGAAAAAGGTTTTTCGGCATATAATAAAACAGGCGCAGATAAACTTATTTGCTGCCGGATGTTTAAAACTCAAAAAAGAGGTTAAAAATATAAACAGAATAAAAAACACAAAGGTGATAATATGACAGTTAAACGAGGNNCCCTGTTGTCGGCTCGGAGCAAGGCGGAATCCGGCCCGTTTTAATTGTTCAGAATGATGTGGGCAACCGCTTTTCGCCAACGGTGATTGCAGCGGCAATAACCAGCAGGAGGGATAAAGCAAATCTGCCCACGCATATTGAGCTTAACGCCGCAGATTGCGGGCTTGCAAAGGACAGCGTTGTGCTGCTTGAGCAGGTGCGCACGATTGACAAGCGCCGCCTCCGTGAGAAAATGGGCACGCTTGACGGCGGAGATATGGGCAAGGTTAACGAAGCGTTATCTGTCAGCTTCGGGCTTTAAAAATAACTGCCGCCGGGGTGAAAGCTCCGGCGGTTTTTTCTTGACAAAGCTGCCTCTTTATGCTAAATTTAAATTGTGCGCAACTTAAATTAGGAGGCAAAAAAATGGAAAAGGATTATTCTGAATTAAAAAATGACGTTGCCGTTCGTGAAAAGGAAATCTTCAAAACCAGCATTATCGGCATTCTCGTTAATCTGCTGCTTGTCGGTTTCAAGGCGGTTATCGGGCTTATTTCAAATTCAATTGCAATCATTCTTGACGCAGTTAACAACCTGAGCGACGCGCTTTCCTCGGTTATCACAATCATTGGAATGAAGCTTGCGGGCAAGCCTGCGGATAAAAAGCATCCGCTTGGCTATGGCAGGGTTGAATATCTCACCTCCGCAATAATTTCCGTTATCGTTATTTATGCGGGCGTAACCTCGCTGACAAGCTCTGTTAAAAAAATCATTAATCCCGAAGCGGCAGATTACAGCACTGTTTCGCTGATAATCGTCGGCGTGGCGGTTTTTGTTAAGCTGATTTTGGGGCTTTATGTTAAAAAAGCGGGCAAAAGGGTTAATTCGGATGCGCTTGTAGCCTCCGGAACGGATGCGTTTTTTGACGCGGTTATTTCCGCATCAACCGTAATTGCCGCAATTATTTATCTCACTCTGGGCGTAAGCCTTGAGGCATGGCTCGGCGTTATCATTGCGGTTGTTATTATCAAAAGCGGCGTTGAAATTCTGAAGGAAACGCTGAGCAAGATTTTGGGCGAAAGAGCGGATGCCGAATTATCAAAGGGCATTAAAGAAACCGTTTGCGGCGTTGACGGGGTGCAGGGCGCATATGATCTCGTTATTAACAATTACGGGCCGAACACCTTTGTTGCATCAATCCATATTGAGATTCCGGACAGCATGACCGCCAATGAAATCGATGAAATAACAAGAAAAATTCAGCACGCGGTTCTTGAAAAGCACGGCGTTTTCATCTCCGCAGTGGGCATCTATTCCGTTAACACAAGGGATGAAAGAGTTATCGCAATTAAAAAGCAGGTTGAGGAAATCATCCTTTCCTTTGAAAACGTGCTTCAGGTTCATGGCCTGTATATTGATGAGAACAAAAAGCTTATAAACGCGGATTTCGTTGCGGGCTTTGAAGCAAAAAACCCAAAGGAGCTTCGGCGGGAAATCACCGGCAAACTGCAGGAGCAATTTCCCGATTACCGCTTTGATTTGCAGATTGACACCGATTTCAGCGATTAAACAAAACCTCAACAAAAGCAAAAGGAGAAGGCGATGCCTTCTCCTTTATTTTTGTATAACGAAAACCAC